>JAYOWQ010000115.1:0-1515 GCA_038152055.1 Opitutales bacterium | reverse complement strand
GACTGGGAAGAAAGACCAGTTTGGTTTTTTCGGAAACAGCTTCTTGCATCAGGGCAAGATCATGGGTCAGGTCGGGCATTTCCACTTCGATCACCTTGGCTCCCATAAGCAAGGCGACCAGTTTGTAAACGACGAACGCGTGGGCACCACAGACCACTTCATCACCTGACTCGAGGAAGACATGCCCCAGCAGTTCAATGATTTCATTGGAGCCATTACCCAAAACAAATTGATTGGGCTGGAGGCCATGATGCTCCGAAAGCTGCTGAATCAGTTGATGACCTGATCCGTCAGGGTATAAGTGTACCCGATCCAGAGCTTCCCGTGCTGCAACTTTAGCAAGCTCCGAGGCACCCCAGGGATTTTCGTTCGATGCGAGTTTGCAAATTTGGTCTGGCTGAAGACCATATTGCCGAGCGACCTCTTCAATCGGTTTGCCGGGTTCGTAGACAGGTTGGTCCAGGATGCGAGGATTCGCAAGTTGGGATAAATTCATTAGTTCTCTTTCTTTTATCGACTCGAATTACCTCATGCAAGCAAGGAAAGAGGAAGGATTGTTTGAAGATGAAAACTTCTCGGGTTGTGACTTTGGGCGAAAGATTTAATCTTAGAATAATGAAAATAGCAGTCTTGGGCGCAACCGGCCTCCTTGGAGCCGCAGTCTGTCGGGAGGTACTGGCCCGTGGATACAAACTGCTTGCCTTCGCTAACCGGACATGGTCGGACCCGCGGGGAAGGTACGAAGTTTCTCCTTTGCCTCTGGATGCTTTTGATCCAGTTATGCGAACTTTTTTTGATTACTGGCCAGATGCAGTCGTCAATTGTGCTGCGATTTCTTCGCCTGATACGGTGGATCAGGACCCTCAGTATGCCCACCTGATCAATGTTGAGGCGGCGAGGCGACTGGCGGAGGTTTCCTCTCATCTGGGGGCAAGGCATATTCATATTTCCACCGATATGGTTTTCGACGGCACCGCATCTCCCTATCGGTCAACCGATCAAACCAACCCTTTGAGTGAGTACGGCAGGCAGAAACTGGAGGCGGAAAAACAGGTTCTCAAAGTAACCGATCAAAACCTGGTGGTTTTGCGGATTACTTTGCTTAATGGAAATAGTCCTGATGGCAATCGCAGTCCTCACGAAAGAATTCTTTTGGCTCTGGCCAACGGGACTCCCCTATCTCTTTTCACGGATGAATTCCGACAGACTAGTTCGGCAGACAATGTGGCACAGCTGGCGGTTGAGTTGATTGAACGTCCCAATCTCAACGGGCTTTTTCATTGGGCAGGATCAGAGGTTATTTCCCGTTATGAGTTGGGAAGAAAAATACTTCAGCGGTTCGGATTTAACGATGAACGACTTAACGCTTCGACTTTGAATGAATCTTTGAGTCGGGTTGGCAAACGCCCCGCCCGGTTAACCTTTGAATTGGACCCCTTACTCAGCAAGGTCAAAACCCTGCCTTCCACCCTTGAGCAACAGCTCGAGGAAATGCATTTGCCCCATTCACTCTAT
>JAYOWQ010000114.1:0-1516 GCA_038152055.1 Opitutales bacterium | reverse complement strand
CGGACTATGTAGACTACCTTCCTTCCATCAACTGCCTTGAAGTTGGAAAATTCGTATTGAATCGTCCAATCCCGCCCCAATCCATCACGCCATTTCTTGGACCTTAGCAGATACTCGCAATCTTTGAGACTCAAGCGTTTTTGATTAGTGGTAAACCTACCGACCATCTGCCGGTCTTCTTCCGATAAAAGCTCTGGTTTGATTGAAATCAATCGACCGTTTTGAGTCTTGATACGAACAAATTTATCAGTTGCTTCGATCAGTTGACCGACAATCTCCGAACCTTGAACGCTTTTCCATATTCGGTCTTTTCCGAACTCTAAACCGGAGGTTGTGTTTTCATACAACTCGAACCTTTCGATAAAGGAAAGATCTTCTGCGGATAAGAAGGTCTTTTGGACTTCCAATTCACGCCCATCTTCAAGCAAGAGCGAAATTGCGTTGTCAGAAACTTTCAAAACTTTTGCCCTCATTTTACTGACACCATCTTTACTCGTCCAATCCCGAAATGCGCCAGGGTTGAAATCCTCCTCTTTTCTTTCCTCCAGAATGCCAAATCCAGAAAGGTCATCCGCCAGACACAAAGTTGACCAAAGAAGACTCATTAGAGTAAATGCCAGCAATAATAGAGTCTTATGATAAACCATCGATCTTGGTCTAGAAAATCAACCAACTTCGATAAATCAAACCTTTTACAAAATCCCAATGCCTGCTGGCAGATGATAAATTTCGATTCTTCGGCTCATTGACTTGCAAATGCTTGTTTTTCCTCAAAGGATGTATAGATGAAATCCTCTTCAGTTTTATCTATATTCCTTTGCCTGTCATGTTTCACGTCCATCGGGCATGGTCATTGCCAAGTGCCATGCGGTGTATACGACGACTCCGTCCGGTTCATGCAAATGCTTGAAGATCAGTCCACGATCGCAAAAGCGATTGCCCAGATTAGTGATCTAGCCGCCAAAAAGAATGCTCAGTCTTCTAATCAATTAGCTCGTTGGGTGAGCACAAAAGAGGATCACGCCAACAAAATTCAGAAGATTATTGCCGAATACTTCCTTACTCAAAGAATAAAATCATCTTCAGACAAATATGAGGAACTGTTGAAAGGCGCTCATTACGTGATGGTTGCCGCTATGAAATGCAAGCAAGGCGCAGATACTAGCAGTTCAGACGCCCTTAAATCTTCAATCGAAAACTTTCAGACCGTTTACGAAAAATAATTAATCTCCAGATTTACAAATTTCTCGCATTTTACCGTATGCTTCATCCCAGGAAACTGTTCCATTAGGCTGATATTTTTTTAGTTCAAAAGATTGAGAAATTAGTTCCCTACCCTGTTCAAGCGAACCGAGTTCTCTATCTGCCATCATTTGAGTAATTAAGTTGCCCGCACTGGTTGCTTCAATGGGACCGGCAATCACTTCACAACCTGTGGAGTCCGCAGTCATTTGATTGAGCAGTTCATTTTGGGTACCACCCCCAACAATGTGAATGGTTTCAAGTGATTTACCGG
>JAYOWQ010000113.1:497-1651 GCA_038152055.1 Opitutales bacterium | reverse complement strand
AACAACCAAAGGACCATGGAAAGAAATCCAAGGAAGTAAAACCAGAGAAGGAAGATCCCCTCGATGCAATCCGCTCTTTTGATCGTAAACCCAAAGAGGTGCGGGACTATCTTGATCGTTTCGTTATCAAGCAGGAACAGGCCAAGCGGGTGCTCTCGGTTGCCGTTTGCGATCATTACAATCATGTGCGCCGCTGCATTCAGGATGATCGTGCTCAGGCGGCGGAATACCTAAAGCCTAATGTGCTGCTACTTGGGCCCACCGGAGTCGGTAAGACCTACCTAATGCGCAATGTGGCCAAGTTAATTGGCGTTCCCTTTGTCAAAGCCGATGCCACCAAATTTTCGGAGACCGGATATGTGGGCAACGATGTCGACGATCTGGTGCGCGATTTGGTCAAGCAAGCAGACGGTAATGTTGAGCTCGCTCAATATGGCATCATTTACATTGATGAAATTGATAAAATTGCCGCTGAGGGTTCCCGAGGTGGCCGGGATGTTTCCGGGCGGGGTGTGCAAATCAATCTGCTCAAACTGATGGAGGAGACTGAGGTAAACCTTCATTCCCCCCAGGATATGATGGGGCAGATGAAAGCCTTTATGGAAATGCAGCGCGGAGGAAAACCAAAAAAACCGAGTATTTCCACCAAAAATATTCTCTTTATTGTCAGTGGGGCTTTTGATCAATTAGCGGAGAGTGTTCGCAAGCGACTCGACCTCAACCGCATCGGATTTGGCTCATCGGAAGGGAAATACCTTTCGGAAAGAAGTGAGAACTTTCTTAATAAGGCGGAAACTCAGGACTTCATTAAATACGGTTTTGAGCCTGAATTTGTGGGCCGTTTGCCGGTACGTGTGGCCTGTGACCATCTCAATGAAGAGGACTTAGCTGAGATTCTTCTATCCTCCGAAGGCAATGCCTTGGATCAATATCGCAAGGATTTTGAAGGTTATGGAATCAAGTTTGATATCAGTAATCCCGCAATCCATGAGGTTGCCAAGCTGGCTGCCAAGGAAAAGACGGGAGCCCGAGGACTGGTTACTATTCTTGAACGAATCTTTAGGGATTTTAAATTTGAATTACCCTCCACCTCCATCCGGAAATTTTCAGTGGATTCAGAAACTGTCCGCCAGCCATCGGAAAAACTGAAGGAA
>JAYOWQ010000113.1:0-474 GCA_038152055.1 Opitutales bacterium | reverse complement strand
TAACTGATCGAGGATAATCAGGACTTACTGGATGAAACTCTCCTTGAGGATGTCGATCGTTTTGTCGAGTCATTCAAGCGTGAGCATGGTCTTGAGCTTCGGTTCCGTAAGGCGGCGAAAGTTGAAGTCGTCAAGGAGGCAACCTCGGAGAATCGCTCCGTTCTTGCCCTTTGCGAGAGGAAGTTCAAGGACTTTGAACATGGCCTGAAAATCATTTCCCAGCGCATTGGAAAAAATTCTTTCGTGATCGATAAAAAAGTCATCGAAGATCCAGACAAAGAACTCTCCCGCTGGGTGGTGGAAAGCTTTTCCTCCTCTGAGGAAAAAGAGTGAGTAGACCCGACCCTGCTGCGGTCGAAGCCACTTTTTCCAGCGTGGCTCCCCGTTATGATCTGGCCAATCATTGGTTGTCTGGGGGAATTGATTTTTACTGGCGTAAGCGTCTGGTAAAGCTTGCCCAAAAAAATAATCCAA
>JAYOWQ010000112.1:0-1798 GCA_038152055.1 Opitutales bacterium | reverse complement strand
AGGAAATTACGGTTATCGCCACAGTGAGCGTGCTCGTCACTCTCATCTTGGGGCGGCTAAAACTCCCGGTTGTGGCTGGACTGGTCTTATCTGGTGCCCTGGTTGGTCCCAAAGCGCTTTCATTGGCACATGACCCCGAAGCCATCGAAGTGATTGCCGAAGTTGGGGTTATTTTCCTTCTTTTTACGATCGGATTGGAATTTTCTCTCGCCCGCCTGAAAAACATTTTCCGACAGGTTGCCCTGGGCGGACTTCTTCAGGTCAGCGTCACTGCTCTAGTCACTTCGGCAGTATGCCTTAGTCTCGACTTTTCCCTCCCTGAATCCATTGTATATGGTTTCGTTTTTGCCCTTTCCAGCACCGCCTTGGTATTACGCACCTTAGGCGAACGCGGGGAACTCGATGCTCCACATGGGCGTTTTATAGTGGGCACTCTAATCTTTCAGGATCTTTGCATCGTGCCCATGGTGCTGATCGTTCCTCTGCTTGCCAATGGATTGAATAAACCGGAAACCTGGCAGGCTATTTTGATTGCTCTTGGAAAAGCCACCCTGGTGGTAACCCTGCTCTTCGCCACTTCCCGAAAGCTGGTACCTATTCTTTTTCGCTTGGTGGACAGTAGCCGAAGCAATGAGGTGTTTATTCTGACCGTGCTTTGTCTTTGCATTGGCACCGCCTACCTGACCTCGCTTACCGGCCTTTCGCTTGCACTGGGAGCTTTTTTGGCAGGGATGATCGTGGCGGACACGGATTTCCGGCACCGGGCAATGGGAGACATTCTTCCTCTGCGAGATGTATTCGTTAGCTTTTTCTTTGTTTCGCTGGGTATGTTTTTTGATTTCCAACTACTTGCAGAGAAGCCCATGGAGGTGGGATTACTCCTGCTTGCTTTTATTGGCGGAAAGGGATTGCTTGCTATTCTGGCTGCCTCCTTAATGCGATTTCCTCCCCGGGCCGCCTGGTTGGCTGGAGTCGGCCTTGCCCAGTTTGGTGAGTTTGGATTCGTAATTCTTCAACTGGCTATCCATGAGGGTGTGGTTCTGGATACCGAAATCGGCCCGTTGTTAAACGCGGGGATCTTAAGCATGTTTTTAACTCCCCTGCTCGTTTATAAAGCCCCTCACTTTACCGCCGGAGAGCGCGCCTTGGATCCCTTGGCCAAGCTTTTGCGTGCTCGCAGTGCGGAGGAGTTGGAAGATTGCACGGTTGGACACAGCGACCATGTGGTGGTGATTGGATATGGACTGGCAGGCCGGCTCCTTACCAACAGCCTGAGTCGATTGAATATCGAGGCAGTTGCATTGGAGATGAACTCCGACAACGTCGAACTGGGAAGAAGGTTGGGCGACCCAGTATACTACGCAGATGCCACCAGTGAGGAGGCCTTGGGGCATGCCCATGTGGAAAGTTGCCGGGCGATTGTCATTATGATCAATGATAACAAAGCGATTGAACGGGTTATATCCACCATTGCCCGCATGAAAGTGGAGGCCCCGGTATTTGTGCGCACTCAATATATGAGGGGATCTGAACAGCTCAGCAAAAATATGCCCGTTAACGTAGTCGCTTCTGAGGTGGAAGGTGGCCTGGAAATTCTTTCGCTGGTCCTTCGTCAGCTCAAAATTCCCCGTAATTTAATTGTCCGTGAAATTGATCAGGCACGGGAGGAAACGATGCATTCAGACCGCGAGCACTCTTCTTCTCCTCTCCCCCTCGAGGCCCATGCTGGATTAAAGGATTTAAAAGTCGAAAAATTATTGGTTACCGAAGGAAGCCGTGTGGTCGGACAATCCCCCCG
>JAYOWQ010000111.1:0-1842 GCA_038152055.1 Opitutales bacterium | reverse complement strand
CTGGTACCACAAACCAGTGCTCTAACCAACTGAGCTACTATCGCCACAAAGAACTTCTGAAACTAATAATTCACGTTGGATCGTCAATGGGAAAGGTTTGCGCAACTCCATCCCATCCTTGTTGACCGAACCCGCCCACTCGGACATGATGAGCCTCTTTTATTTTCGTTATGCTACAAGCTGGAATCGTAGGACTGCCCAACGTGGGCAAAAGCACTCTCTTCAACGCCCTCACCAAGACCCGGAAGGCGGAGGCGGCCAACTACCCGTTCTGCACCATTGACCCGAACGTGGGCGTGGTGCAGGTGCCGGATGCCCGCTTGGTACCGCTGGCCGAGTTGGTCAAGACCACTACCCTGATCCCGGCAGCCATCGAGATGGTGGACATCGCCGGTCTGGTGGAAGGAGCGAGCAAGGGCGAAGGACTGGGCAACAAGTTCCTCGCCAACGTGCGTGAAGTGGATGCGATCGTGCACGTGGTGCGTTGCTTCGAGGATGAGGACGTCATCCACAACATGGGCAGGGTCGATCCGGTTGCGGATGCAGAGGTGATCATGACCGAGTTAATTCTCGCGGATGCGGAATCCGTGGCCAGCCAGTTGCGGAAAAACGAGAAAAAAGCCCGCGGACAGGACAAGGATGCAGGCAAAAACGTTGCCTTGCTTGAAAAACTGGTTCCGCACCTGGACGAGGGAAAACCCGCCAATCTATTGCCGATGGACGATGATGAGAAGGAACGCCTGAAAACCTTTCATCTCTTAAGCTCCAAACCCATGCTTTATGCCTGCAACCTGAAGGAAGACGAAATTGCCGACCCTTCCAGCAACGCGCGCTTCACTGAATTCCGGGATTGGGCAGCCGCCCAGCAGGATGCGGCCTGTTGCGCCATTTCCGCAAAAATGGAAGAGGAACTTTCCGAACTTGCGGACGATGAAGCCAAGGAGTACCTGGAGGCAATGGGAGTGGCGGACTCCGGGGTAACCTCTCTCATTCAGGCGACCTATGATTTGCTTGGACTGGCAAGCTTTCTTACCGCGGGAGAAAAAGAGGCACGGGCATGGACCTTCCGCAAGGGAATGACCGCGCCCCAGTGCGCCGGGGTGATCCATACCGATTTTGAAAAGAATTTCATC
This sequence comes from Opitutales bacterium, assembly GCA_038152055.1. GTDB lineage: Bacteria > Verrucomicrobiota > Verrucomicrobiia > Opitutales > Seribacteraceae > Chordibacter. The sequence continues at coordinate 709 of JAYOWQ010000111.1, read as the reverse complement.
AAGGCAGAGGTGGTATCCTATGACGACCTGATTTCAACCGGTAGCATGGCCGCGGCGCGCGATGCGGGCAAACTTAGGCTGGAGGGTAAGGAATACTTTTTTGCGGACGGAGACGTCGCGCTCTTTAAATGCAATGCCTGAAAGGCGCCCTCTTCGGGTTGCCTGTTCCCCACTCCTTCATATCCTGAAATGCAGATGATTCGACCCTCCAGCGCGTTTGCGAGTATTTGTGCAATTCTCTCGATTACGGGAGTTCTGACCCTCGCGTCCTGCTCGGACGTGGAGGATATTCGTTCCTACACTGCCCCAAATCATTACGATGGACCGGTTGTGGCTTGGAAGCTCCCCGAACAATGGGGAGAAAATCCGGGAATGGGTGGGATGATGGCCGGGTCCTTTCACGTCAAAACGCCGGAAGGTCCAAGGGGAAGAATCGGGGTGATGCCTTTCAGGGAATCCGTCGAAACGACCAGCATCGTGAACATGTTCGCCCGGGAACTCGGGCATGCAGATTATAATGATTCAAGCCTGAAGGAATTGATAAAACCACAGAAACTTGCCAACCGTACCTTTGATCTTGCTCGCCTCGAAGATATTACCGGAAAAGAAAATCCACCCAGAACCGCGCTGCTTGCAATTTACCGACAGGACGCGCAAACCTGGCTTTTTCCATTCATTGCAGACCGTGATCTGATCAATGAACAACTGG
>JAYOWQ010000110.1:0-1881 GCA_038152055.1 Opitutales bacterium | reverse complement strand
TCTCCCAGACTACCCTCTCCCTGGTGCGTGACCGTAAGGATGCAAAGGAAAGTACCGAGAAGGGGGACCTTCTTTTATCCCGCCTGCTCGTGCTCATCTGGGGTATCCTCCTTGCCGCGTTTGCGGTGGAACTGGATGGACTAAGGGGGAAGGTAAACGTGGTGGTGCTGGCATTCGGCATGATTTCCTACACCACCGGCCCGATGCTGGGGATGTTTCTTGCCGCCCTGCTCACCCCCAATGCAAGCACCCGTGGACTCAGTCTTGGGTTTGCCCTGTCCTTTGTATTGGTGGCGTATTTGCGACCTGATTTTTACCAGATCCTGCTGAATTTTGATCTTATCAACCCTGAACAAGTAGCCCAGTGGAGTGGCCTCAGGGTAAAGGGTGAAAAACTGATGATCCAAGTAAATACCGTATGGGCATGGCCGGTTACGGTATTTTTGACCTGGGGGTGCGGTCTCCTCATCCCCGCCCCAAAGAAATGAAGATTCCTTCCCTGTTCCCAACACCGGCAAAGCTCGACATTACGGGCGATTCCGTGTGCATCCCATTAAAAATGATTGCATTTTGTGCATCGGAGGACCTGCAGGCAGGGATGATTCCGTGGATTGGAAAACTGGGAATTCAACTGGCTGGTCCCTCCGATCTTGCCAACCTCATAATCGAAAAGTCCAAGGTACCCCACTCGGAAGGATATACCCTGAGAATAGGTACGGATAAGGTAAGAATAGAAGCCGAAACCCCGGCGGGTACATTCCGCGGATTATCCACTCTCGCCCAGCTCATCGAACAGGCAGAAGATGGAAAAACAGCAGGTATTTATATCGAGGACCAACCGGGGCTTAACCGGCGCGGATTCATGCTCGACGTCAGCCGATGCAAGGTACCCACGATGGCGGAATTGTTCGCATTGATCGATCTGATCGCACGGCTGGGCTACAATGAACTGCAACTTTACGTGGAGCATACCTTCGCCTTTAAGGATCATCAAACCATATGGAAGGATGCATCCCCACTGACCGCGGAGGAAATTCAGCAGATCGACCAGTACTGCCAGGAACGCTTCATCGAACTGGTGCCCAACCTCAATTCGTTCGGGCATTTCGAGCGGTGGTTGCGCCATGACGAATACAAGCATATGGCGGAGTGCCCGGATGGTTTCCTTCGCGAGGAACCCTACATCAAGCGCGATCATGGAACCACCCTCAAACCCAATGAGGAAAGCCTAACTTTCATCGATTCCCTTTACGCGGAATACCTGCCCAATTTCTCCTCCAGTAAATTTAACGTCGGGCTAGACGAACCCTGGGAACTGGGCCAGGGATGGAGCCGGGAAGAGGTGGAAAAAACAGGCAAGGACAAGGTGTATTTGCGCCATCTCGACGGCATTCGAAAACTGGTGGAAAAGCATGGCAAGCGGATGCAGTTCTGGGCGGACGTTTTGCTGGAAAAACCGGAGAATGCCAAGCTCCTCTGCCCCACCGCATCCCCAATTATCTGGGGGTACGAACCAACCCATCCCTTTGACGAACAGGCACGGGCGATTGCGGAATGCGGACTGTCCTTTTGCCTGGCCCCGGGAGTGGCGGCATGGCGGAGCTTTTGTGGCCGCTGGACAACGGCCCGGGAAAACCTGACCCTGGCAAGCAAGTGTGCCCGCAGGCATGGGGCCGATGGCATGCTTGTTACAAGCTGGGGGGATTGCGGAAACCACCAGCCATGGCCCACTCTTTACCCGGGGCTCTTTCATGGCGCCCAGCTCGCATGGTCTGGCAATCAGGCAAGCGAGGATGAATTGGGAGGGGCAATGGACCGGATGGTTTTCGGCGGGCGCAATGGATTGGGCAACTGGCTGTTGAACTTTGGCAAACTGGACGA
>JAYOWQ010000109.1:0-1903 GCA_038152055.1 Opitutales bacterium | reverse complement strand
CCTGATTATCGGACAACCAATCAACATCTGCAAAGGGATGAGTGACCGCACCGGGTTGCGTTAACCTGGAAGGGCGATCAAGTATGCCTAAAATGGCCAGGCATCGGGTGTGACGTATTGCTTGCAGACGCGAGGACGTTTCTCCACCCAGATCAATCATACTTCTTTCAAAAAGATCAAGCATTTGTATCGAGGGTATGGTAAGGACCAAATGGTCGGCCTCCACAATCCGGCCTCCCCCTCCCCGTTCTGTTACTTTCCATGTATTTTCACGCTCGATTTTTTCGACGAAAAAGTTCAATTCGAGCGAACACTTCCTGGTCAGCGACTTGGCCGGTCCGGTCATGCCAAGCGTTCCCCTGTATCTCATGTCACTGGGAACTTCGGGCTTCCCGGGCACACGGTCGTACCATGGGGTGACATGCTCCTCCTTCAGCCATTCTCGGTTAAGTTCCTGCAACCTGGAATCACGAATAGTGAAGAACTGGGCGCCATGATCAATCCGTGCTCCTTCCATACGGCGGGTTGCCATGCGACCACCGACACCCCTGCCCTTTTCAACCACTGTGAGCTGGTGCCCGGCCCGTGCCAATGCATGGGCGCATGAACACCCTGATATACCGGCACCGATCACACATATCTTCATGGGACAGCAGTTTAAAGAAAATCACCCAAAAGGGAAACCATCACTTTAAATTTGGATGAATGCTTGGAAACACTCGGCTAAAGCTTTAGGAATGCATGATGAATTTCCGAATCCGCAAAGCCAATGAACGGGGCACCGCTGAGCATGGTTGGCTGCATGCAAACTTCACTTTCTCGTTTGCCAATTATTATGACCCGGAGTGGAGCGGTTTTTATTCCCTCATCGTGATGAACAACGATATTATTGAGCCAGGGGGAGGTTTTCCCACGCATCCGCACAGGGACGCGGAAATTTTCACCTACGTGATATCCGGGGAACTTGAGCACCGGGACAGTATGGGCAATGGATCGGTGATCAAGCCGGGCAACCTTCAGTACATGAGCGCCGGCTCTGGGGTGACCCACAGCGAGTTCAATCCATCCAAGGAACATCAGACCGAGCTTTATCAAATCTGGATGCTTCCCAACCAGTCCGGAGGCAATCCACTCTATGCGGAAAAGAAACTTTCTGATCTCGATAACTCCGATTGCATGACCCTTCTTTTTTCCGCTGATGGGAAGAATGGATCATCTGCCATCCGCCAGAATGTGGAATTTTGGCTGAGTAAGTCAAAAAACCCAAATGTCCTCAGCCTCGATCCTGTAAACGCTCTGCCTCATGCTTGGATTCAGGTTGTTTCGGGCTCGGTAAAAGTTGGCGATCATTTGCTCGGAAAAGCAGATGGACTGGCAATCGAAAACCTCAATCAATCGATCCAGCTGGACTGTCGGGAAAATAGCAGTTTTTTTCTTTTCCGGCTGTCTGCCACCTGATGATGCAAGAATCACTCATGCTGGAAGAGGCAGGAGAAATCAGGCTCCCCGATGCCGAGCTTTGCTATTACCCGCAACTTTTTCCACCCAACCATGCAGACACCCTGCTCATTTCGCTTAAGGAAGGTATTGAATGGACGCAGAACGTCATTCGCTTCTATGGCAAGGAAAACCTGGTGCCTCGCCTGGAGGCCTGGTACGGCGATCCTGGAAAGTCCTACGCCTATTCCGGAATACATATGGATCCCAAGCCATGGACCAAGGAATTGCTCATGATCAAGCAGGCGATCGAACCGCTTGCCAAGGTGACTTTTAATTCCGTGCTCATCAACTACTACCGTGACGGAAAGGACCGGGTGGCCTGGCATAGTGACGATGAGAAGGAACTCGGTAAAAATCCGGTCATCGGCTCGGTCAGCCTGGGCGCGGAAAGAAAGTTCAAACT
>JAYOWQ010000108.1:0-2008 GCA_038152055.1 Opitutales bacterium | reverse complement strand
CCCACAATCGTAAAGTTTTATCATAAGACCAGGATAGGATTCGGCCATCCGCTAACAATTGGGCTCCGGCTACATGTAAAGTATGGCCTTCAAGTACCCCAATCGGCTCTCCACTTCCTCTATCCCACAATCGTAGAGTCTTATCCCTAGACCAGGAGAGGATTCGACTATCCGGTAATAATTGGGCTCCGGATACACTGGCAGTGTGGCCTTCAAGCACAGCAATTAAAGGACTTAGCGTAAATTTCTTGGTTCGATTTATCAACCTGAGCCAAGTCCAGTCGCACTTACCCTCAGCATAGAATTCCTCAGCCCCAATGGTGATCGGACTGTCATCCGCATGATCCATCGCCGCCTGGAAAAAGACCCTCCATGATTCCCAGCCAGGTTTTCGAAAATGGTGCCGGTTGGTCCTGGCAAATTCCCACCAAATTTCACAATCGCCAGAAAATTTGCCTTCCTTTGCGAGCAGTTCCCAATCGGCATACCAGCCATCTGCAGCCCGACCCGAGAAATCAAGAGCTTGGAAACGGCCCATGTTTAGCTCAAAGTCCGTCATCCATTCTATCGCATCTTCCCGGCGATTGTTCTCAAGCAAGTGGGAAATTCCACAACGATACAGATATAAATCCAAGGACCCCCCGCATGGCCTGAGCGTGGAGTTGGAAAAACTGTTGCGTATGGAGGCAACGGTTTCAGCTAGGTTTGAACTGTTTAAAATATGCTCACGCAAGGAGTGGTGGTACAGGGTGTAGCCTTCCTCTCCGTCGGGATCAGGGGCTCTCTTCAGCATTGAGGAAAGCACCCGTAAGACCCGATCAATCAATTCGAGGTTCTCTGTTCCGATTCGATTCAGGCGTTTTAAAAAAATGGTTAGCTCAACATTGGTAAGAGGCTCATGAGCCATCGCCAGGATGACCAAGGATGGGGTGGCGACCGCCTGAAAATCTCCAAGGGAGTGACGCTGCAGGAGTTCTTCATGGTAGGCATGAATTCCCCGGGGAAGGCTGTCGGTATTTTCCGGACTGATCTTTCCCTGGTGCAGATCGTGAAGGAGGCAGTTGAGATAAATCGGCAATCCATCGCTTCGCTCCGCAACCTTGGCAAAAAATCGATTGCTAACCTCCTCCCCTTTTTCCTTATCCATCCCAAGCATCCGCTTGCGAACATTGCCCGCCCTTTCCAGAAGAAAAGCACGGGCATCATTTTCGCTCATGCTGGGCAAACCTTTGGGAAAGGGATCAAGTGCGCCGCGGCTTAGAAAAGATTCGGGAATACCAAATTCCGGCCGGGCAGCACCGGCCAATAAAACCTGTTCAAGATCCGAGGATATGCCAAAAACAATATCTTCGACAAAACGAGGGGAGCGTTCCGCAATTTCATCCAGTCCGTCGAGCAGAAGCAACACCTTCTTCCCCTCCTGCAAACGGGAAAAAAGATCACGCAGTTCCTTGATTGGATTATCCGGTACTTTTTTCTTTTGTGATCCTTCCTCCTTTTCTTCTTCTGAAGAAGTTTCATCTGGAACCAGCCACTCGCTCTTTTCCAAGCGTTCACGAACAAACCGGAGGAAAGATTCTTTTCCGCACCGGTCATCCCCTGCCCGGAACAAATAGGGTAAAACCAGAACATTCTCGGGCGGATGATCAAGCAGGGCCTCCATGGCACAGCACATGAGGTTGGACTTACCGATTCCCGCAGGTCCGCCAATCCACAAATACCCCCGGTCCATCGACCGCAGGGAATGAAGAAGTTTTTCCAGTTCCTCCGCCCTACCCACTCGCCTGGCGGCTTCTTTTCTAATGTCACTCTCGAAAGAATGAATAGTAAATTCACTTTTTGATTCGTTCTTTAGCCGGCTATGGAATCGTTTCCTAAACCACTCCACCTCTTCCCTGCCCGACTCTTGAAAACCGCCCTCATCATCCATCCGCAAATACTGAAGCCCAACCTCTTCCCGGCGGATATATATGTTCAGGGCACGTTCCTCGGTATCAAAAGTAGTCAG
>JAYOWQ010000107.1:0-2015 GCA_038152055.1 Opitutales bacterium | reverse complement strand
AATGCCCAGTCTGGTGAAATTGAGATGGTTAGAAGCCCTTTAAGTAAGAGCGAATGTGCTCAAAATTATGGTGCTTTTCTATTTGTTGCTCCCTCTCCACGGCCAGAGACTAAAGATCAATCCAAGGAAGGCGGGCTAACGGCTTGGATTAATGTTCAAAATAAATCGCTTGATGAATGTATGCAAATGATTCGTAGCCAAGCAGCTAGAATGTGGATGGACCGGGCCAAAAACTTGAAGTTCTCTGCTGGCAAAGATCACTCTGCGGTTACTTTTAAATTAGTATATGAATTGACTCTTCCAGAAAACTGGGAGGTACAGCTAATGGGCGGATTAGATTATGTGCAGGTGGGCGAAGCCGATCACATGTCTAAAATTCGAATCAATCACTTAAGCAAAAAATTCTCCCAATATTTATATTTTAGAGAAAATGATAATGGAGAAACAGTTCCCGCCATTTACAAGTTCGATTTATCTCTGCTCAAATCACTGGATACATTGAGGAAAGAGGACAAAGATCCATCGACTAAATGGGCAAAATTAACCAGCGTTGATTTAATTCCTTTTAAGTCAAAAGATGGGATTGGTTCTGCAAAGCTAGGCTTTAGCTTCAAGACGATTAAAGGACATGCAGTTCCCTTTGATGAGTATCAGAAATTTATCACGCAACGTAGATTCGGAAAGGTCGCATTGTGTAATTTTCAAGAAAACAGCCATTCGAGAAGCATTTCCATTTCGCAGATGATATTAGAGATTAAGAAAATGCTTTCTCGTTCCAAAGATTTTAGTTTTGAGGAACTTTTGCAAAATAAGGTTGAAAGTGGAAATCAACCAGAAGTTATCCAGTATCTTTTATCGCCTGAAGAGGATGGTTCCTATGGTGACGAATTCTGGAAAGAATTGATTGCTCGTCCGGACTTTAAAAAAGCCTTTGAGTTGATCTCCTCGCTATCTGATACCAATCGGAATGAAGCTAAGACCGAGCATCAATCTTTTCAGATGGATGAGGCCGTTTTTACCCAATATGCAATTCATCACCGAGCCATCACTGCCTGGTCTCATTCTGCGGACCAGTTTAACCGCGATACCAAGCCAAATCTTATGACCAAGCCTTTTAGTTTTATTACATTGCTTGCACGGATCGCTAAAGAAGCGGGTTTGGATATTGGTGAGTGTGAGCAAATATTTGAAGATCATGTCCAAACTCGTAAAACCTTCTTTCGCGAGTGCATGAGCCGTAATTGAACCGATGAGTGATCGTTTTTCGGAATATGCTAATCTTGGTCTTGATCCGAATGGATCTCCTTTGGATCGTATTGCCAATTGTAGAAAAGCGGCAGAAGCATATTGCAAGTGGGCTGCTACTGGGCCGTTTCCTGAAAAGGTTGAAGGTAACCTTTCACGAATGATCAATCATCTATTCAAAAAAGAAATCATCCAAGAAAAGGACAAAACACTGCTTGATGTGATTCGCATGTATGCGAGTCCGCAGATGCACGATAATGATAGCGGGTCTGACAATGAGCAAATCTCACAAAGTTTAGATCTCTGTGTGGCATGCCTAGAGGTCCTCAATTCTACTCATGCGGCTTATCCGCCGCTTTATAGCAAGGTTGGTGTTATTGAATATCAAGCGAAACTCCAGTTGCATTACAAGGAATTACTAAGTGATAGCACTCGACCCGCTATCTGTTTAAATGGAGATGGTCCATTTAATTGTGATCAATTGGAGGGGCTGTTCCGTAGGTATGATGTTCGAGCCGAACACATGCACCGAACTAAGCAATTTCATGGAAATCCAAATCTTTGGCTTGTTTTTGGTCGAAAGGTTTGGGCGGAAAATTCTCTCAAATCTGTGAGTTCACCCAATGAAATAGCCCATTCTGAAGTCCCATGGGATGAATGCGTGCTTGATGTTGAACCAAGCGAACGAAGGTTTTTCTCCTTCGAATACGAACATATTCCAGAGACAGGTATTTTTCAGATTACTAATTTCGAGATAGCACCTGCGACTC
>JAYOWQ010000106.1:0-2118 GCA_038152055.1 Opitutales bacterium | reverse complement strand
CCAAGTCGTAGTGCAGGGCGATGTTGCGACGGCTTCCTTTGACGGTGTTTTTTTGACTGATCAGATAGGCCCAGCGGGCAAACTTGTTGAGCACGGCTGCCCAACCTCCTTCCATTCCGTCCATCACCTCCAGGTTTTGCAGGAAGAGGCGAAAGAAGCCCACGAGGTCATGGGTCTGCCAATCGCCCGCAGCATAGCTGTCCGCCACACCGAGAGAGCCACCTAGGCAGGCTTTGCGGAAAAAGTCAGGGTTGGTCACCTCGAACTCGATGGGAGACTGAACATCGGAGGATCCAAAGCGATGCTCCCTGCCCGCATGATGCATGATAAGGGACCCAGTCTTGATCTTTTGTAACTGCCCTATGAGCATAGACTCAAAAAAGCCAGCCTTCCGCTTCGGCGAACCGGCGGAGGGAGTGCTCTCGGGGGTAAAGTTTGCTTTCATGCGATTAGGTGGGATTCTCCAAGTTTTTCGGGTGAGAGAAAAAAGGGCAACCCTTGAGTCGCAAAAGCAGGGCGTTCCAGTAAATGGCCCGGGTGACATTGAGAGTCATCAAGGGGAAGCGAATCAAGGCCCAGGCGAGGTTTTTCCCATCGATCGGTCTGCTTTTCATTTTCAGGTGGGCGGTGAAGAAGAGCTTCCCCTTTTCACGGAGGAGCATGTCGGCCTGAAAATTTTCCGTGGGCTGGCGGAAGCGCCAGTCATATTCCACATCCATTCCAATAAAGGGAGATACATGAAACTCCTTGTGAAACTCATAATCGGAACGGCTATCCTTGTCTCCGCTCTTCCATTCAAAGCACTTGGCATAGCGTTCTCCCCAGGGGGTATTAGTGATCTCGGCCATCAGGGCAACCGGTTGGGTCTTTTCCTCGTTCCATAAAAAATAAAAGCTCACCGGGTTAAAACAGTACCCAAAGGTGCGCAGGTGAGTGATGATAGACACGGGCCCCGTGCATTCTCTGCCCAGTTGTTCGGACATGGTCTGCCGGACCGCATCGGCAAGTTCGTCCACTTCCGGGCGGTGGTAATCCGAACGGACGAAAGATCCGAGGTTGGAACGATTGACTGACCAAAACCAGCGGTTGTTAAAGACTTGGTCGATCTCCTCAAGAAAGAGATGAGCCATGTAGACCTGATACTGCAGGTCGTGCTTTTTAGGAGATTTTCGGTGGTGGCTGACTTCGCCAAAATACAAGCAGCTATTCATCCCAGTGTTTCCCCAAAGGACTCGCACACCCGCAGGGCACTGCTCAATCCGTCCTCATGAAACCCATATCCCCAGTAAGCCCCGCAGAGGGAAATGCCCCGGCGTTGGATGAAGGATGCGTGCATATCCTGGGCAGATTTGCGACCAGGGTGGTAGGTGGGGTGCTCGAAAGAATATTCCCCATGTCTGCGGGCGGGATCAAGCGATGAGCCCTGATTGAGGGATACACAGAAAGGTTCGAGGGTGGGCAGGCTTTGTAAAATATTCATGTCGTAGGTGACCACGGCATGGCTCCTCTTTTCCTTGTTGATGTAGGCATTCCAGCTTGCCCGTGCGGATTTTCGGCGGGGAAGCAGGCGGTCGTCCGAATGCAATGTAACCTGATTTTTTTCGTATGGAAACTTTTCCAGCAGATCGATTTCCTCACGCTCTGCTCCATCCAGTAATTTGAGAGACTGGTCGGCATGGCAGGCAAGAATAACCTGGTCAAAGTTTTGTTCGCTCCCATCGGGCAGGGTGAGGGTGACCCCATTATCGATGCGTCGGACGGATCGGACGGGTGTGTTCAGTTTAAGTCGACTGCCGATCCCTCCGACGATTTTGTCGACATAACTACGGGAACCTCCCTTCAGTACCCTCCATACCGGACGGTTGTAGGCTTGAAGCATATTATGATTGGCCAGGAAATCGGTGAGAAATTCCATCGGGAAGGTGGAAAACCTGTCAACCGAACAGGACCACAGGGCGGAACCGAGGGGTAATAGAAAAGCCTCGGTAAATCGGTCACCCAGTTGGTGTTGGGCAAGAAATTCTCCCACGGTGAGGGAGCCTGAATCTTCCTTTTGTGCAAGATGGTGAAAGCGCAATATGTCTCGCACCATCCCCCAGTGCTTGGGGTCGGTCAGGT
>JAYOWQ010000105.1:0-2143 GCA_038152055.1 Opitutales bacterium | reverse complement strand
TTGATTACCCGGCAGGTGGCATAGGTGGATGCAGACAGCACAATGCTTTCATTGAGGTATCGCTTGGCATAGGTCTGGTTGGCGGGAACGATCCAAAGATAATCAACCAAGGCGACCACCGCCAGAGTCACTGCAATCCATCCGATTCTTGATCTTATCTGGTCCATCTAGAAGGATCAAAGAACGGATGGTGAAAATTGGCAACCTTCCACCACCAAAGGAAGAAATTTTTTTGCCTAGTTTTTGTTGAGCCAACCAAGGGAAACCAGAAAGCGGTCCGTCTCCTCCATGGTTCTGGAAAAGTAGCCACCTGGTTTTCCTTTATTGAAAAACCCATGGGGCTGGCCAGGATAGACAAAAAGTTCCGACCGGTTGCCAAGTTCCCTCATTTGGTCCCGGAATTTTTCGCCGATGGAGACAGGGATTAACTTATCCTTGCCTCCCAGGAACACGATGGTTGGAGGCATGTTTTCCTTGAGGTTGTGCATAGGCGAGATCTCCTTGTACCGATCCCTCACCTTTGCATAGCCGAAGCCTTCAGGCCCGTTGTCATAGACTGGATTAAAAAGTACGAGGGCATCAGGTAGACACGAAACTGCCTCATCCTCCCCTGCCTCATTCAATCCAGGCACCGTGGCAACAGCAGCGGCAACATGCCCGCCTGCCGATCCGCCGCCTGCTCCGATCCGATGGGGGTCGATTCCCAGTTTGTCCGCATTTTTGCGTATCCATCGCAGGGCGGATTTTCCATCCTTTACGCATTCAAAGGGGGTGGTCTTGTGACGGGAGGCAACCCGGTACTCAGCAGACATCGCCACCATTCCCCGCCTGGCCAGATACTCGCACTGCGGATAAAACTGTTTGGGCGTGCCCCCTACCCATCCACCCCCAAAGAAAAAAACAATCGCTGGATTGCGGTCCGTTTTTAAATCATGCCCTTCGGGAAAGAAGCAATGGATAGATAATTCATGCCCATCGATCTTCTTGTACAAACGCTTTTCAGGCTCCAGAGCACCCAGTAAGCAAGAAGTAGCTAGAAAGAGAAAAAGTGCTAACGGTTTACCGCTCAATGCATTAACGGTTGATGATTTTTGTGGGAACGTACTTTGGGTTAAGCTTCGTCGGTACCGGTGCGTTCACCCGCTCCCGCCAGGCGTAAAGATCGTCTTTCAGTTCCTTTAACTTGCCGGGTTTGGATTGGGCGAGGTTGTTGGTTTCTCCGGGATCTTTTTGAATGTCAAACAGAAGCAGGGCTCCATCCTCAAAGTATTCATGCAGTTTCCACTTTCCCTTGCGTAATACCGAACCTGGACGGGTACGAAACTTTGCATCCCTCGACTGATCCTCCTCCCCCGCATAATTTTGCAGGTAGATGGGAAAGTGCCAATAGAGCGCGCGTGTTTCGGGAAATTCTTCTCTTTGAGCAAGCAGAGGCAGAATACTGTTTCCGTCCATAACCTTGCCCGGAGAAGGATCCGTCCCAATCGCCTCCAAAAAGGTGGGATAAAAATCCAATCCGGTCACGGGTACCGCGCAGGTGGACCCCGATTCCACCACCCCGGGCCAGCGAACCGTCAGAGGCACGCGAATACCTCCCTCATAATAGGACCCTTTTCCAGCACGCCAGGGATCCTGTGGGGAAAGTTTGCGGATTCCTCCGTTGTCGGAAGAAAACAAAACCAGGGTATTATCTGAAAGTCCGAGCTTATCCAGTGCGGACAACAAGCGACCGACGTTTTCATCAAGGCACTCCACCATCGCGGCATAGTCGGAAAGACCATTCCCCCGGGATGCGTACTTTTCCTTCAAATCCGGACGCCCCTGCAACGGGGTATGAATGGTGTAGTAAGGAAAATACAGAAAGAACGGATCGTGCCGGAACGCCTCCAATATCTTGATCGCTTCATCCGTCAGGCGGTCGGTCAGGTACTCGCCCTTGGGCCCGTCCTTCAGGTTTGGATTCTTGTACGGGCTAAAATATGAACTCGGGGAACCACGGGTATTCCCGGCAATATTGATATCAATTCCCTGGGTGGTCGGATCTTCCCCAAGGTGCCATTTGCCAATCTGGGCAGTGCGATAGCCCGCTTTTTTAAATTCCTCAGCCATGGTCACCACTTCATCCTGCAAGTGCAAGCGATTG
>JAYOWQ010000104.1:0-2171 GCA_038152055.1 Opitutales bacterium | reverse complement strand
GAGGATCCGCCGGAGGGCAAACGGTTGGTCTGAGGATAAGCGGATAATCCATTGGGCAAAGTAAGATCCGCGGTCGGGCCATACTGCACGAAAACTCCTGAACTGACGTCCTGACCAAATCCGTGAAATGGACCGCCAACGAAACCGGAATGTTCAACTTCTCCGAATAGTAACCCGGCAAAAAAGCTGGGAATTAACAAAATGGAAGCTGATATCAGGCGGTACATTATTCCCCAATTTTTCTGCACATCAATAGAGTAGTCAAACCAATATCATATCCAGAATAGGAACATAAGGCCCTTATCCTTGCCCAAGTTTTATGCCTTGATGAAGTGCTACGATGGAAAAGGTAAGAGCCTCGGCAGAAACTTTATAAAAACCTGCAGATTCAATCTCCCTGCAAAGCCCGGTACGGTCAGGAAATTCGGAAATGCTCGAACCAAGGTACAAATATGCATCCCGGTCACCAGTGAGCCAACGGGCAACCCATGGCAAAATGCCCTTCAAATAAAGGTAGTAAAACGGACGAAACCAAAAATACGGCTGGCTGAACTCAAGCACGATCAACTTACCACCCGGGCGAAGAACCCGGAGCATCTCGGATAATCCCCGGGACCGGTCAGCAAGGTTGCGCAGACCGAAAGCGATGGTGATCAAGTCAAAGGATTCGTCCTCGAAGGGAAGCTCCAGGCAGTCACCCCATAAAAACTGGTTTTTAGCTTCCTCCAATCCCCGACTCATTCTCTTGCTCCTTGCCTGTTCGAGCATAGGTTCGCAAAAATCAAGACCAGTAAGTTTGGCATTCCCGCCCAATTCGTTACGAAGGGCAAACAATACATCCCCACTACCGGTGGCAAGATCAAGTACATCAACCGGAGAGGATTGAATGGCCAAATGAACGAGTCGTTTGCGCCAAAGAAAATCAATCCCACCCGAGAGCCAATGATTGGCAAGATCGTAGCGGGGAGCGACGCTCGAAAAAGTCGCCTCAACGGCGGCCGGATCGGGCCCGCTCACTCCGCGGAATCAGACTGACCGAAACTTTCCACCACCCAACGGGACAGTTCCTTGTCCGGATCATCCACCACTTTCTTTTCAATGATGAACGAACGCTTTCCAGTGCGCTGGGAAATGATGCTCAGACCATGTTCGAAGTCCTTGAATTTCTTTTCGCACAGGGCGAGAACGGAACGGTTCTCGGCAGTCGCCTCCTTGACCACGGCAACTTTCGCAGCCTTGCGGAAGCGAAGCTCGTATCCGTGATCCCGCTTGAAGGCATCGACGAACCTATCGACGTCCTCGAGCATGTTTTCGTCCACCAAGTCCTTGTTATCCTCGACCAAAGAAGCGAGGGATTCAGCGGGGGAACGCACGGTTTCTTCGTCCACCGAAAATTGTCGGATGGAAGTGGAGGGAAGTTCGAACTTAAAATCACGGAACGCTTTTTCCATCACCGTGACCAGTCCTCTGGCTCCTGTTTTTTCCTCCGCCGCCTGGCGAGCGACCTCTCGTATAGCAGATTTGTCGATATCGAACTTTATCCCATATCCATCAAAGTCCTTGCGGTACTGTTCGAGTGCATTGCCCTCGGAGGAAAGAAGGATTTCAGCAAGGTCGTTCTCGGTCAAATGATCACAGGCGACACGAACCGGCAGACGCCCGACGAATTCCGGTTCGAACCCATATTTGATAAAATCCTGAGTTTCCGCCCGATTAAGGAAGTTTACCTTACTTTCGGACAGTTCCTTTTCATCAGAGGATCCAAACCCGATACGATTGAGATCCAGCCGCTTCCGTACGCTCTCAGCAAGTTGATCAAACGCACCGCTGACGATAAATAATATATTCTTGGTGGAGATCGTCGGCTTCTTGGGCTTTCCACCACGCTGCATCTCCATAAATGCCTTCATCTGACCCATCATGTCCTGCGGGGAATGTAGGTTAACCTCGGTCTCCTCCATTAACTTGAGGAGATTTATTTGTACCCCACGCCCAGAAACATCACGCCCGCCACGGGAGCCCTCGGCAGCAATCTTGTCGATTTCATCAACATAAATAATTCCATATTGGGCAAGCTCGACATCCCCGTTTGCCTGCTTGACCAGGTCGCGCACCAGGTCCTCGACATCGTTGCCTACATACCCGGTTTCAGAAAACTTGGTGGCATCCGC
>JAYOWQ010000103.1:0-2275 GCA_038152055.1 Opitutales bacterium | reverse complement strand
CCGTCTTCCGATACCGCAACAATTGCCTTGTAGGGGTAAGTACTCAAACCGCGATTGGAGCTTTTATTCCGGGATGGGGATCATAATCAATAAGCTCAAAGTCTTCGTAGTGAAAGTCGGCAATCTCCCTTTGATCACCGTGAATCAGCATGGTTGGTTTTGGTCTGGGGTCGCGCGAAAGCTGTAGCTCGGCTTGTTCGCGATGATTTGCATAAAGGTGCAAGTCGCCAAAAGTATGGACGAACTCGTGAGCCTCGAGGTTGCAAATCTTGGCAACCATCATGGTAAGCAGAGCATAGGACGCGATATTGAAAGGAACGCCCAGGAAAAGATCTGCGCTGCGTTGATAAAGTTGGCAGCTCAATTTACCGTCAGCAACGTAAAATTGGAAAAGTGCGTGGCATGGAGGAAGAGCCATTAGATGGAGTTCACCGGGATTCCATGCGCAAACCATATGCCTGCGACTGTCTGGGTTTTTACGAATCGAATGAATGACTTCGTCGATTTGGTTGACCGATCCCGTGCCATCAGCCTTTTTCCAATCCGTCCATTGGGCTCCATATACCCGTCCAAGATCACCGTTTTCATCGGCCCACTCGTCCCAAATGCTGACTTTGTTTTCCTGAAGGTATTTAACGTTCGTTTCACCCTTGAGGAACCAAAGGAGTTCATGAATGATTGAGCGTAGATGCAGTTTTTTGGTGGTGAGCAGAGGGAAGCCGTCATGCAGGGCAAACCTTGCCTGTTCTCCGAAAACCGACCAAGTGCCGGTTCCAGTACGATCGTCCCGGAAAGTTCCATGATCGATAATTCGGCGGAGCATGGAAAGGTAGGTCTTCATGTTTTTGCCAGGTTCATACTTGATCGTGAATGCATAGGTTCATATGATCTTATCTATGAGCGGTTCCGGAAAGTCGAGGCTATCCTTCGTCCTTAGTCTTTTGTTTATTACTGGTTTCTTGAACGTAAGGGGCCAACAGAAAGCAAATGATTTCACCAAGCGGGTGGGGGCCATTGATGGAAAAATGAGCTCACTGAGCGGACGCCCGTCCTCGTTCAACCGCATGAGTCCCTCATCATCCCGTCGAATCTCCGTGGAGGATTGGCCGGAGCACTTTTCCCCTTTTGGCGGCAAGCGCTTTCCTTTGGGAAACGCGAAAATCTGGGGCAGCGAGCGTATTCCTGATCCAAGGATCGAAATCACCACGCCTTTGAACGATCGTATTGCCAAGGAGAGTTTCGTACGAGCCAACAATGACAACATATCTCGCAGGGCGCCAGCCGCCAATTCCGTTGAATTCAGGGAAGCTTACTATGCTCAATTGAACAAACGAGTGGATGACTGGATGGAAAAAGTCAACAATCTCTCATTGCAGGACGTGAATAGATATCAATTTCGCAAGGGGCGTTCGAACAAACCTGGTTTTCCGGTTCAACGAGCCGGCGCTGAATCCCGGAGCGCTCCTGCGACAAAGGCTCCGCTTCAGGATGCCGCCTTGTTTCGGGGGGGGGCTACGACTTTTCCTCAGGGATCGAAGGATTATTGGATGGGACCACGTAGGATCAAATCCAGCGGATCGACCTCCGGCTTTTCGGCTCCTGCGGTATCCCCACAATCCTCTTCCGGAGGCTCTTGGGAAACCGATAAAAATTTCAAAATCGCCCCCAAGCCCATTCTTGGTCCCAAGACGATTCGAGTCGAGGTGGGCAAGCCTGAGTGATTCACGCTTGCTTCCAGGGAGGAGTTTCCTATTCTACCTTCCTTTAAATTCATTCATGGACGGCTAGCTCAGTTGGTTAGAGCGACTGGTTTACACCCAGTAGGTCACAGGTTCGAGTCCTGTGCCGTCCACCACTTATTTCGACCCATAATTTCTGCTCATCCAATGCGACACGTCATATCCGTACTAGTTGAAAACAAATTCGGTGTCTTGGCTCGGATTGCCGGTTTGTTCAGCGGGAGGGGCTTCAATATTGATACTTTAAACGTAGCCCCGACACACACCGACGGAAGGTCACGCATAACCGCAACCCTGAACGGAGACGAAAAAGCCCTTGACCAGTGCATCAAGCAATTGGACAAACTCATTGACGTTATTGAGGTAAGTAATTTTCACGGAGACGAAGCTGTGGGAAGGGAATTGGTTTTGCTGAAAGTGGACGCTGATTCCAAGACTCGTATGGAGATAACTCAGATTTGCGACGTTTTCAGGGGAAAGATCATAGACGTATCTCCCAACAGTTTGATCATCGAGGCAACGGGAAATGAAAACAA
>JAYOWQ010000102.1:0-2294 GCA_038152055.1 Opitutales bacterium | reverse complement strand
ACTTGGGTGAGCATGGGTTTTGGCAAAAGTCCAACCTTCATGAGGAAGTGACCCGTGTACCCTTGATGATTCGTACACCCGGCCTTAAGCCTGGCCGGACGGATGCCCTTGTGGAACTGGTCGATTTCTATCCCACCTGTACGGATCTGCTCGGTTTGCCTTCAGCCCAGGGGATTGTCGGCAAAAGTTTGGTCCCCATCCTGAAGAACCCAGAGACCACGGTGCGAGATACCGCGCTCTCGCTGCACCATGAACATCACGTCAAGAATAAAGGTGCGGGAATCCGTTCGCCAGAATGGGCCTATATGAATTTTGGAGACAACGGTGAGGTGCTTTACGACATGGTCAAGGATCCCCATCAGTACACCAATGTAATTGATGATCCCAAATATGCTGAAACTGTGACAGAGGCTCGATCCAATCTGAAGCAAAGATTGAAAGAGGTGAGATAGACTTCGTCTCAAACTTGGTTCATAGGTGCAAACCTATAATACACTTCAAGCATGAGAATAGTCATTGTGGTACGGAAAATTTCCGAATCTCCATGAAAATGCAATCCATGCGGCCAATGACCGTCTTCAGCCTGCGCCCCCACAACAACCTGCTGAAATTTCTCGTTCCATGCTCGCCAATACCTCGAACTCATCTCACCGGTAGATTGGAAACAAGCCTGAGCATTATAATACCACTCATAGACGTCCACCTTACTCCAATGATCATGCAGACGGTTTGCTATAATATACTCCAATGCTTTTTCGACCTCTTTGGATTTTCCATTTTTCCAAATCTGTAAACAGAGCACGCCAGTACCGGTCAATGAACCGCGAGTTGAATGACCACCATGCCGGGAAAGCAAATATTGAAAACGCCCTGAAGAGTCTTGCGATTTCTTGACATAATCAATTGCCAGGTCCATCGCTTCTTCCAACCCATCCAGATCTGGTATTCGCGTTAAAGCCGCTGCCTTCAATGCCTGTATGCACCAACCGGTGATGGAAAGATCAACATGTGAAGATGGACTCTTGCCATATTTGTAGGCCCACCCACCATTCGGGTGCTGGCCTGTAATCAAAAGTTTGGTAGCCAATCGTGCAAATTCCTTAAGTTTCGGAATTTTGGTCATCGTGTAAGCTTCGCACAGAGCATAGGTGCGAATGGCATGAGAATAGGCTCCGCCTTGATGACTGTTTCCGTTCAGCGATAAGAATTCTCCATTCTCATCGTAATTTGCTAATTTGTCAGGAGGAGTAGCCATAAGAAAATCAATGCCCATTTTGACCGTCGTGCCAAAATCTTTGGAATCCTGTAGTTCGCAATGTCCAAGAAAAGCAAGAATTGCCATTCCGCACATTGCATCCCGATAAAGATCGCTGGAGGCTCCTTTTCCCTGCCCCCACCCGCCATCGGCATCCTGTACTCCTTGAAGCCAATTCAGCCCTTTCATAATGGCTTTTTCCGTCATGTCCTTGCCTCCGCCTGACTTTAACCTTTCCATGCGTTTTTTCGGATTGCATCTTTGCTCCATGACCTTGGGCAGTGTCAGCCTCATTCCTCCCAAGGCACTCTTCATGGCTTGATTGTTGGAGGAAGCCATGGACATTGTAGGAGCAAAGGTTTCCACAACCGGAGCCAGGTCCGTGACCTCCAATTCAGTGAAGTCAGGTAGTGAAATTTCGGAAATGGCAGTGGTGCGAAAAGTTTGTTGGGTCTTGGGTTGAGCTTTCTTTTGCCTTTGCATCAGTTTGACCACCTTCTGCTTTTCCTGCTGTTGCTGGGCAACCGGTCCACCGGCGTCACCGAAATCGGAACCGCTTTCCTCGCCAACAGGAACCACTATAGTCCAAGCCAGCATGCATCCTATGATTCCAACGATTGCCATGAGGGATACCAAAAGGCTGTTTAGCAAACGATTTTCCCTCAAGTACTTGCCAATGGCACCTTCGGGTGGCGGAACTTCAGTCAACGAATGATATAATTATGGGAGGATCAAGAAAACTTGCTTATATGGATTCAACTTGATCTTACTCCTTTGGTCAAGATCACTTCAGCAAAGCATGAACGTAGGGCAAAAATCCTTTCTTGTCAGGATTTGGTTTCTTTTTACCTGCTATCAGAGTGAGAGAAGGAATATCAAGCTACCATAGATTTTTTCAATCGATAGTGAAACTTGTCTTGCATGCTAAATGATCTATCTTGGTGCTAAATATGAGAACCATTATTTCCCTATCACTCACGATCTTGATTGCGCTTGCCTGCAAAGCAAAAGTCAGCGGATCCAGCTGGTCCTGGCCACC
>JAYOWQ010000101.1:0-2564 GCA_038152055.1 Opitutales bacterium | reverse complement strand
GTTCCAGTCACCTCTGTCTATATCCAGTAAAAAAATCTCATCGATTCCCCATTGGTCAAGAAAACCGACAGTGACATTCGGTTTTCCCAAGGGAAGATGTCGTTTGAACCCAATACTTTGAACCACATGGTTCTCCTTGGTCAGGACAGTACCTATGAGCCTCCGGCTAAGCATACCGAGCGAGTTCCCCGTCAATGGTTTTGATTTTATTTGTTTCCATGAATTTCCTAAGGACAATTAGACCTGCCTTACCGCTTTTCTCGGGATGAAACTGAGTTCCCGCTATGTGATTATGGCAAACGCTCGCAGTCATCTCTGATGGATAATTAAATATGCCAGAGACATACTGGCACTCGCATTTAAAGTGATAGCCGTGATCGAAGTAAAAGTAGTCGTTCCCACTCCCGTAAATGGGGGAGTCATTTTGAGCAAATACTCGATTCCAACCGACATGGGGGGTACGATATTCATTCTTGGCGGGAATGCTCCTAATATTTCCGGGTATGAGAGCCAGTCCTTCATGAAATCCTTTCTCCCCAGAGTCTTCTGCTAGCATTTGCATACCAAGGCAGATGCCAAGTATAGGTATTTTGTCTTCTCCAACCCTATGCTTGATAAAGTCGACGAAACCGAGTTGCTGAAGGTTTTTCATCCCATGAGCAAAAGCACCAACCCCAGGCAAGACGAGTGCATCGCAGTCCGAAAGTTTATTGGGATTGTCTGAGCAAACATGGCGGTAACGCAGGAAATTCAGAGCGTTTCTTACCGAAAGGATGTTACTGACACCGTAATCGATAATGCCTATCTTATGCACTTTGCTTGGCACTGTTGTCGAAACCTACGGAAAGCTCCCATTCACCATTACCGGATTTTTTCCAAATGTCAGGGTTGCGGAAGCTTTCAACCACCTTCCAGAATTGATCTTCGGAGATTTCAAGGTAATCGCAGAAAGAACGAATTATCTTGGGTGAACATTTCCCATCGAATTTACGGACAAGATCAGCAGCTTCTTCCCTGCTCATGGTTCCTCGCCTGATTTCCTCACACACTTGATCGGTGACCTTGCCGAATCCGAATTTTACGAACTTGATCATCTGATTCAGAATATCAAAATCATCGTCCAGTGCTTCGTGACCGGTGATACATCCAATTTCTTCGGGCGTTTCTTGTCTCGTTTCCATGCCCTTCGAAATCGCGAATTCGGCATTGGCTCTCTTGGCGAAGTCTTTGATGTAGTAACCAAGGTAATAGACATTGATATCCCCCAGTTCCATCTCCTCGGCTGATGAATAGCGATACCAGAACAAGCAGGCTTCCGAAATGTTTCCTGGAGATACTGATAGTGGTCCACCCTCGAGGGTGTGGCAATTCTTCATTTTCTGGGCACTTCCTCCCGTTGATCCCACTCCCAGTTCTCCTACTGTGATTGCGGGATTTTCGCCCAGGAAAATAATTGGAATATGATACGCGGCGGCAACTTTGGGGGCACTACTGTAAAGTGCCATTTCAGTTGATTTTTGATAGTTGCCAAAGCGTAGAAACCCTTCCCTCATCATCTGTTTCCAAAGTCGAGGCGCAGGTGTGACGACAATTGTATCGAATCCAAGTTCGATAATGTTTTCAAGATTTCTTGCTCCTCGAGAGCTAACATGTTCAGGAGGTGGAGACAGGCATACGAGGAGGGGGTTCAACCCCATTTGCTCTTTGGCGAACATGACTTGACGAATACTGTCTTTTCCGCCGCTTACTCCGATGACGCACTCGTATCCCGAATTGCTGTTTCTTTTGCCATAGGCGATAATTTCATCGAGTTCATCTTGCCTCTTGTCCCAATCGATTGAATCGTAGGTTTCGGCAAACCTGCACGCTGGGCAAATTCCGCTACTATCGAACTCGATACTTGGTCGGGTATCCGGCTGTAGGCAATTTATACAGTATCTGATTTTTGGCTGTTTTTGAGAGTATTAGGCGACAGGGTAAAGTTCTTGTGAAATTTAACTTTTGGCCACGCTTCGTGCAATGATATGGACTTGATCGCAAAGACCCGCTCTATCAACAACTGATTGCAAGTCATCAAGACAGGATTCCATCTTTTCCCCGAGGGACCTCGAGTGTTCATTATGGTCTTTTGTGGATTGAAGTAATCTTCTTAGCTCAAGTGCATCTTGTCCGAATTGCCATGTAGCAATTTTTTCAAAACCCGCTGCTTGCAAAAGGAAGTTGATGGATTGATCGGTGAAGGTTTGTATGTGAACTGCAGCATCGAGACTTCGGGCATAGCGATCGGATGCCATGTTTTCCAGAAGGCAGCTAAGCCCAAATTTTGGAACGGAAAAACAAAGCAGAGTCCCTTTTGGGCAGTCCTTTAGTGCATTAATAAGTTCGAATAGGTTTTCGTCGTGTTCGAAAACAAAAAAAGAACAAATGACATCAGCATAGTTTGCCTGTATGATTTCGCCCAATGAAACAAGGGATATGGATACTTTTTCGGGGGCGACAAATGCTTTGGACCGTTCCAGAAGAGTCTCCTCTTTTTCGTACCCGACATAGTTATTGACTCCCAT
>JAYOWQ010000100.1:0-2594 GCA_038152055.1 Opitutales bacterium | reverse complement strand
CGAAGTACTCCGTGCTCAGCCAGGCATCGGCATCGATGCTGGCGCAGGCAAACGCGAGCACCGACGTCGCCCTCATGCTTCTCCGATAATCCCAAGCATAGGAAATTGTTTCTTTATAACATGAGATGATTGCAATCATGACAGAGCGTCTCGCACGCGTGTCTATTGTGCATGGCGTATACGCCTACTCGTGTATGGCAAGGTTTGCGTTGTGTGGGAAATTGCTCCCACGCAGCGGAACCCTGCCGGGCGAGAGTTGCTTCATAAAGAGGTGCGTCCAATGAGTCTGACCATTTCCACGAACACTTCATCGCTGCGTGCAGGTGCATGCCTTGCAAGGAACAACCTGGCTGCCCAGCGGTCAATGAATCGTTTGTCAACCGGGCAAAGACTTTCCACTCCAATGGATGACCCGGGCGGTCTGGCAGTGAGCATGAAACTCAATTCATCGATCAATCGTTTGCAGGGCGCAGTGAACAACGTGCAAACCGCCATTTCCTTTCTCGAAGTTCAAGATGGAGCTCTCGAAGCAGTCGGCAAGATCCTTGAACGCATGTCGGAACTCAAGGGGCTCGCAAGTCAGGACCCAATGAAAAGTGATTTGGACAAGGCCAGCTACAACAATGAATTCCATGACCTACAAAGCCAGCTCTACGACATTTCCCAAATGAAGTTTAATGGAGTAAGTCTGTTTGCAAGAAAAAATGATGTAAGTCCCTATCTGAAAGAGGCTTGGTTCCTTTCTTCGGATAGTGCTGATTGGGCCTATCAGTTACCACGATCCTTTTGGGATAATACTCAAACGATTTACACTAGCGCTGATGGAGCAACTGGCTCCAAGGTCAGTATCCACAAAGCTCCGCTTCTCTCCGCGCTTACCATTGATAATAACTACTTTAGTTCTCTCATTCCCTCGGCACCCGTTTATGGAGCCATGCCGTATGGCACAACGGATAGCGGGAATAATGATGCCGACGGGAACGAGAACACTAAGTACATTGCCCGTCTTGCTGTAGATGTCAGTTCCTCTGACAATAGAATAAACAACCATCTGGATTTGGATGACGTCGCAGTAGGTCTTTTGATTCAGGCTCTTGAGAACGTTTCTTACCTGCGCTCCCAAAATGGCGGCTCCCAATCCCGCCTGGCTTTCAACCTAGAATCCTTGGATCAACAAAAGACCAATATGCGTGCGGCTCACGGACGCATCGTAGATACGGACCTTGCGGATGAATCAACCAATCTGGCCACGCAATTAATGCTTTCGAAAATGTCAGCATCCGTGCTCGCACAGGCAAATGCCAGCGCAAATACAACCCTGTTGCTTCTGAACTAAAGATGAAGAAACCCAAGTACGCAGACTCTCGTTGTTTTTTTGTTCAACCCGTGGTCACTAACACTGCCCGCGATCCAATTTCATTCATTTATTTTCATAGGGGGAAACCGTCCTCTCCTAAACATACTCGCGGACGGTTCCATCAGCAAGGAGGCAGATGGGGAAATTTAATTATTGGAGACTCGTAATATGGCATTGAACATATCCACCAATACCGCAGCTAAGCGTGCAGGAGCGCAGCTTAGCTTGAACAACCGGCTCTTGCAAAAGGCAATGAACCGCTTATCCACCGGGAAGAGAATTACCAGCCCCGTTGATGACCCGGGTAGCCTTGCAGTAGGCATGAAACTAGAGGCCGCGGTCAGGCGACTGGCAGGCGCTCAAAACAACGTGCAAAACGCGCTATCCTTTATGGAGGTACAGGACGGGTTACTTGCAACCGTTGGATTTATTGTCGGTCGAATGAGCGAATTAAAGGGACTAGCCAGCCAGGATCCGATGAAGGGAAGTCAGGACATCGCAAGTTACAACAACGAGTTCAAGGACTTGCAGATGCAACTCTACGATATCTCCCAGATGAACTTTAACGGAGTGAGCTTGTTTGCCAACTACACCACAAGGAGTGGGGCAACCGAGGCATACTTTGGCGCTGAAAGCCAGGATCTGACCAAGGATTTTACCCTGAGTATATACACAAGTTCAAGTGGGGCCGCAGGCTCGGTGGTAAGTATAAACAAGTCTCTTTTACTTTCCGCCCTAACCCTAAAACAGGATAAGTCGCTGGCCGGCGCGGACACTTCCAACTCAGGATGGTCAACGGTATCCGCCACGGATCACTCATCCACTAATTCGACCACTAATAATTGGATTACCTTGGCTAACAGTTCTTTGACAAGGACGATCAACCTCGAACAAATATCAAGCGGGGTTCTGGAAAAAGCACTGGAGAACATTTCTTTCCTCCGAGCGCAAAATGGAGGTTCACAATCACGGCTAACTTTCAACGTTCAGTCACTTTCCCAGCAAAGAAGCAATCTTGAATCGGCACTGGGCCGCATCGTTGATGCGGATCTGGCAGAAGAATCCACCAACTTGAAAAAGTATTCAATCCTGAGCCAGGCATCCGCATCCATTCTCGCTCAGGCAAATGCCAGCATGGATATCGCCCTGCTTCTCCTCCGGTAATCGCATGAGAAGTCTCACACTCTTTAATCTCCTATGAATGCGATCCCTCCAGATCGCTTGTCGAACCGTCCGC
>JAYOWQ010000099.1:0-2701 GCA_038152055.1 Opitutales bacterium | reverse complement strand
CCATCCATTACAAATAAGTTCTTTAATGAGTAACCCTGGGATTGGCAATACTTTCCAATATCTTCTTTTAACTTCCCATCTTCCAATGGAGTCAATTTGTTGAAGAGCGGGAGAATCAATTTAGTTCCGAACATGAACATAAAAATTGAGAAACCAGCGACTAAAAGCCACGCATATAACCAGAAGCGATCCTCAAACCTCTCGTATAACCAGATAACAGCAGCCAGAAGTGCTCCCCCGATTGATACACCTACAAGAGTTCCCTTGAAAATATCGGTTATGAAAGTCTTAGGAGTTGCTTTGTTGAAACCATACTTTGCTTCAATACCAAAGGTCGACTTGATCGCAAAGGGCAGTGAAATCAACCACCC
Organism: Opitutales bacterium; assembly: GCA_038152055.1. Taxonomy (GTDB): domain Bacteria; phylum Verrucomicrobiota; class Verrucomicrobiia; order Opitutales; family Seribacteraceae; genus Chordibacter. The sequence goes on along the minus strand of JAYOWQ010000099.1, from coordinate 2,330 downwards.
AATGAAACTTAAGGCGCCAATGAATAGGAGTGAGACAAACAAAGAACTTCCAACTCGCTCCGAAATAAAATTATCAAGTGCGGCAAACCAGCCAAAGGCGAGCGCTAAGACCATGGCGCCGGTTGAGACGGCTCCGGAAAAAAGTCCTAATTGATTCTTCTCATAACCATATGAAATTGAGCGCTGTTGCTCACTGGGATTGTAGAGATGCGCTACGAGCGGATCTGGTGACAGCTCGGAGCTCTTCTGATTTAAGTGATCGAGGATCGATTCCAATATAAAGGTGACCGCAACAATGACTATCAAGATTTCTAGCAGCATGTGGGCAGGTTAGCCGATAGGCTATGACCATGTGCAGATTGCTGGGATTTGTCTCCCCAGTTCAGATGACTTTCACCGAGAAAACAGGTCCAGACTTTGGTGAATTCCTCAAGCTTGCCCGAGTCCACAAGGACGGTTGGGGCTTAGCGCTCAGTAGCTCCAATCACGCCAAAGTCTACAAAGATGCAAATCTGGCCTTGGAGAGTAACCAATTTATGGAATTGATTGAAACTGAGAAAGGCAGCGGTGGGCTACTTCACTTTCGTTGGGCAACACCCGGAATTCAAATTTCTCGTGAGAACGCACACCCATTTTCCCATGACGATCTCTTTTTTATTCATAATGGCGCTATTTTGGATTATGAAGAGCTCGAAAAGAAGATTCCACAAGAGCTATTGAGCAAACGAACGGGCAATGGGGATAGCGAGATCTATTTTCTCTATTCAATTTCCCAAATCCAAGAGTTTGGGCCAGTCAATGGAATTAAGGCAGCCGTCCAGGAAATTAAAGACCGGCACAAATACAGCAGCATCAACGCATTCTTCTTGACACCGGAGTATTTTGTAGCGGTCTGCGAAAATCATCCCGACAATAGACCGAGTTGGGCTACCGATGAATATTACGAATTGCGATATCTCTTAGACGATACCGGCTTCCTGATCTCTTCCTCCGGCTGGAACCAGACTGGTTGGAATGAGGTCCCGAATCACTCTATGCTCATCTTAAATAGAGCTACGCTTCAAGTCGAAATTTTTCCGGTATAAGGTTTAAAGCTTCTTCTTTTCTTTAGCTTCACCGGATACAACTGCCATGACGCCTAAGAGGATAATCGAGCCGCCAACAGCGAAATTAAAGGTAATTTTCTCATTCAAAAATAAGACTCCAAGAAAGACCGCAATAACTGGATTTACATATGCATAAGTAGCGGTAAGAGATACAGGCGCTTTTATTACAAGCCACAAATATGCAGAATAGGCTGCGATAGATCCAAAAAAGACAAGGTAAAAGAACCAGATCCAAGAAATTGCGGTGGCGTCAACCAAATCTACCAATTTCTCGCCCTTTATAAACGCGGCGATGGTTAGCGAAATTCCACCAGCAAACATCTCAAGAGCGGTAAACATGAGAGAATTTTTAGGAATAGGAAATCGTGGCGAAAGAAAAGTACTTAGCGCCCAACCAATGTTTCCGAGCAGAACCATGAACATGAAAAACGTCAAAGTCCCGGAATCAACTCCGCTAACAGACTTCACACTTCCTGGTTTTAGAAGCACGATAACACCTAAGAATCCGACCAAAGTACCGAACCAACTCAATCTCGAAATTCGTTCCCTTGAGAGGGTCCTAAATAAAGCAATCCAAAGTGGTAGAGCCGCGATGATAAGTGAGACCACTCCGGTTGGTACATGAGCTTCGGCTACCGCAACATTGCCGATTCCAAATCCGAGCGTGACGAACCCCAGCACAGAGGCTGAGGTAATCTCTGACTTTGGTATTTGAAACTCGACTCTTCCCTGTTTAATAAAAATGAAGGCGAATAAAATTAGGCCCGCGAGTGTGAAGCGAATACCCATAGAAAGAAGCGGCGGCATTGTTTCGATTACTTTGGCGATCGCAAAGTAAGTGGAACCCCAGATGATGTAGACCGTCCATAGCGAGACCCAGGTCTTTGTCTTCAGGTTCATGCCGGAAGGCTAAGCCCAGTTGACAGGGGCATAGAGCAATAAATTTGCAGTTGCAAATCGTTTGCAATAAGCTTAACCAGTGGTTCGTGAGAAGAAATCCCTGCGCCAGCTCCTCAAGTTCGAGCGCGATGAGATTCCAACAATCTTGGGCATATTTGGAACGGTTGTTCTTCTCCACGTCGTTGGCTGGGGTCTCTTTTTCTATTACAACTCCAACCCGGAGTACCACAACCTGACAAGCTCCTCTGGGGCATTGGTTTATGCCGGAGCGGGGGCGCTCGCCTACTCCTTTGGATTGCGGCACGCCTTTGATGCCGACCATAT
>JAYOWQ010000098.1:0-2798 GCA_038152055.1 Opitutales bacterium | reverse complement strand
TTCTACTGGGGATTTAAAGGGTGCTCGTAAGATTTTGGCAAGAGATTCTTTTGATTTAGTCTTTCTGGATTTAAGGCTACCGGATGGGGAGGGCACGGATTTACTGGAGGAAATTATGGCAAAGACGGATGGTCCCATGGTTGTCATGATGACGGGATACGGATCTGTTGAATCTGCTGTTTCCTGTATGCAAATGGGGGCATTTGATTACGTAGTAAAGCCATTCTCTTTTGATCAGATTGAAGTCGTGGTAGATAAAGTTGCTTCATTTGACAAGATGCGTCGGGTAACCAAGTACTATGTTGAGGAAAGTGATACCCGTTCATCTGACATCGTGGGTGAAAGTGAACCAATCAAAAAACTCAAAACTTTGGTCGATAAGGTAGCCAAGACTGAAGCAACGGTTTTGATCACGGGCGAAAATGGAACTGGTAAGGAGTTGGTTGCTCGTGAGTTGTACCGTAATAGCATGTTGGCCAAACAACCATATATTCGAGTTAACTGTGCGGCTATCTCTGAAACCTTAATGGAAAGCGAATTTTTTGGCCATGAAAAGGGTGCATTTACGGGAGCAACCGAGAGAAGGGAAGGTCGGTTTGAACTGGCAGATGGTGGAACGATTTTATTGGACGAAATCAGCGAGATTGCTCCTGCTTTACAGGCAAAACTGCTAAGGGTTTTGCAGGAGAAAGAATTTGAAAGGGTGGGAGGGAATAAAACCATCGAAGTGAAAGTGCGGGTATTAGCCACGACCAACCGGAATTTGTTGGAAGAGGTTGAGAAAGGAAATTTCCGTGAAGATCTTTACTACCGCTTGAATGTTTTTCCTATTGCGGTTCCTCCTTTGCGTGATCGAGGAGATGATATTTTGCTTCTTGCCAACACTTTTCTCGAACGCCATGCGGGGCGACACGGAATCGATAAAATTCAATTCTCGAAAACTTGTGAAAAATCGATTCTTTCTCATGGATGGCCGGGTAATGTCAGAGAGCTTGAAAATGCGGTTGAGCGGGCGGTTATTCTAGCTGATTCGGGTAAGAAGATTGAAGCTGAACTGCTTGGTATTAATCCTGTGACTACAGCAAAAAAACCTGCTCGAAAGCCACGACCCAAGAAGTAATTTAACGATAATTCTTCGGATGTGCATGCAGTATCTATGCGAGCATTAAAAACTTGTCTTTTGTAATGTCGAAAAGCTACCGCACAACAAATTTTGGCAAATAACCGCAAAGAGTCTAGAATCAGGTGCCTAAAAAAGACATTTAAGATGCTCGACATTAAGCACTTGTTGTGCCAAAGGCACACTTTCTAGACTCGATTTCCTACTCTTCGAATAGGAGACTTGCCATCTCTGGGTCTTCGGACAGATCAATGATCTGGTTGGGGTCAAAAGGTTTGCCCTCCTTGATGGTAAAGGTCACGAGAATACCGCGGTCAAACTCCCCTTCTTCCCAAAGGTTCCCGTCTTCGTCCCATTTGGAAATGGTACCGTGATACTTGCCATTGCGGAAGCGAAGAACCGCTTCCTTCCGTCCACGATCGTCCAAAGCCGTAATGGTGCCAGTGTATAATTCCTCGGTTTCCCGAATCCATACCATACCTCCGCGTTTTGGGTCACCGGCAAACTTTTGAAAGAATTGACCACCTCCGCCTTCCCATTCCTTGAGTTCTACCGAAGCGAGGCTTGCACCGGATTGTATGGCGCCTTCGTCATCGAACCTTCCAAAGTCTTCGAGACCATCTCGAAAAAATCTTCGCGAATAAACAACGCCTTTCGAAGACCAGACGTAAAAATATCCATCTTTTACTCCATTACGATATTGCTGCTTAGACTTTAAATTTCCGTTTTCGTGCCACTCGTAAAAGTCTCCATCTGGAATTCCGTTAACGTATCCCCTTAGGGCGGCAACGGTTCCGTTGCGAGCCCGTACCTTGATGACCCCTGTGTAAGGTCTTTTGGATTCCTTTAGACAAAAAACTCCTTCGTCGTCCATGAAAAAGGTATCGGATGCTTCAATGGAACTTCCTTCCCAGTAGGATTGTTCCTTTATGATGTCCCCGAGTGGGTATCCCTCGACTTTTGGTTGCACCTGAGGTTTTTCACAGGAGGTGAAGCAAGCGAGGGCTGAAAGCCCGACAAGAAGCGTTCGAAAGCGAAACTTGGTTGGCTTTTTAGATGAAGTTGGCATTTTCATTAATCTTTTGCTTACAGTCGCACACTGACAAGATCAAACATTCTTAAATTCCTAATAATTAAATGATTATTCCAAAAGCCAATAAACTGGATTCTTCCCAACTCAAGGAAATCGAGGCAATAGCCTCTGATTTCGATTGTTCGATTCTGGAAATTCAGGGCCGTAACCGTTGTGTCTATGCGATTCTTGGTGACGAGGGTAGGGAGGTCATGTTCAAACGGATTGCCGGTCTGCCATTCATTTCCAAGGTGGATATGATCGAGTCCCCTTACAAATTGATGGACCGTCGCTCCGGATTGTCAGACCATCGGGTACGGGTAGGCAGTAATGAGGTGGGCAAAGACGAGCCTTTGATCATTGCCGGTCCCTGTACCATTGATCCGGCCAATCCAAATCTTTATCTCGAATCTGCCCATGCATTGAAAGAGGCGGGCGTGCATGCCCTGCGTGGTGGGGTATGGAAACCCCGTACCAATCCTTATTCTTTTCAGGGGGATAATAATTCCCTTTCGATTATTTTACAGGCTCGGGAGGAAACGGGACTCCCTATCGATATCGAGGTTATGGATTCAGAGCAACTCAAGCTTGCTCTTGATGCCAAGG
>JAYOWQ010000097.1:0-3005 GCA_038152055.1 Opitutales bacterium | reverse complement strand
ATCCTGTGCATCCCGGGCAGGATGATCCTCCGGAGTGTTCAGTGCATCGAAGCAGAACCATTCCGTTTCCACTTCGGTTGCCTCGGTCACGGTAAAACCAATCCTCCGGAAGATGGATACCACTTTTCGGCGGGTTGCCGAGAGGGGGTGTAAAGAACCTAAACGGTTGGGAATCGCGGGCAGAGTGGGGTCGTAAGGTTTGCCAAGAGCGGCAAGGTCAGCCTGTTGCTCGATTTTGGCAAGGGAAGATGCAAAGAGGGCCTCGATTTGCTTTTTAGCCTGATTAAGGGCCTGCCCAAAAGCGGGTTTTTCTTCCTTGGGTAGCTGCCCAATCCGTTTGGATGCATGAGTCAGGGCCCCCTTGGGTCCGAGGATACCAGCTTTTGCCATATCCCAGTCTGAACGGCTGGAAATATCAGCCTGGATTGCCTCCGCTTGGTCGACAATGGCTTGGAGATCGTTCTCCACGCCAGATCAGAAAACGAGCGAGCCCTTAGGCCGCGAGGGCGGTTTTTGCCTTACCCACCAATTCCTTGAAGGACTCGGGTTCATGGATGGCTAACTCGGACAACATCTTGCGATTCAACTCAATATTGGCTTTGCCCAAACCGTGAATGAACTCACCGTAACGCAATCCTTCCGCCCTGCAGGCGGCGTTTATGCGAACGATCCAGAGTTGACGAAATTCGGTGCGTCTCTTGCGACGATGTGCATAAGCATAGGCTTCTCCGCGATCGACTGCGTCTTTGGCGTAGCGGAATAAGCGGGATTTGTTTCCAAAGTATCCGCGTGCTTTCTTTAAAACTTTTTTGCGGCGTTTGCGAGTGGCGGGAACGTTGCGTGCGCGTGGCATGACTGATGGTCTCCTCTAGGATTTTATGAAAAATGAAAGTTAGCTGGAAATCGCGTGGATCACCCGCTTGGCCATTCCATGAGCCAAGACATGGTCCTGGCGACCTGCCTGACCCTGTTTGTTGCTCTTCTTGCGGCGCAAGTGACGTTGACCGGGTTTGCGATGGGTGACTTTGCCTGAACCTGTGACCTTGAAGCGTTTGGCGATTCCTTTGTGCGTCTTTCTCATGATCAAAATTTTGGGAAAAGGAAGATATATAGCGGTATCCATCCATTCGATCAAGCGAAATGAGCGCTTATCCGTCGTAAATCAGCAGTCCGAGATAACTTTCGTAAGCGAACCAGCTGGCGATGAATAAAAACACCGTCCATAGAATGAATTTAAGGATTAACTTTCTCAACCAATAGGATTGGTGTGAATTGGCTCCGTCATCCCCGAAATCATGAAAATAATGTACGAGATCGCGATCCATTGATCGTCCGGAAATTTTCCGGTAGGTCTTTCCGTAACTTCTCCGTTTACGCCAATAAAGCAATCGGAATATTCGATGAAGCATAAGAATGGTTCAGGGTTCGAGATATCTTTTTCCGCAGGCTTCGGAAAAGTCCAGTCGGGATACGGTGGCCAAGTTTTCCCGCAAGGCCCAGAGATCCGATCCGACCTCTACTTTTGCAGTGTCCAGCCATTCCGTCTTGTACGTTAGTTGATAACTCTTCCCATCTTCCGTAAGGTCGAACAAGCTGTTGAGTTTCAACTGGTTGGCGAAGGTAAGGATAGGGTCGTCCTTCCCATCGTATTCGGGGGGGTAATTGAGGTTGTGCACCGTCAGTCCGCCAGGAACCGGCATGCTGGCAATCAGTTGAGCGTACTTCGACGCTGATTCCGCGCACGCTTTCAGGCTTTCGGCCATTTGTCCGTCCACTTTTCCTCCGCTTTTTCGAATCTGATCGAATTCCTCGTTCGGCAAGGCCATGCTGACCGCCATCGCCCTCAAACCAAGCAAGGCACCTTCCATTGCTCCTCCGACCGTGCCGGATGAGAGAATCATTGGCATGGTAACGTTGTATCCGAGGTTGATTCCGCTGATCACCACATCCGGTTCACGATCCAGTAAATTTCCCACCGCCAGGTTCACGCAATCCGCGGGGGTGCCGTTGAGTGAATAAGCTTTTTGGCCGGGATATTTTTTTACTTCTTTCGGTTCAAGGGTTTGGTGGCGGGTTATGGCATGCCCAATCCAACTTCTTTCCCCATCCGGAGCGCAAGTGACCACTTCACAGGACTCGCTCAATGCCTCGACCAAAGCGATTAGAAAATACGAATTTATCCCATCGTCGTTGGTGGCCAGAATCAAAGGTTTTTCTTGTTCGCTCATGAAACTTCTTAATTTTTAGAGAATACATTGTCTTCCGGCAATCGGAAGATTCAAACTCACGGAGAAAATTTTTACGCAAAAAAGCGGGCACCCGTTGAAAGGTGCCCGCTTTGGGGAAGTTTAGAAGCTTTGGAGTGTAAGGCTTGCTGCTCTTAGGAGGCTACTGGCTCAGCTGCTTCCTCGGTTTCTTCCGTCGATTCCTCGTTGGAAGATTCTGTGTCTTCAGCTGGTTTATTTTCCTCCATCGCGGCGCGACGGCTCAGTTTTACGCGTCCTTTGTCGTCGATACCGATACACTTGACGATGATTTCATCCCCAAGTTTGCAAATATCTTCGGTCTTGTTCACCCGGAAGTCTGCGAGTTCGGAAATGTGGCAAAGTCCTTCCTTGCCAGGCAAGCATTCCACGAATGCACCGAATTCCTTCACTCCGCGAACAATTCCACGGTATATCTTACCAACCTCGATCTCTCCGGTCACCAGTTCGATCTCGTCGAGGGCACGCTGCATCGCTTCCGAATTTGTGGCGTAGATGCGTACTTTTCCACTGTTGTCCTCATCAATATCGATATTGGCACCGGTCACCTCGGTAATCCGGCGGATATTCTTTCCTCCTGGACCGATCAAGGCACCGATCTTTTCAGGATCAATCTTTACGGTTTCAATGCGAGGAGCATGCTCGCGCAATTCGGTACGGTGTGAGGGCAGAGCGGCTTCCATTGAATCAAGAATCTTCATTCTTGCTGCAGTTACCTGCTTTACCGCTTCCTTGGCGATA
>JAYOWQ010000096.1:0-3320 GCA_038152055.1 Opitutales bacterium | reverse complement strand
AAGCCCTCAATTCCAAGGAGGACCTCACCCCACCCCATCTTGATTTCAATCAACCGTTGGCCGTGCCCGGAGTACCCAAACCTGGCCTTACTAAATTTATCTAAGCTCAATTTCTCATGGAAATCATCATTCTTCCCAACGCACAGGCGGTAGCGAAAAGATCCGCCGACCTCGTCGAGGCCCAGATCCGCATCTTTCCCGACACCATCCTTGGTCTGGCCACCGGATCGAGTCCTCTCGGGCTTTACCGGGAATTGGTTCTTCGACACCAAGAGCACGGTCTTTCCTTCTCCGAAGTACGCACTTTTAACTTGGACGAATACGTGGGCATTCCTGAAGACCATCCGCAAAGCTATCGTACCTTCATGAACCTGAACCTCTTTGACGACCTGGACGTCGACAAGGCGAACACCCACGTGCCCGACGGCACCATGGAAAATCCCATGGAAGCTGGCCCAGCCTTTGAGAAAAAGATTGCCGAGGCCGGAGGAATTGACCTGCAGGTGCTTGGCATAGGCACCGACGGGCATATCGGATTTAACGAACCCACCTCGAGCATTCGTTCCCGAACCCGTTTGAAAACCCTCACCAAACAGACGGTGGAGGACAATTCCCGCTTTTTCGGGCCCGATGAATTCCAACCAAAACTGGCCATCACCATGGGAATCGGAACCATTCTGGAAACCCGGCGTATTCTTTTGATCGCCACAGGAGACAACAAGGCGGATGCGGTGCGTGACATGATCGAAGGCCCGATCGCCTCCTTCTGTCCAGCCTCCGCCCTGCAAATGCACGAACGGGTAACCGTGATCCTTGACGAGCCAGCTGCTCGGAACCTGAAATATCAGGAATATTACCGTCACGTTTCGGAAATTCAGGACGAGCTTGTAAAGAAGCACCGCCCATCGGATTGGATTGCCCGCTAATCCCATTTAGCACAACCTGCGCCCATGAGTGAGCTGAAAAAAATCCGCGTACTGGTGGTCGGAGCCGGCAACATGGGACGCTCCCATGCCCTCGCCTATGCATCCATCCCGGAATTTGAAATTGCCGCGGTTTGCACGCGCAAGCCGGAATCCAGGGCTTCGCTGATGGCGGAATTGCCGGAAGGGACGCCCGAAGCAAACGATTACGAAAATGCCCTGAAGGAACTTCAGCCGGATGCCGTCTGCATTTCAACTTATCCCGACACCCACTATCCCTTTGCCAGGATGGCCCTGGAAGCGGGCTGTCACGTATTCACCGAAAAACCGCTCGCCGAAAGCGCCGAGCAGTGCCGAGAATTGGTGGAACTGGCAAGGTCCAAGGGCAAGGCATTGGTGGTGGGCTACATCTTGCGCCAGCATCCCAGCTGGATCAAGTTCGTGGAAGTCGCCAGGACCTTGGGAAAGCCTCTGGTAATGCGCATGAATTTAAACCAGCAATCCTACGGCAAGAACTGGGAAACCCACAAGAGCCTGCTCTCTTCCATATCCCCGATCGTGGACTGTGGGGTGCACTACGTCGACGTCATGTGCCAGATGACCGGAGCCAAGCCAGTGCGGGTTTCCGGGCTGGGAGCTCAGTTAAGCGACGAGCTTCCCGCGGACAAGATCAATTACGGGCACCTCCAGGTCACTTTCGAAGACGGAAGTGTCGGTTGGTATGAAGCGGGTTGGGGGCCGATGATGAGCGAGACCGCCTTTTTCGTGAAGGACGTCGTGGGCCCCCTGGGAAGTGCCAGTATCGTGGCCGCGGATGCATCCGCCCGAGGTAAATCATCCTCGGTCGATGCTCATACCCAGACCGAAAGAATCTTGGTTCACCGTTCCCAAAAAAATGAAAATGGGGAACTGGAACAGGCGGACGAATACATAGACTTGGATGACGAACCGGATCACGATGAACTTTGTAAAAGAGAGCAGCTTTTCTTTTTGGATGGTATTCTTGGCCGCGCTGATCTTACCGAGCATCAGGACAGTGCCATCCGGGCGAGCGAGATCGTACTGGCCGCGGATCATTCCTTCCGCACCGGAGAAATGGTGAATTTCTAAAAAAGCGCCCTGGGGGCAGGCTGAATCATTACTCGATCAGATTCCGGATCGCATCTACCGGGGCGCACAAGCGGACCACCATTTGCGGGTTGGTCATTTTGCGTTTTTCATAATGAATCGTAACGGTGCTGGCAACCATGCCCACCACTTCGCCTGAATCGTTGAGGACAGCTGCCCCGCTTGATCCCCGAGCATAATCCGCCGAGATGGCCATCCATTCCGTTTGCGGTTTCCCTTTAATCACGTCGTACAGAGAGACCATTCCCTTGGAGTAATAATAAAACATTCCATCGGGGTGGCTGATGACGTGAACGGTCGATCCGATCTTGGCAGGCTCGCCTAACGGCAGTGGCCTGAATCTTGCCCCCTTCGCACGCACAATCGCCACGTCGCTATCCTTGTCCGCAGCCAGAACCTCGGTAATGGGAAAAACGTTTTCCGCCTTATCCATAACCGCAAGCGTTTCCCCATCCGTTTGCTCAAGAACGTGATAATTGGTGGCAAGTACACCGTCCTCGGTCAGGGGAAGGCCAGTGGCGCTGCCCGAATGCCAATTCGTACAATGTTCGCACTTGTAAAGCCTTGCCACAATCAGGGTCGAAGGCTTGCACAATTCATATAGATCAGATGGATCGGAAACGAAAGAAGACACTTTGGGAATTTTCGCTTTCTGACCGATTGCCTTCTTTAGTCTTTCGTTCAATTCAGTGAGCGGAACCGTCTGGTTGTTTTCAATCAAAGCAGAGATGCCCTCTATCAAAAGAGTTTCCAAAAAAGGCGAACCAGTCCCTTGAGCAAAAGAGGAAAGAGGCGGAAAACCAATCAACAGAAAAGCTAGGGCGAACTTCATGCGATCCAACCAACGCTGAAAACGATAATATTTCAAGGAATATAAACAGTAGAATCAGGCATCGGAACCTCCGGCAAATCGCTCCGGTGAAACCCCGAACGCCCTTTTGAAACTGCGCGAAAAATGACAGGGATTCTCAAAGCCAAGCTCATAAGCGACGTCCTTGACCAGGGTATCTGACTTCAGAAGAAGGGAAGCCGCATGTCCCATCTTCAATCTGAGCAGAAAGGCATAGGGGGATTCCTTGTGAAAATTCTTAAAGACCCGAGACAAATAAGCCGGGTCCAGATGAGTCTCCTTGGCCAGTTGATTGACTGATTTCAGGCGGAGATAATGCTTGCGAATATGTTGCAATACGCGGTGGTAGGTGGTCCAGGAGCGTGTTTGGTTCGCAGGTAAATTTTCTTTTTTTTCAATCGCCTTAAGAATTAAAGCCT
>JAYOWQ010000095.1:0-3392 GCA_038152055.1 Opitutales bacterium | reverse complement strand
TGACGACCGCCTCGCTAGTCCTCTTGCCCACACGCTTGACATGTCGTGGGTTGACGTGCGTCCGGTTTCCGGCCGGATTCTCGCTAAAATCATCTCGGAAATCCAAGCGGAAGGCATCTGTCCCGACCGTTCTCAAATGGAAGAACTTCTGGAAGACGACGAAGAGCGGGATCTCTTTCACCGCCTGTGCATTCAATCCATTCACGCATCCGAACCCAGCCTCATGCTGCGCCTCGCAAGACAATGCCTGGGCGTTCTTTTCCTTCGCCACCTCAAACAGGAGGAAGAAAAGATCTTCCAGGCCATCCAACAATCGGAGGATGATTCAGACGCCCTCTTGCAACTGAGCAAACGGCTCAGAGAAATTCGCAGGCAACGCGCTCATCCCCCAACAATTGACCTTACCTAACTCGCAAGCAATACCCTCGATAATGCCATCTCCCAAGAAAGACAAGAAACCCGCCGCCAACGCCAAGACCAAGCCGTCCACCTCCAAGAGCAAAACCGCTGTCAAAACCCCAGTCAAAAAAGCAAGTCCCGCGCCTGCAAGGAAAGCCACTGCCAAGACTGCGGTTACAAAAAAAGCGCCCGCTAAAACCTCCCCTGGGATAACCAAGAAAAAGAAGGCTCCGGCCGCAACGGCCAAGACCAGCAAAAAAGCCACTGCCAAACCAACCGCAAAAAAGACTCCTGTGGCATCAGCCCCTAAATCGGCAAGCAAGTCCGCCCCCAAGGCGCCTGCCAAAAAAGTGGCCGCGGCACCCAAAGCATCCACGGTAAAAAGTGCAACCAAGACGAAGAAGGCGCCCGCTAAGGCGCCAGTAGAGAAGGCTCCCGCCCCAAAGACCGCGAAAGCCAAGACCACGGCCAAGGAAGCGGCCAAGCAGGTAAGCAAGACCGCGGAACCCCACGCTCTGAGCAACGAAATTACCGAAAAGGTGCGTACCCTGATCCACCTTTCGAGCGAGCAAGGATTTCTAACCTACAAGGACATCGACAAGGCCCTCCCGGAAATCGCAACCGATCCGGAAGAACTGCAAAACGTCATTTCCATTTTCAACAACCTGGAAATCCGTTTGATGGATTCTTCGGAAGTCGAGAAGTTCAAGAAGAAGAAGGAAGAAACCGAGGAGGAAACGGCCCGATCGAACAACAGTGACATGCTGGACGATCCCGTGCGCATGTATCTCAAGCAGATGGGACAGGTTCCGCTCCTATCCCGTGAGGAAGAGGTGGAGATTTCCAAACGTATCGAAGTGGCCGAAATCGCCGCCCTCAAACAGCTTTATGCCGTTTCCCTGACGGCTCGTTTTCATTTGGAAATTTCTCAAAAACTACTCGACCGGGAAGAACGTTTCGACCGGGTGGTGTTGGACAAGAAAATAGACAGTCGGGAGGGTTACTTCAAGTCCCTTGCCAAACAGGTGGACGCTCTGCAGGCCCTAACCAAGAAACTGGGCAACGCTTGGGAGGGATACGTCAACAGTTCCGATAAAACCCAGAGCAAGCGAGCCCACGGAAGATTCAAGAAATACGAGGAAGAACTCGCTCCCATCTTCAAAAAGTGCTGCCTGAAACTCAAGGTCTTCGAGGATTACCTCCAGGAACTCGGTCCGGAACTCAAGGCGATCACACGCAACCTGCACAACCAGGAATTAGGGAAGAAGGATCCGGTCAAACTCAAGCGCAAGGGCATCAAGATGGAGCGCATCAAAAAGGAACTCTCGGAAGCCCGTGAAAGATTTCACATGGAACCGGACGAGCTCATTCAACTGGTCAAGAGCATACGTCACGAAATGCGCGAGGCGCACAAGGCGAAGACGGAAATGGTCGAGGCCAATCTGCGCCTGGTCATCTCCATTGCCAAGAAATATACCAACCGCGGACTTTCCTTCCTAGACCTCATCCAAGAGGGCAACATGGGATTGATGAAAGCGGTGGAAAAATTCGAATACCGCAGAGGATACAAATTCTCCACCTACGCCACCTGGTGGATTCGCCAGGCGATCACCCGCTCGATCGCCGACCAGGCCCGCACCATCCGTATTCCCGTCCACATGATCGAGACCCTCAACAAGGTGATGCAGGTACAGAAGCAACTCCTGCAGGAACTCGGGCACGAACCCACTCCGGAAGAAGTGGCCAATGAAATGGGCCTCGCCCTCGACAAGGTTCAGGGAATCATGAAAATGGCCCAGCAACCGATTTCCCTGCAGAGCCCGGTAGGAGACGGGGACGATACCAGTTTTGGTGACTTCATCGAGGACAAGGGTGCGGAAAACCCCTATGACATGACCGCGTATTCCTTGCTCCGGGAAAAGATTCTCGACGTTCTGGACTCCCTTACCGAGCGCGAGCGCAACGTCCTGTCCCTCCGCTTCGGTCTGAAGGACGGGTACAGCCGTACCCTCGAGGAAGTCGGTCGCCAGTTCAAGGTGACCCGTGAGCGCATCCGACAGATCGAGGCCAAGGCCCTGCGCAAGATGCGCCACCCCACGCGCATCCGCCAGCTTCATGGCTTCTTCGAGGCCGATCAAAGCTCTGTCAACAAGCCAAAACCCGAAGCCCTCAGGCAGTTGGGCCTGTAGGGCTGGCCTCATCCAATACCGGACAATAAAGTTGCCCTAGCCCGACCACCAAACTACCTTGTAAATCATGACAACTACATTCACACCCGCCCTCGCCTTCATTGGAAACTTCGGCGGTGGAGAAATCATTCTCATCTTTCTGATCGTTCTGTTGCTCTTCGGGGCCAAGAAGGTGCCCGAACTCTTTCGTTCCCTTGGCAAAGGGGTCAACGAGTTCCGCAAGGCAAAGAACGAGTGGGAACAGGACATTCAGGACGTGATGAACCAGGAACCCCTGGAAGATCACGACTTTAAGGAGAAGAACAAGCAGGCTTCCCAATCCGTCCCCACTTCCGAGGAAGAAAAACAGTCCGCCAGTTAATCCTCTGGCAATTTTCGTCCTACCCAACCGGGTAACCTAATTTCCGACTCCCCGTTCATAGAAGGTGGACGGAATCATTTTGAGTGGACCAACCAATCTTCACTTGCCCTTGAGCGGATCTCCAAGCCTTGCTTGGTTTGGAGCATTTCGTTAAATCGATTTTATTCGGACAAGTCCACCCCTACCGGTCGAGATCAGATTCGTTCACGGCGCTTTCGTCCAGTCGCTTCCATTCGTTAGACCCGTAATCGAACAACAACCTCTGCTGCTTGAACTCCCCGTAAAAATAGAGCCAGTTGCCTAGACTTTGGGCGTAGAGAAACGGATAGATCTTTCTATCGGTCCAAACCCATCCGAGGCTTTCCTTCCACAACCACAACGAACCGTCCTCGCCCGGGCTCGGATAGATCCACCCCAGTTGCAGGTGCAGGATCCATCCGGAC
>JAYOWQ010000094.1:0-3575 GCA_038152055.1 Opitutales bacterium | reverse complement strand
CAGCGGCTGGGCACACATCGAGACACATGGCAATGTCTGATCGGAGACCATCCTGGATCGCTACTGCTTCTTTAGGACCAAGAAAGATCTCCCGTCCATCCAGATGAGAACGAAAACTTACCCCCTCATCCGAAATTTTTCGCAACTTGGAAAGACTGAATACCTGAAACCCTCCACTGTCGGTCAGCACTGGTCCTCCCCAGTTCATGAAATCGGATAATCCTCCCGCCCGCCTGACCACGTCGACACCCGGACGAAGGTTCAAATGATAGGTATTTCCGAGAATAATCGGTGCGCGAACCACTTCTTTAATATCTCCAGGAAGAGTGCCCTTCACCGTCGCCTGGGTACCCACAGGCATGAAGACAGGCGTAGGAACTGACCCGCGGGGTAGGAATAATTCTCCAACCCGGGGTCCGGATGAAACCCCAGAATAGGGGTTAAGTTTAAAAGCTTGTTCCAAGCTTTGTTTTACGGGCGATGTCATCCGCTAAAACCTACCTTCTCTAGAGTCGAAGGTAAAAGCCATATTTCAAGACACGCAAATGAGTCGTGCCATCAAATTCCCAAAATAAAAGTTGGAGTGACGCGCTGAACTATAACTTAACCTCGGAAATTTCTTCCAAGGCAACGATACTCTCCTCTTCCCAACGATCTGCCCAACGATTCCATCTCTCTACCTTTTTTATGTCCACTTTCATATCATCTTTACGTCGAGCAAACTCAAACATACTCAAGGCATGATTGACGTCTCGGGCAGTGAAGTGGCGATCGGAAGTGAATTCGGAACCGATGTGACAATATTCAACGCGGTATTCGAAGAACTCGTCTACTGAATTACTTGCCCCCATGTTTTTACCCTACTTTGTAATTGAGAATTTTGCGAAAAATATTTAAAAAATTGTGAAGAAAAACTTCGGTCAACTCAAACAACTACTTAGTTCAAACTAGGATCTTTTGCCAGAAGCGTTACGTCCTCCCATTTCTCGGACCAACGATTCCATTTTTCCACTTTTTGCACTTCCGGAGCAATGTGTCTCTTCGTACATGCATAATCAAACATTCTCATGGCTTCGTGGGCATCGTGAGCCATGAAATACCTGTCAGATGGTATGCTTGTATTTCCCAGATAAAAAAGAAATCTGTATTCATCCAAGATCTCCTTCTTCTCAATCCTCATAAATAAAATATATAATAAAAATATGTTTTTATCAAATATTTTAAGATTTTTTTAATGAATCACATTGATTCATGCCTAAATTTCAAGCGTACCGAAAAGAAATATGTTGGTCAGGCATCATCCAAGGAATCCAAATCTTCAAGATGGGACACGTCGCCCCAACTTATCAGACTCCATCCCTGTGAAGATTTACGAATTCTATTGATGGAACAGTTCAATAATAGGAAATTCCTTTCTGAATCGAGCGGAATATCCAATACGTATCTAAAAAGCGCTCCAAGGACGCCACCGTGGGTAACTGCAACGATTTTCTTGCCCGGATGCCTTTCGACCAGAACTTCAATCGCAGCAGCACAACGTTCGTAAAATTGCCGGAAACTTTCACCACCCGGCGGTTGGTAATCTGGACCATCTTTTCGAAATGATCGGTAAGCGTCAGGTTGCTTCAAAACCATTTCTTCCGCTGTCAGTCCTTCCAGCACTCCCAAATCGCGCTCTCGTAACTCCGGCATCAAGTTGTATGACCATTCACTTGAATCTCCAATCAATCTTGCGGTGTGCCGCGCCCGACCCAAGTCACTGACATACACAAAGTCGACCTTTTCAGACATCATTCTCTTGCTCAAAGACCGTGCTTGAGCAACCCCCCTGTCACTAAGATTGGAGTCAGCGTGTCCTTGCCACCGACCAGACAAGTTCCACTCGGTTTCCCCGTGACGGATAAGAAGAATTTCAGTTCCCTTCAACAAAATCGAAACCTCGCCTGTACGAAGGTGGGCTGACGATCTGGAAGGGCAAGCTTACTTTTCAGGTATATCTCGGAAAGGCCAGATAGGGGATCCACTGGGATCTTTCGCATGAGGAGACTTCCCCAAACCATAGTCATTAGGTTGCATGTCCATTTTTTTCCAATAACCCTTTTGATCTTTGGTGAAACCGTAAAAGGAAGCATAGAAAGGATCTACATATCCAACGTCAGTCCGTGCTGGAACGTCCAGACCGGTCAAATGATAGGTTGCATTCACGACAAGTCTTCTCAAATCTTCACAAACAAAATCCACGGAACCACCCATAGTAGTGCAAAAGCTCGTTCCAGCGTTTCCATTGGGAGATGTGTAGGGATGGATCCAGGCAAGAGGTTGCATGGGTTTGTTCTTGGATACGACTGGCTTTGAGTCTGGATTTAAATTTTCGGTTACCTGTCCGCGCAACAATATAGTGTCCTCCCCAGTCAACGCCTTGATACCATAAACGTCGGAAGGAGCGAACACGTCCTTCACTCCTCGAAGAATCGGATGGTTTGCATTCGCTGCTTCGATTACTCCACGAGCACCCTCCTTCTTGTGATCTCCGTGATGGCTAACCCAACCCTCTCCCATAATTTTGGGTCCAAATTCCTTGAAGGATATCTTCCCACCGAAGGAACGATCATTCAACCACTTGAAGGCGTGAGTGGACGTACGAATTCCAATAACCGGCTTCCCTTCGTTGAGGAATTTGGTGATGTGCTTGGCGTCTTCAGGAGAAGGGTCACGGAAACGAGTTCCCAGAATCATTATGTCGGCATTATCAAGATAACTCCAACCTTTTACGCCTTTGTGGTTGTCAGGGTCGATGTATGAACCTGATTCATCCCACGAGAACAAAACCTTGCAAGTAAAACCATGCTTTTGCGAAAGAATCTTGGCGAGCATAGGCATGGACTCTTCCGTTCGATACTCTTCATCACCGGATACGAGAACGACAAGCTTGCCTTTCCCCGGACCCTTTTTTCCCTTGAAAAAAAGAATTTTCGAATCCTGGGGATCCGCCGGTCCTTCATCTCCCAATCCAACCGCAGACTTGGAATACTCATAAGCCCCTTTTGTCTTTTCAACCAAGTAATCGGATCCTTGAGAAAACTTTCCTTTGATCGATGCACCCAACTCAGACAGGGAGCAGGATCCAGAAAACAGCAACGCTAACGATAGAATTAGGGAAATGAGAGGACGCTTCATATCGGAAGATCTGGAGAGTTATTTGTCGTCAGCTCCAAAAAAAGACTTGGTTGCTGACCAACCGGCCTTGGATTTTTCAGAAACGTAATTTCCCGCTTTGGTCACAAAGCAACCGGACAATGAAAAAAGACTGGTGAGTAATATACTGGATACGATAAGTTTCAATTTGCTCATGATGTTATTTAGGTTGGTAGTTTGGCTAAGACTGCTGGGGCATATTACTTAGTACTAGTAAATCGGAATCTAACAAGAAATTTCTTGTTAAATTTGGTTATGACCTCAAGCGATACTTTATAGTTCGCCTTTTCCGTCTTTTGCCATAAGCTTTTAAATTATGTTTAAAAATATACCATTCAATCGGGTGGAGTGGGTAACGAGTGGCTTTCTCATCTTTACTG
>JAYOWQ010000093.1:0-3611 GCA_038152055.1 Opitutales bacterium | reverse complement strand
TTCCCTTTGGTGAACATGAGCTCGAGGGAATTGCGGCTCGGGGGAATTTTGATCTTACCCAACATCAGGATCACTCGGGCAAAAGCCTTGAGTACTTCGATGAAGCTGAAAAGAAAAGCTACTTACCTCATGTGATCGAACCCAGTCTAGGTGTGGATCGCACCTTTCTGGCTGTGCTTTGCGCAGCCTATCAAATTGACGAGGTCGGAGGTGAGAAAAGAACCGTGATGAAATTTCATCCCCGTGTAGCACCGATCAAGGTATCGGTATTTCCGCTGGTCAAGAATAAGCCGGAACTGGTTGAGACGGCACGGGCAATCTATCGTCGATTACAGCGAAAGTGGAACGTTTCTTACGATCAATCAGGTGCGATTGGAAGACGCTATCGGCGAGCCGATGAAGCAGGAGTCCCTTTTGCCATTACTGTAGACTTTGAAACTTTGGAGAGTGATGGATCAATCACTTTGCGAGACAGGGACACTACCAAGCAGGAAAGAATTTCAGTCGATGATGCAGTCTCTTTAATTGAAGAACGGATAAATCCTTGAAAAGAAAAAATTAATTCGTTTCACTAATCCTCCAGTCTTCAAGGACAAGCTGAAGATAACTATTTCCGTTCCAAGGATTCTTCCGCATTTTAAAAGCTAAATCCAGTTTCTGCGCAACCGGAGGAGTATTATTGCCCATCCTCCATGCAATACCCCGGATGTATTCATTCCCATTGTGAAAGGAAAATTGAAAATGTTCTCCATTGCTAATTTTTCTCGGAGGAGAATCGAAGGTAACTTCTTTTACCCCCAAAAGAGGTTCCGGGTTATCCTGCCCAAACGGGCCAAGCTCATTGATCTCGTCAATAAGGTCATATGTGAGGTCTGTCTTTTTCACAAATGCATCCACTCGCAAGGGAACTTCCGATTCATTTAAGTTCGAGTTCTTTTCGACGGAATCCAAGAATTGTTGAACAAAAGCATTCAAGTCTTTTTCCTTCAGACCAAGTCCGACAGCTGCAGGATGTCCGCCCCAATGAGTGAGCTTGTCCTGGCACTGGGATAGAATTTCGACCAAGTTAACACCTGGTACTCCACGACCAGAACCACAATATTCGCCCTCGGTTGATCGAGCCATAACCAAGCATGGTTTATTTAAGCAGTTTGCCAGTTTTCCCGCAACAATGCCTACAACTCCCGGATGCCATGCATCCCCATGGCCGGTAACCACAACGGCGCCTTTGTCTTTAAAGCACTCTTCTGCTTGTTCAAGAGCATCTGTGGTGAGTAGTGCTTCTATTCCTTTTCTCTTTTCATTGAACTTCGTTAATTGTTTCGCCAGTTTACGACAATTTTCAGGGTTTTTCTCATGTAAAAGACAAACCGCGGTCTCGGGTTCATTAAGCCGGCCGCAAGCATTGATGCGCGGGGCTAGTTTGTAGGTGATGTCCTCTGTGTCTGGCTCATTCGCTTCGTCCAACTGACATTCATGGAGAAGAGCAAGTAACCCAGGGGATGCGTCCTTGAAAAGACGTTTAATACCAAATCTTGAAAGTATTCTGCTTTCCCCATTTAAGGGAACAAGGTCAGCCAGTGTGCCAATTGCGCAAAGCGGCAGAAAGCTCCTTGGGGTTAAATCTTTTGAGCCTGGCAACTTTAACTCACGTACACGTTTATAAAGAGCGTGAATTAATTTGAAGCATAAACCAGCCGTACAGAGATTTCTCCATGGTTGACCATCGTCATCATGCAAATGCGGGTTTACCAGAATTGCGCATGGATGATTGGCTGATTTTAGCTGGTGATGATCGACGACTATGAGATCAATGCCCAATGATTTAAGGAGTTCAGCCTCTTTTAAGGAATTTGTTCCGCAATCCAATGCAATTACCAATTGGAAAGATTCTTTGGTTAATCCTCGCTCGAGAACTTCTCTGGTCAAACCATAGCCTTCACTTAGCCTTTTAGGAATGATCGTTTTGACATGTATATCGACCGATTCCAATGCTTGCTGGGTCATCACGGTTGAAGTTATCCCGTCGACGTCATAATCACCCACTAAAAGAACCTTTTGCTTCTTATCTCTGGCATTCAGAATACGGCTTATCGCTTTGTCCATGTTTTGAATCGCGAAAGGATTGTCCAAATGCCGCAATTTGGGACGTAAGAACTTTTCGGTCAAAACGGGGTCTGAGAATCCCCGCTGAACAAGTAACTTTGACAAAAGAGTGGATGTACCAATATTTTCTTGAAGAAAAGCTACGGATTGTTCATCCGCTTGATGCTCGATCCATTGTTTCAATACCCAGCAGGTTGTAAAGCAGGGTAGATAGGCGTAACCTTATTTGGACGTTTGCCAGTCGTACTTGGGCAAAAGCTCTCCTTCTTCCACATGTTTGCGATCCCCCTTGTGCCAAAAATAAAACACAGGGCTTGCAATAAAAATGGAGGAGAAGGTACCGGTTAAAATACCGATCACGAAAACAAAGGCGAAATCGTTAATAATACCAGCTCCAAAGACCCACAGGGAAACCGCTGCGAGCAGAGTGGTGAAACTAGTGAGAATGGACCGGGAAAGCACCCGATTAATCGCAATGATTACAATCTTGCGTAGGTTGGTCACCGGATTGAGTTCCAGTTCCTCCCTGATCCGGTCAAAGACAACAATGGTATCATTGATCGAATATCCTACAATCATGAGAATCGAAGCCAGCATGGGGGCGGTAAATTGACCCGAGCAGATTATACCTTCCGAGAGATGTCCAATTAGAACAAAGAGTCCAACCGTCATCAAAATATCGTGGATGGTGGCGACAACCGCTCCAATGGCATAGCCCATTTCAAAACGAAGGGCCACGTAGAGCAGGATGCCCAGTAAGGCTACAGAAACCGAAAGAATGGCATCACTTTTAATTTGTTCACTCACCGATCCACCGATGTTGCTGAGCCCTTCTTCGACTAAGTTCGCATCGGGATACTTGGTTTGTAAAAGAGCAAGTGCATCGCGGGATTTCCCTTCTTCAGTTTGAAGCACCAGACGACTGGATGCTTCACCAGAACCAATTTCAGAACGGTAGACATGCTGAACTTCCCCCAGTTCGGGATTAGTTTTAAAGGACTGTTCGAGATCTCCCGCATCGATCGTTTGGGAGAAACCAGCGACTAATTCTTCACCTCCTCGAAAATCAATTCCGAGAATGGTATCTTTCTTCGAATAAGTAGAAAAAATACCGATAGCCACAATGATCCAGGATGCAAGAAAAGCAATTTTCCGGTACCTGTGAAAATCTATGTTATCTTTGGGTTCGGATTTTTGGATTTGTTGAAGACTGATAAGATTGTTAACTCCTGACTTAAGCAAAAGGGAAAGGAATAGGCGGCTGACGAATAGGGCGCAAAATACTGAGGTGGCGATACCAATTGCCAGGGTGATACCAAATCCTTTCACCGGACCGGTACCCAACCATATCAAAATACTTGCCGTGATCAGGGTGGTGAGGTTTGCGTCAATGATGGTGGAAAATGCCTTTGAATAACCACCGACCAATGCATTCCCGGAGCTTTTTCCAGCTTTGAGTTCCTCTCTGATTCTTTCAAAGATCAGGATATTTGCATCCACTGCCA
>JAYOWQ010000092.1:0-3632 GCA_038152055.1 Opitutales bacterium | reverse complement strand
GACTATCAGGGCTCTTCACCCAATTCATTATGTACGCGTCACCGGTTATCTATCCGATTTCAGAAATTCCTCAGAAATACCAATCTCTTTTGGCGTGGAACCCACTGGTTTTCATCATTGAATCTTACAGAGCCTTAATCTTGGGACATTCCTCTGCATCGACTCTGGAATTCGCGATTCCTTCCATTTGTTCCACCTTGGTGATCTTTTTTGCAGGCCTTCTTTTCTACAACAAAATTCAACGCACTTACGTCGATTACGTCTAAGCATTTGGTCAGTTTATGAATCGTCTCCCCATCATCGAAGTCGAAAGTCTCTCCAAGAACTACCGTCTTGGAACAATCGGTTTACACTCCCTGATTGACGACTTCAGAGGAATTGCTTCTCGGATTGGATTTTCAAGCTTGGCACCTGATTCTTCCAAAATTTTTTGCGCACTCGATCATGTGACTTTTCAAGCTTTTCCAGGAGAGGCTCTGGGAATCATCGGTCACAATGGCGCGGGCAAATCTACCTTGCTCAAAATTCTTTCCCGCATCACCGAACCGACATCCGGCAGGGCTTTGATCAGAGGCAAAGTGGCGTCCCTTCTGGAAGTTGGAACTGGGTTTCATCCTGAAATGACTGGAAGAGAGAATATTTTTCTCAACGGTTCCTTTCTTGGATTATCCAAACGGGAAATCGAAGATTCCTTTGATTCCATCGTCAGATTCGCTCATATTGAAAAGTTTATCGACACGCCGGTGAAGAGATATTCGAGCGGAATGTACGTTCGCCTCGCATTCGCCATCGCAGCTCATTTAAAACCTGACGTGCTTATCGTCGACGAGGTTTTGGCAGTAGGAGATCTTGCCTTCCAAAAGAAATGCATGGAAAAGATGCAGGACGTTTCCGAGGGCGGGATGACGATTCTTTTCGTCAGTCACAACATGGAAATGATCAGGCGTTTGTGCAAAAGAAGCATTCTTCTTGAGAAAGGTCGGGTTGTCATGGAGGGCGAAACCTCCGATGTAGTCAATGCTTATGTTCGGTCCAAACAAGAACTGTCTTTGGTTTTCAACGCTGACTATCGATCGGAAAGAAGAAGAGGGGTCGGATTCGCCCGTTTCGAAAAGATTCGATATTGCAACAAGGACGCATGTGAGCGCGAACAATTCTATATGTCTGAGGTTATCTCATTTATGATGGAAATCGTTACCTTGGAAGAGCTGACTAGTTTGAAAATTCTAATCTCCGTCAAAACGGAATCTCAGCAAAACAATATTATCACTATCGAAGAGATTGTTTCAGAATCTAAAATAATCAAAGACCAGACCATCAAGCTTAAGGTTAATCTAACCAAACATAGCTTGATGCCGGGCTCCTACCCCTTGTATTTTTGGCTCGGAACAGTGGATCATTTGCACATGGACGTATTGGACGACCTTTTGCCTCCCCTGCAAATCGTAGAGGCAGGCAATGCTATGGAAAAAGCTTCCTCATTGTGCTCCTGCGAATCGAGTTTGGAATTACTCACAATTTCTTGATGCTAGCTGTTGTTCAAGCAAGAATCAATTCTAGCAGACTACCTGGCAAGGCCCTAATTCGACTGGGCAATGAAAGTATCCTCGGGCTCACGGTGAATCGACTGAATCGTTCCTCTAAAATCTCCTCCTTGATCATTGCCAGCTCCGATCAACCTGCAGACGATGCAATTGAAAATCACGCTATAAACTTGGGTGTGGAAGTTTATCGTGGAAACCTGGAAGACGTTGGCTCAAGACTTTTAGAAGCGGCAATCTCGAGAAATGCCGATGCCTTCGTCAGGATTTCCGCAGACAGCCCTTTTATCGATTGGCGAATTGTCGATCGTGCCATCAGCTTATATCAAGCATGTCATCCGGATTTGGTAACAAATGTTTTTCCCCGGACTTTCCCAAAGGGGCAATCGGTTGAGATCATCAAGACCGGCGCACTGGCCGGCATTTGTAAAATTGAAAGAACGCCTCAGCAAAAGGAACACGTCACACCTTTCTTTTACGACCACTTCAAGGATTTTGAAATCATATCCTTTACCAGCGGAATCGATTCATCGGCCTCGGTTCAATGCATTGACGATCAGGATGACTTCGAAAGAGCGGTAGAAATCGTCAAGGAAATGAATCATCAAGATTGCTCGTGGCAAGATTTGGAAGGATTCCTTAAGAAACGAAAGTTTGGAGTTGCAGGATAAAATTCGAGCGGGGGTGATTGGACTTGGTGTCGGCGAAAGTCACATATTTGGACTACAGTCTCACCCCATGTGCGCAGTTAAGGTGCTGTGCGACATTAATGAAGAGGTTTTGCAAAGAGTCGGAAAGAAAAATCCATCTTGCGGTCTTTCCACCGATCCGAACTCGGTGCTTAATGACCCTGAAATCGATCTAGTATGCATAGCATCTTACGATGACGTTCATGAGCAGCAGGTGGTTAGCGCTCTTCGGAACAACAAGCACGTATTTGTTGAAAAGCCACTTTGCCTTACTTCAGACGAATTGAGTAACATCGCGGAGCAATTGAAGATGAATCCCCACCTTTTCCTTACTTCCAATCTTATCTTGAGGAAAACTCCCCGCTTTATCGAATTGCATGACCGAATCGCTACCGGTCGACTTGGAGAAATCTTTCACATGGAAGGAAGTTACGATTATGGGAGGCTTCACAAGCTCACAGAGGGATGGAGAGGAAGAACACAAAATTATTCCGTTACCCTAGGAGGAGGTATACATCTTATCGATCTGATCCTTTGGCTTTCCGGGAAAAAAGTTTCTTCCGTTTCAGCAGTTGGAAATAATTTGGCTGCCTCAAACTCTCAATTTGAAGGTCTGTCGGTAACTTCATCAAATATCGGCTTTGAGGACGGATCAACCGCCCAAATCACCTCGAATTACGCTTCCTTCACCCCTCATCATCACAAGCTTTGCATCTATGGAACAAGTGGTACTTTCGAACAAAGCCATTCGGGAGCCGCCTATTATTGGTCTCGAGACCCAGGCGAAAAATCGGAGACAGTTTCCTCCCCCTACCCTGGAACCGCCAAGGGAGATTTGTTGTCCAATTTCATTGATTCCATTTTAAAGAAAAATCTACCCTTGGTATCCGCGCAAGAAGTTTTGGACGCAACTTGCGTCGCTTTGGCAATCGATCAGTCCATCCGTTCCCAATCCGGCCAACCTGTTAATTACTTATCTCTCAATTGATAGAAATGAATATCCCATTTGGAAAACCCATACTCGAAGATGAAGAAAAACAAGCCGTACAAGATGTGCTTTCGGGCCCTATCTTGGTCCACGGCCCTAAAAGCGAACAATTCGAGAACGCATTCTGTGAATTCACCTCCGCCCCTCATGCCATAAGCGTATCTTCTTGCACAGCTGGTATGCATTTAATTTACCATGCACTTGGCTTTGGCCCGGGAGATGAAGTCATTGTTCCCTGCCAGACTCATGTGGCCACCGCCCACGCGGTCGAACTTACCGGGGCTCGTCCCGTGTTCGTCGATGCGAACATCGATTCTGGAAACATGGATGCAAACGTCTTGGAATCTTTGATCACCCCTCGCACCAAGGCCCTAGCCGTGGTTCATTACCTAGGTGTACCGGCCGACATGCAAA
>JAYOWQ010000091.1:0-3733 GCA_038152055.1 Opitutales bacterium | reverse complement strand
TGACGCAAAAATACACAACCACCAAGACCAACCACAACCTGAAAAATCCGGCATTCACAAGGTCTTGATAGCTTAAGAAATAAATGGAATCAAGGCATTTGGCGCCCGCGGCAGAAAGGAGAGCCTCAGGAAGAATGGGAGCAATCCGAAGAGCGGCAAAGGAGATAGTTGCGAAGATGAGCGCAAACGAGCAGCAAACCACCCAAAGTCGTCAACAAAGATTCCATTCCCAATGGAAAAACGGAACCCGAATGCCCGTGCCCCTCGCATACGCTCGACAACCCTGCAAGCAAACCACAGAAAAGTAGAAAGATTCCCAGGATACCGAGCGCGACCAACCAACGGTCGTGATGTTTTCGACAACCGAGAAACATGGAAATCCCGGCAAGGGGAACCACAATGGCAAGCATCCAAAGATGAAAGTCGTGGTTCACCCAGAAAGTAGTGGCGATCATGGGTAAAGCCACCACCAAAACGGGAGTGAGCAGACAATGGACCGCACAAATAAAAGCCAATCCCATACCTAAACGGTCCAACCATCCCCACGGGTGGGATACGCTTGAATGACAACTCTGATGCACTGCAACTCCGGACATGCTCGCATCCTCTCAGCCAAACAAGGTTTTTGCAAGTGTATTGCATTTCACTTCTGGAAAAATATGATAAAACCTATTAAATAAGTAATACTTATTTGTTATATTAGTTTTTTTTAAATTATTTTTTGACATCCATCGGAATTGGGGCGATGAGTAAGAACTAAGCTATTCGTTCCCGCTTACAAACGGGATCATCAGTTCAAAAAGGCTCCTCCCTCTGGCTGACTCCGGTCGCAGAGGGAGGTTTTTTTGCCTTTATCGTTACCAGCGCAGTACTTACCTTGAATTGCATGAATTTTGATCGTACGCTTTTTTTTACAGCAATGTTTCTATGCCTCGTTCCCTTCTACCTGATTGGCCGGATCGGAGATACCAGAAGCAAACTGGAAAGCAGGTTACTCCAGTCGAATGGCATCGTGCTCCGAGATGACGACGTTTTGGAACTCCGGCAGACCGGGATGCCGTATTTGGAGTATGAGGAATATTTCCCCAAACCCTATGAAGTGCGGTTGTACTTCAAGTCTTCGGATGGCCGTCGCCCCAAGCCAGACGAACTCGGAAGCTCGAAGTTGAATCAGGTCTTCGATCGTCGTCCGCCTCCAAAGAAACCACTGAACTCCCAGAAGACGCAGGAAAAAAGGCTGGATGGATGGGAACTTCACGTCCTTTACGTCGAAGGAATTTCCGCCCTAGAGTTGTACAAGAAGACGGACGGCATCACGGAACACGAACTCAATCACTTGCTTGGCTTGCAATCCGGCAATTCATTCTGGGTCAAGAGGTCCGCTCAGGATTTACCCGAAGGAAAGGTGACCGCCCTTGGATTTGATCTCGCTCGAGAAGATGACTACATTCGATCCAAAAGATTAAGCCAAAATGCAATCATGTTCTTTCGCACGAAAACGGATGAATTCTTCTTTATGTCCCGACAAAAGGAGCAAACGGAACTTGCTCCGGAAAGCGTCAAGGGCTTTTAACATTGAAAAAAGAGGGTGAAGCTTGCTCTCTTTTTCGAATCATCCACCTACCGACAAAAGAATTTTCCACACTGAGCCATCTAGCAAGTTGGGTAGCCCTGTCGCTCTTGTTCTTCCTTGGCTCCAATTCTTGTGTTTGGGGAGAAGAGGAATCGAGGACTTGGACGAGTCGGAACGGTACAAGCATTGAAGCCAGGTACATCGAACGGATCGGTAAAAAAATCAAAATTCAGCGGGCCGACGGCCGCTCCTTTACCCTAGCACCGGATCTCTTCTCCGAACAAGACCGCAAATACCTCGAAAGTTTGGAAAGCAAGCAGGTTTTCCAACCACCCGAAGCATTCCCGGACAACTACAAGGGAGCGATCGTAATCATAGGCATTTCGGGAAAGGTTACCACTTGGAAACGCCCGGACGACAACCGTTACGCAGAACTTGAGGCCAGTCCTGCAAAAGTAGGCGAAATCATTTCATCTGGAACAGAACTTGAAACCGGGCAAGACGCGGAAGCGCTACTCCTGCTAAGCAATGGAACCCAGGCCATCATAGGTGAAAACTCCCAGTTGTCACTCTCCGCATTCTGGCAGGTGGAATTCGAGGGCTCGGACACCAAGGTTTTCGAACTTGCGGGGGAAATCAGCCCGTCCCGCATTGCTATGGAACTGGAAAAGGGCGAATTGATCATGGATGTAAAAAAACTAACCAAGGAGTCGTCTTTATTGATTGAAACCATCTTGTCTCAGGCGGGCATAAGGGGAACTAGGTTCAGCCTCAAAACCAGTAAAAGCTCGGACATTCTGGGAGTGCGTGAGGGTTCGGTGGCATTGCACAATAAAAAACAATCTTTTGAAATCGTCTCCCCGGGGGAAAGCCTCGGATTGGATGTAACAGGGAAAATCAATCAATCCGAACTTTCCACCTTGCAGATGGAGCGAATCGACCAATCGATCAAAAAGTGCTCGGAGGCATCCATCCAATACTCCATTGCCCAACTTTCAAGCGCTGCCGACGTGGCGAACAAAAGAGGCACTTCAATTATTAAAGACGACCAAGGGGCGATGCAAAAGCAGATCGATGCCTTGATCAAAGAGCATGGGTCCGTTCGCAAGATCGAAAGCATTGTAGTCGATCATGCTCTAGTGAGCGACCTAAGTACCCTCAACCAACTAACCGAACTAAAGAAATTGGAGATCAACGGAGATTACCGAAAAACCATTCTCACCACGCTTCCAAAGTTGGACAATCTCAAGAAACTGGAAAGTTTAAGGATCACCTCCGCTTTTAAGCTAAAGGGACTTCAAGCGATCGAAGACCTGACGAACTTAAAATCTCTTTTTCTTGGTTGGACCCCTGTCCACGATTCATCCTTTTTACTAAATTTGAAGAAACTTGAAAGCCTTCAGATTAATTATTGGAAAACCACTGACTTGAACCACTTGAGAAATTGCTCAGAACTTTCCGACATTCGATTGAGCGCTGCTTCAGAACTCATCGATATTTCAGTACTAGGAAATTTACGCAAACTCGAATACCTTCAAATGACTCAAACCAAGATCGAAGATTTGAGCCCGCTGAAAAACTCGAGATCCCTAAAATATCTCAGCTTGCAAGCAAGCTCCCAAATCAAGGATTTCTCACCTCTTTACCGTCTCAAGAAGTTGACTTCTCTACACCTCAAAGAAACCGGCATAAGCAGTACCGAGCAAAGAAGGCTTGCAAGCGCGCTACCCGAATGTGAAATCAGTTTTTAGGGTCAAGAACACGCCTTTGAGCTTCATCAAAAAAAGCATTTATCTGAGGATTGTCCGGATCGAGCTGGTTCAATCGCTGGAGGTGAGGTAACGCTTCGGCCCAACGACCGCGTTGCGCAAGCAGTTCGCTAATTCTTTGCAGGAATTCCGGATTGTCCGGTTGCAAACGAATGGACTGACCAAAGGAACGAACTGCATCTTCCACCCGGTTGCTTTGCCAATATGCGATCCCCAGATTGTAAGAGATTCGAGGGTTCTCCGGCCAATACCCAGCCGCACGCTCCAATGAACGAATCGCCTCGGGCAACCTTTCCCGGTTTTCTGCCAATAAAAGCCCAAGGGAATAATGAATCTGCCCCCAGGTTGGTTGTATGCGGACCGCCTCACGGAGTAACTGCTCCGCCTCCGC
>JAYOWQ010000090.1:0-3792 GCA_038152055.1 Opitutales bacterium | reverse complement strand
CTCGTTTTGCTCCATTACGAGGCGGCCCCTGAAGTTGTACAAGCAAGTCTGCCAGGCGATCTCACTGCAGACATTTGCGAGGGTAAGGCCTGGTTGAGCGTAGTAGCCTTTCGCCTGACCGGCCTACGGATCCGCCCCCTCACCTGGTTGCGGTGGAGTGATTTCTGGGAGGTCAATTTGCGCACCTATGTCCGCCACAAAGACGGGCAAAAAGGGGTCTGGTTTTACTCCCTCGACTCGAGCGATCCGCTTGGGGTCATCGGGGCCCGTATACTCTATGGGTTGCAGTACAACTTCGTCCGCATTCGCAGGAATGGAGATGCGGGCGATGGGTCCATGCAATACTTTAGCAGGCGAAGGGGTGGGGAAGGATCGATGATTAACGCCCAATGGGAATCTGATGAGACTCCCCATGCTTCCTCGGAAGAATTGGATCACTTTCTTTTGGAACGGTACCAATTTTGGGCGAAGAGAAGTTGGGGCTCTTCTTCCTCGTCGGCTTGCGTAAGGCACCAACCCTACGAGACGGTTCCATTAAGCAAGGCTCATTACAAGGGTGATCTTTTTTCCAGTCAGGGCTTTGGTGAACCGACCACCGGCCCGTTACGGGCACATTACTGCCCCGGTTTTTTGGTGGAAGCGACCGCGCCCTCGTGGATGTTTTCGATTTCCGGCCAGGCAAACCAAAGGTAGGATCTGTCTCCGCTTCGGCGTTTTCCAAAGAAGGAAGCCTCCGAGAGATCATTCATAGAATGATGGGGGAATCCGCGGCTCATGGAGTGGCGAAGCAGTGACCAGAGGCAGGAATCCCTGGAAAGTCCGGTTGAGCAGGTGGGGTGGTTTGATTCAGAGATTGCAGAAAGTTCCTCATCGTCCGACTGGTTGACTTCGGCATGCACAACTGCCAATGCACAGCCGGGCACTGCGTCCTTGATCAATTCCAACTGAAATCCACCATTGGTGGATCGGCTGGCGATTAAATTGGCTAGGCAGTAAAGGTTGGAATCGTACTCGGCAAACTCGACACAACGCTCACTAATCGGTCCCTCAAAGAAATTTCCGCAATTTGCCAGGCCGGTCGCGTTAAAGTAGGTATGGCGGGCCCCCGTCCATTTCTGACGGAGAAGATGAGTGCCGTGCAGTCGGACAAGTTCATCCTCGGCCAGGCGGGTGGGATCGAGGTCGCGAAACGAAGCCCGCATAATTTTTAACTGGTCACGGCAGAGATAGAAAATCCGGCGGACTTCGCTCAGACCGATTTTACCAGTCCCTGCGAGTTCAAGGAAATGCAGTAAGGAGGGCAGGGAGGCGAGCAGAGAACGATGCACCGACTGATCAGCCTGATCATCGCAGGGTTGGAAAGTGGTCATAGCCCCGAAAAGGTTATCACTGTATGTAAATTGATTCCCGGCAAATTGGCGGAGTTGGGCGAAATCTCCAAAAGCTGCAGGCGAGTCACCGCGAACCATCGGCAAAATATCAAGGAGATGTTCGTAGGTACGCTGGAGGCTGTCTTTGATGGCAATGTTTTTAATTTCCCCCAGATCCACGGTTCCTTCCCCGCCGAGGTATCGCTGTCCCGGTTTGGAGTAATTATCCCGCAAACGGTTCAACTCTGGACTTTCGAGAAAGCGGGAAAGGTCTTCTGGTTCCTGAGTGAGCAGGAGTGTGCGCCGGCGTAGGTCGGAGTCAGGAAGGGTAGGGCGGGAGAGTAGGGCGAGGCTTGACCAATCGTCGCTCACCTCGGAAACGATTTGCCGGGTGGATTCGTCGGATTCGAGCAAGGCTTCGTAGGCTGCTCGTTCGCTGCCCGGCATGGATCCGGTCAGGTAATCAATGGCTTGTTGGCGTGCTGGGTCCAAAATGAAAATTAAGAAGTTACCTATGCGAAAGGAAAAGGCTTCGCAAACTTAGGGAGTAGGTTTTTTTTAAGAGGATCATTGGATGAAATTTTACAGGCTTGGTCGCAGACCTGTGAGGGAACGACGCAATTTTTCCATACCCAAACGGATGCGTGACTTTACGGTGCCGAGGGAGAGGTTGAGGAATTGAGCAATTTCC
Source organism: Opitutales bacterium (assembly GCA_038152055.1). GTDB lineage: Bacteria > Verrucomicrobiota > Verrucomicrobiia > Opitutales > Seribacteraceae > Chordibacter. Next base: position 1,731 of record JAYOWQ010000090.1, on the reverse strand, counting down.
TGGTGGTTGAGCCCCTTATAGTAGGATAACTCGATCGCCTCCCTTTGTTCCTCTGGCAATTGTTCGAAAGCGGAACGGATTTGTTCGCGTTCATCTGCCCGGGTGGCCTCCTCCGCCCCGTCGGTGGAGGCTAGGTCTTGCCGATTGCTAAGGGTCTCGATGGGCTCATCCCTTACGACCTTGCGCTTTCTGGAGCGCAAACGGTCGATGCAGCGGTTACGGGTGATAACAAGCAACCAACTGCTAAACTTTCCTTTGAGGGGCGAATAGGCCTCGGGTTTCTTCCAGACATAGGCAAACACATCCTGCACCACCTCCTCTGCCTCCCACCGATCGCCCAATACTTCCAGGGCGAGAGAAAACATCACCCCGGCAAAACCATCATAAAGATTCGCGAGCGAGTCGGTAGCTCGATCGCGGATATTTTCCCAGTGTGTGGTATCGATTGGAGACATCAGTTAGGCTCTCTATCCCTTCCCGAGAAACAGGGATTTGTCGAGAATAAGCGGGTCTTTGGAGTGATGTTTCCCTTTTGGGACTGGATAATCAGAGATTGGGAAGAACAGGCTAGGCCTGGACCGCATGGGCTTTTAAATCTTCAAGCTGCACGATTTCCAACGCAGATTGCTCGCATGCCTCCAGTTTTACTTTTGGAGCCATTCCTGCCTCAAAAGCTTCCTGCCAGCGTCCGGCACAAAGGCACCAGCACTCCCCCTCCTTGAGTCCCGGGAAATTGTACTCGGGCATGGGAGTACTAAGGTCGTTGCCCATCTGTTTACTAAAAGCGAGAAATTCTTCGGTCATCAGGGCACATACCACATGCCTGCCATGATCCCCAGGATCAGTTTCACAAGAACCGTTTCGATACCATCCCGTGCTATTTTCCAGGCAACATGGGACAAGGTCCGTGCCGAGTACATTTTTGGGCCGATTGGATTTGATTGGTGCAATCATTTGTTAAGAAATATTAGAATTCGAGGGCTTGGTTAATAATCCGAGATCTTTTTGGAGTCAGAAGCGGTGATGGCGGGCAGACCGAGTGCACTTCTGCATTCATCCAAAATGTTTTGTGTGCTCGATGTCCCGATCCGGGTGGCTCCGAGGCTTCGCATTTTTAATAGCATGGATAAATCCTTCACACCCCCGGCCGCTTTTACCTGAGATATTCCCAGGCTGGCACGGACCATCAGGGCAACATCATCCTCAGTCGCCCCGCGGGTGGCCATTTGGCCATCCGCCTGGCGGACATATCCAAAACCGGTTGAGGTTTTGACCCAGTCGGCCCCCACATGGGTGCAGATCTGACAAAGTTTTTCTTTTATCCCATCGGCACTCAGGCCAGCTCCCCCTTGTGTCCAGTAGTCGTTCTCGAAAATTACCTTCAACCTGGCTCCGGCGGCATGAGCGACCTCGCAGACCACATTCACCTCTTTCTCGATATAGTCCCATTCCCCATCCGCTGCCCGGCCGAGGTTGAGCACGAGATCAACTTCACTGGCGCCCTGCTCACAGGCAAGACGAGTCTCCAAAACCTTCACCTCCTGAGTGTTGGCACCGTGGGGAAATCCTATGACTGTGCAGACCCCGGTGGATGAATCGACGAGCAATCGAGATGCTTGCTCGACATCGCAGGGCTTTACGCAAACCGTGGCGGTACAATAGAGATGAGCGATTTCGCAACCATTCACTAATTCTTTTTGTGAAAGTGTAGGGTGGAGGAGGGCATGATCG
>JAYOWQ010000089.1:0-3797 GCA_038152055.1 Opitutales bacterium | reverse complement strand
GATTCAAAACGAAATACCGGCAGGATTTACTTTTCTCAACCGACACTAATTTCCGACCGGTCGATTTGGAGTTCGCTCCTGACGGTTCCCTCTATGTGGTTGACTGGCACAATGCGTTGATCGGTCACATGCAGCACAACGCTCGCGACCCCAACCGTGACCACGTCCATGGTCGGATTTACCGGATCACCTACCCATCACGACCTCTCGTCCAGCCTGCCGTCATTCACGGCGCTTCCATACCCGCCCTGCTGGAAAACCTCAAACTTCCGGAGCTCCGCACCCGTTACCGCACACGAAGGGAACTGCGAGGTCGTCATCCGAATCAGGTTGCCCAAGCTGCGATGAAGTGGGCAAAGGAACAGAATGACGACCGCTTGAAACTGGAAGCTTTGTGGGTTAGTTGGGGTGCGGACCGACTAGACAAAAATCTGCTTTTAAAATTGTTGAAGTCCAAGGATCATCGGATCAGGACTGCGGCCATTCAGGTCTTGCGACACAATTACTTCAACTTCGAAAACGAGTATGAACTATTGCTCAATGCCGCTCAGGACAGCCATGGGAGAGTTAGGCTTGCCGCGGCAACCTCCGCATCCTATTTACCCAGAAGTGAAGGTTGGGAAGTTGTAAGCAAAGCCAGAGAACTCGGGCTGAAAGCCCCTTACAACTCAAGTCTGGATCACGCGGCAAGCGCGCTTCAAAATAGTACAGAAGCTTTTGTGGAAGAAAACCACATGGTTACCGTACCCGACCACCTCTCCCTTTCGGAAGGGCGATTGTTTACCAAAGGTGCGGAAATTTATGAGAAGGAGGGATATTGCGGAACTTGCCATCAGGAAAATGGAATGGGTTTGCCCGATGCAGGTTTCCCTCCTCTATCGCATACAAAATGGGTCAATGGTGACCACGAGCGTTTGATAAAATTAACTCTGAAGGGACTGATGGGGCCCATTGAGGTAAAGGGAAAACAATATCCTGGACTCGTCCCCATGACTCCCTTTGAAAGCCTTCTCAACGATTATGACGCCGCGGCCGTACTCACCTACATCCGTAATTCCTTTGGCAATCAATCCGACCCCATTCTTCCATGGCAGGTCAGCAAGGTCAGGGAAGAAATCAAGGACAAGCTAGGCTTTTACAACCCTGTGGATTTGTTGTCGGCCCATCCAAACTGAACGGCTTCAAACACGAAATAAACCCATCCAGGAATTATCCGTTTATTTGTTCCGCGATTTCCTCCAAAGGATAGGTCCAGATTTCAGAAAGAGTTGGATGATACCAATCGGCTTTCAGCAAGTCCTTGACCGTAGCTCTCAAAGCCACTCCGACGGACAAGCTGTGAATCAGCTCACCGGCATCCTTGGAAACGCATTCCGCACCTAGAATCATACCTGTGGATCGATCCGCATGCACGGCGACGTAACCGTGCTTCGCTTCCATCAAAATCGCTTTCCCATGATCATCAAAGGGAAAGGAAGCGGAAATGGAATCGATCCCTTTTTCACGCATCCGCTGGGGTGATAGCCCAACTCTGGCAACCTGTGGATCGGTAAAGACCACTCCCAAAAGGTAATCGTAATGAATGGGCTCGACACATTCCCCAAATGCATGACGGGCTGCGGTTTCACCCTGCCTTATGGCGATATGTACGATTTCATGCGGGCCGGCGCAATCTCCGGCGGCATAAATATGATCCACCGAGGTTTGCTGATAGGAATTCGCGCGGACATGGCCACTTTTTAAAATCTCCACTCCATTTTCCTCCAAGCCCAATCCTTGGGTAGAAGGGGACCTACCAAGGGCATGAAAAAGAAAGTCTGTCTCGATTGAGCGCGATTTTTCTCCCGACTCATAGTTGACTCTCACCCGGTCGCCCCCCAGTGACTCTATTGATTGCAAGGTCGTATTGGTTTGCAGATTGATTCCATTTTCACGAAGCGCTTGCCCAATTACGGCGCCAGCTTCCTTGGAAAACTCCTTCAGGACGTGATTGCTTCGTTGTAATTGAATCACCCGACTGCCTGCCCGGGCAAGAAACTGAGCCAGCTCGCAGGCAACGATCCCGCCGCCCAAAACGATGCACTCCTCCGGCAAATATTCCAAGTTCAATACATCGTCACTCGTTTTGCAAGGTGCCAGCGCCAATCCAGGCAAATCTGGGGTCTTGATACCGGATCCGGTTGAAATCAAAATCTTTTCGGCCCTTAGTTCCTGTCCATCCGCAAGCCTGATGGTATAAGGATCGGAAAGAATGCCTTTTTGACGAAAAAGCGAAAATCTACCGTCCTCCAACTGTTGCTTCCTGTAATCTGAGAACTCCTTGATTACCTCGCGTTTCCTTTTTTGCATAGCCGCCAAGTCAGCCACTGGCTCGCCTCCTTGAAACCCAAAAATCTTTCCCTGCTGTGCAAGGTGAAGAACTTCGGCAGAATAAATCAATGTTTTGGAAGGCATGCAGCCCCTTAAGATGCAAAGCCCGCTAAGTTCCTCTGCCCCGTCTACCACAGCCACTTTTTTTCCTAATTCGTTGGCGGTACGGGCAGCGGCATATCCCGCGCTGCCTCCACCCAAAATCAAAAAATCAAATTCTTGCACTTTCATTTCTCTTCAAATGATACCTAACGGCATGACCTGCGAATGTCCATGATTACCAAACGTCGGACAGGTGGAAAATTGGTTTGATTCAGGTTGGATTATCGCCAATGATTGCGATCGATGATTAGGCTCCAAGAGTATCAAGAAGGAGAAACTGTTCTGCCAGAGGGTGAACTTGGCAAAGGTTTCTGTATCCTCGAAAGTGGCACTCTCGAAGTAATCCGTGACAATCGGGTTCTTAGCGAGATTGATATGAAGGGAGCGATTTTTGGTGAACTCAGTGAAATCCTGGGCATGAAAAGGGACGCCTCCATTCGGGCAAAAACTCTCTCAAAAGTTCGTCACGTTGAGGAAAGCGTAACTGACATCGTTGCCAAGAATCCAAAAGTTGCGATCAAACTCATTCGCACGCTCGGCCGCCGTCTCTACCGGATGAACAAGATCGCGACCCGTGGTGATGGTGAAAACGATATTCTCAAAAAAGCCTCCAGTGCGGATAGCCCGTCCAACACGGACGAGACCATTCGCGTTCTTGTCGTGGATGACAAACCAAACATCATCGCTCAACTGTCCCAGATGTTCGATAAAAGCGGTTGGGTGGTTGAGGGAGCATCGGACGAAGCCTCCGCTCTTTCCGCATGCGAACACTCGAATTTTTCGGCTATCCTGATCAGCATGGCTCTTCCCAACGACACGGCCATTGATTTGCGGCGAAAACTAAAGACAAACAACCGCGTGCTCAACACTCCCGTGATCGGAATGATCGTTATGGGGGATGAGGCAGCCCAGAAGAAAGCATTGGATTCCGGTTTTGCCGATTGCATCTCCAAGCCTTTCAATCAAAACAAGACTGACGCGGTAATGTACAAGGTCATGAATCTTGATTCTTCGGCCCGTTATTTTCAATTCATTGATGATTTCTTGTTTTTCAAACTTCCGCCCGAACTATCGCCCTTCGTCATTAACGACATCAAGGAAAACATGGATCAACGGATTCGAAACACCATCAACGAAGGAATTCTCAAACTAATCATTGACGTTTCCGCTTTGGAAGAAGTCGAGGAAGAAGCCATCGAAGTGGTCGGTGACTTTTCAGAAAAAATCGAGGACATGAAACTTCCCATGCGTGGAGCAATCATTGCAACCGGGGAGGATGCCGATATGTGGAATAATCTGGATGGGTGCGAGGAATGGTCCATCTG
>JAYOWQ010000088.1:0-4010 GCA_038152055.1 Opitutales bacterium | reverse complement strand
CCTTCGTAACTTCCCATCCTTCGGGTGCAGTTGCTCTGGACCAATGGTCATTCCTGATTTTACTATCGTCTGCCTCGCTGTTAAAAGATCCATTCTTGAGAAGGTTTTCACGCTCTGCCTTAGGAGCTTCCTCGGCTTGTTCAACTGGAGTAGCGCTATCATCTGGCTTTATCTCCTCTTTTTCTTCGGTTTGCTCTACAACAGGCTCTGCCGCAACTGGATCGGTTTTACCATCTTCAGCAACTGACTCCTTGGCCACTTCACCACCGCGTCTCTCCTTTTCCTCGGAAGGTTGCTCGGGAGTCGGCTGTTCGGTGGATAATTCAGGTAGGTCCGTCTGAGGACCCTCAGGCGCGACATGAGGTTCGCCCATGGGTGGTGCAGGGTAGTCACATACTATAGGATCTTCGATTACGTCGTCACCTGATTGAGGAGCCATGGGTACCACAGGTTGTCCGGTTTCAGAGACCCCATTTACAGGTTCCTCTCCATGCTGACCCACGGGAGCGTCCGGAGTCTCGACTTCTGGAGCAGGATCCACAACTACGCCCGTTTCAGGAGCAATCGGTTCCACTGGTTGGTCAACTTCAGGAACCGCAACGACAGGCTCCGTCCCTTGGGGACTCTCGGGTGCGACCGGCGCCTCCTCAACTGGAACAGGATCTCCAGTCGAGCCATTTTGAGGGGATTCGGAATCTAAAGGAGCGCCCAGGACGTCAGGTTCTTCGATTGTGGTTCCATTGGAAGTAGATTCCTCCTGTTCCGGTTGCTCCGAAGGACCGGGTTGGTCGGAATTCCCGACTGCATCACCAAGGATATCGGTCTCTGCCTTCTCGTCCCCGGACTGAGCGGTTCCGCTCTCGGCGGCCTCTTCTGCCGCTTGCGCCTTCTCGTGGGCGATGAGCCGCTCGTCACCGGCTTCGAAGTCAAGCACCTGATCGGCATGTACGTCCGCCATCGCATGTTCTTCGTCAAATGAAAGGGCTCTGGGGTTGCCTCCCTTGCCTCCAACTATGTTTTCAAGGAATCGAGTACCGATTTTTTTCAGACGATTGACTGGGGACTTGGATGCTTTTTTCATAGTCTAGGGAGGGATTGGTTAAAAGAATAAGAGAACACCTTCGAGTACATTGGTGACGTTTTCAAGTGAATTTGCGTATATTTTCAACCAATCCATAAATTTATTACTTTTTTTAGTTGATTTTTATAGTTAAGGCCCAACATTCACATCAAAAAAAGTCGAAAACACCGGTTCTTGATGGCGACACGTTATCCACAGCCCTCAAAAACGCTTCCGAACTACCGACCAGCACGACCTTTGACTTGGCCCGACTTAGCGCCACGTACAAAAGCTCCCGACTGAGAAGTCGTGAATCGGCGGGGGGAAGTACGACCAACACCTGTTCATACTCGGAGCCTTGGCTGCGATGAATGGAGCAAGCGTATCCCAAGGAGAACTTGGGCAAGCGAGAACGGGAAAAAGTCCGCAGTTGTTCAATGCCCCAAAAAAATGCCCGATTACCAAGAATGATTCCATCATCTCCGTTGAACAGACCGGTTGAGTAATCATTGGCCCCGATGATCATTGGTATTGGAATGTCATCTCCTTGGACAAGGAGGGATTGAGCCCTTTTATTCCAGGCCTCAACCCCGTGGATTCCATGGTTTTGGGCGCAAAGGATGCGAAAATCACCCAGAGCCCGTATGGCGTGATCCGGACGGATGGGCCGATTGAATCGCGAAAATCCATCTCGGACAAAAAAGTCGAGGGAAGGGTCTTGAATGGATTCGAAAATTTGAGCCTTTTCTCCGCCTTCCCTAAAAATGGCCAACGCCTCTTCGCTTTCACCTTTGCGAATGGCTGAACACAAATTCGCAATTCGATCGCCCTTGGCCGAACCCTCGCGGCGATGACCGCGTGTAAGGGAAACGATGCATCCGTCGAGAGGCTTTTGATCGGAAGCCTCCGAAATGGAATCAGAGAAAAAGGACAGTTCTTTCAATTGATCGGCAGTAAATCGATTTGCGGCGGCCCCCTTGATCAACCCGCTGAAAACCGCACCACCCTGCACGGGAGAAAGTTGGTCGGCATCGCCGCAAAGCACGAGCTTTGCCTTGCATGGCAGGGCGTCACAAAGTTTTGCCATCAATGGGAGATCAACCATGGAAGCCTCATCCACTACCACCAGCTGGCAGGCAAGTGGATTTCCGGAATTTCTTCTGAATTCGACAGATCCATGAATCGGTCCCAACAATCGGTGCAAGGTCGTGGCCGTTGAACGTTGACGCATGGATTCGGCAATGTAATGGGGAAGTTCGGCTTGATCGATGGCCTGCAAGATGGAGCGGCTCATCCGGTCAGCCGCCTTGCCCGTAGGGGCGCACAGGGCTACGCTTGTTTCAGGATCTTCCTTCACGACGCAAGCAAGAAAATAAGCGAGCGTCCGCGTCTTGCCGGTTCCAGGACCCCCGGTGAGCAAAAACAAATTACGTTGCAATCCTACACCGATCGCCAAAGCCTGATCTGGATCAAGGAATTTCCTCAGGTAACGATCAAAGAATTCCAAAGTGCCGCGATCGAGTTCACTTGGGAGTGAATGGGCAAGGGATGCAAGAGTCCGCGCAATTTTTCGTTCATATTCGTAAAACCTTTGGAAGTAGAGGTTTCCCTTTTCCGTAATAATCAACGGGCGATCTTCTTCTGGATTACCAACCGCGCTAAAATCCCTCGGATCCGGATACAGGTCGACATATTCGCCTGGGATCAGATGACTGATACCTTCAACGGACTTGATCGCCAATCGTTCGCATATTGCCCCAAGAGCGTGAGCGTCCGATGATTTCTCGCGAGACTCGAAAAAGGATGCGATCGCCCGGCCCAATGCAGTCAAATCAGGGTTCGATCGAGTATCCTGCATATGATTTTTCAACGGCATGAAAGAAATTCTTCGAGAGCGCCGATCACCCGAATATCGGGAAGATCATAAAAAATTCCATCGCGGGATGATTCGCGAATACCCCTGGTAAAGAGATAATACACACCTCCAAAGTCACGTTCATAGGAATAATCCTTCAAGCGAGAACCAAGGAAGCGATGCAAGGCAAGGATATACAAATGATACTGCAAGACATAGTGATGGTCGAGCATCTCTTTTTCAATCGCGTCTATTCCGAAACCGTCCGGCTTTCCATTAAGCCGGTTGGATTTCCAATCCAGCAGGTAGTATTTTCCACTTGAACGGAATACAAGATCGATCTTGCCCGTCAAATAGCCCGAAGTTGCATTCTCTTTCCATTCATTTGGGGAAATACCCGAGAGGTACCGACGTAGCATCGAATCCGTAGGAAGTTCGGATAGCAACTCGGAAAATTTACTCGAAAATGAAGGAAATAGAAATTCCATCTCTTCGATCCGCTCGGTTCTGGTTACGCCAGCAAGGGTAAGCCCGGGAGCAAGCGTCACCTGCATAACCTGCTCGATCATTTTGTGAATTGGGCTTTGCCATTTCGCAGAATCAAACTGGTGATGCTTGAGCTTCCGCTCAATCAATCCTGCCCAGGTGGTGGAATCATCAAACTCAAGATGCTCAAAAACGTCATGCATAAAATTTCCCGCATGAGCACCGGCAGGAAAATCAAAGATTGGATCAGGTGACAAAGACTCCTCGTCCCACACACCTTCCCCCAACTGGGTACCCCCATCGAGATCCGCCCCATTAAAATCAATCTGTCTGGTTAAACTACTGAATGAATGGACTCCCATGTCTGAGACTAGAGCGCGATCGGGAGGAAATTCGGCGGCAGACAACGCCTGGGGATCGGAGATACTTGGCACAGATCGAGCGAGCGACTTTCCCGTCTCTTTGACTGGGAGCGAAAGAAAACTGTGGGTAATCTCCGCGCCATATCCATTCTGTTCCACCCATTGGTTGACGCTTTGAGATTCCACAGAATTCCGAATCCCTTCGAAAAGATAGCCCTGGGCATTGGATGATTCATCGGAGGGTGGT
>JAYOWQ010000087.1:448-4064 GCA_038152055.1 Opitutales bacterium | reverse complement strand
CCAATGGCTTAAAAGGCCACTGCTCTACCGATTGAGCTACCGACCCGCAGAGTAAAGGGTTGATTTTCTAACGGAAAGGGCCTGAATCGTCAATGACCATATCCTTTCAAATAAGCCAATTCGGCTATATGCGAGAGGCGCTGGTTAGGATTTGATCATCGTCGGAATAAATTTCCTCCAAAGGAATCTTCAAGGTGTACCACCGGTTTGCCCAGCGATTGAATTCTTGAAGTTTATAAATTCTCAGACGGGTGGCTATATCCTTGGTAATTTGTTCAAGGGCGCTTTGAGGTTCGGTATCATCGAGATTGAATTCGCTGAATTTACTTTTGGAGAAGGTGGAACCTTCGATGATGGCATCGTGAAAATGGGAAAGCTTGAAGATCAGGGATTCTTGTTGATCTCTTGGCAGACGAGGACGGAATGAGGTCTTGAGGAGACTGTAGAAAAAAGTTCTCAAGGCTTCTCTGGCATCCGCTGAAATGAAATGTCTTCTGGCGGAATAATTTCCGTCCAATTGATAGAAAACACGGTATTCTCTCAAATCCCAGTGGTTTTGCAAAAGATCGGTTCCAATCATTAAGAATAAACGAGATTCCAATGTTGAATATAAAATTTTTACTTTGGCAAGTCGTATAACAAAACATTTCCAGTCCTGCGATTTTTCCGATTAAGCCAAACGATCACGGGTTTCGACAAACTTGAAGAATGCGATTGCGTCCACGTTCAAGATTTGAACACTAATTTCCCATTTATGAATCGAGCGGTTGAAGTTATCAATTCCTTGCGCCTGGGTATGGAAACAATGATGAAAAATTCCGATGCCCCAAAAGTCAGGACTCTGCGCATGTTCAATTTTGAAGAAAGACGCGTCTCCTTGCGAATGGAAGTGTCGTCCAATGACGAAGACTTTTTCCCAATGGGCAGGGTTGACGTGGTGGAGTATCCTGGAACTGATAAAAACTCGGGATGCAGTTGTACGATGACGGAATTTCAAACCGGACGTTCTGAAAAACTCATGCTACGCTTACAGAATTCCTCTGAGAAGGAAATGGAAACCTTCAAGGTGTTCAATTTCTTCCGCCGCGTTCTCGATTTGCCCGAATCTCAGTCCTTGCCGGGTATTTCCGATAAACAGGACTTGATGAAACCCCGATGTGAAGATACGGGTGCGGTCCAGGGTAGCGGTATTGACCAAGGCTTGTCGGAGGAAGAGGACTCCAGTCCTGACCTTCCCCTGAGAAATGGCATGCCCGAAAGTTCAAGAGGGGCCCAGGAGAGCCCGGCTAACGATTGAACAGTTGGTGAGCTTCGACTTCGGTTATCTTTCCAAACTTGCCCAACTCATCCATGTCGATTCTTTGACGATCTCCCACAATGGAAAAAAGGATTGGACGGGCCTGTATTTTGGATTGGTAAAACTGAGTCAGATCGTCAATGGACGTTTCCAAAAGGCTCTGGTATCTTTTTTCCCGAGGGTCGATTTGTAGCCCCAAGGCTTCCACCTCATAGACAAATCGTGGAATTGCCCGCGTTGCAAGTGGGTTCGTGCGATAATTGCTAAGCAATGCGGTATGAGCCGAAGTCCAGCGTGTATCGTTGATGGGCATGTCTTTCAATAGATTGATGAACGCTTGAACGGCATCGATGGTTTTGTCCGCTTGGCAACCGATTGCTCCTACCAGAACGTTTTCCTCGTCAGGTCTGGATGGAGTGAAGAAGCGAGCCCATGCCGAATAGGCCAAAGCGCGTGCTTCACGAAGTTCCTGAAAGACCAGTCCTGCCATTCCACCACCAAAATATTCGTTGAACAACTGAATGGGAGGAGAGAGAGATTCATCGATCAAGCCTGAGGAGAATTCAAGCCTTACCTGTGATTGGGCCATTTCTTTTTGGAGAAAGAAAACCTGATCATTTTCCGGTTCGATTGACCGGTCAGGCGAGATCACTTTTGGAGTGTGGTTGGGCAAACTTGTAAGGAAAGATTCGCGAAGCAGGGACTCAACTTCTTCCGGAGAAAGAGGCCCGTAGTAAAGAATGGTGCGTTCGCTCTGGATTGCCTGCTGGATGATTAGGATGAGGCTGGATATTGTCGATGAGTTGAGATCAGTATCCGAAGGTCGCTTGAGATATCGTGAATTAATTCCGTAACGATGAAAGTGAGCTAGGGCATGGGAAAGTGCATTGGGGTCCTTGATTTCGTCATCTCGCTCTGCCAGAATAATTCCTTTTGTTTGAGCCCAGATATCATTTGAGGTTGTGGGCTTGGTCAAATGAGCTTCCACCAACTTCAAGGATGCTTCAAAGTGTTCGTTCAAACCGTTGATGAAAAAATTTGAGAAGTGTTCTTGTACGCCAAAGCCAAAATCGGTGCCAAGTTTGTACCACTCGATCTTTAATTGCTCGGAGTCCATGGCGCCGGCTCCAGCGCGGTCAAGCATCCGTTTTGCAAAGGAAAGCATGGGTTGATGATCAAAACCCATTTCCATGCGAACTTCGAGGTTGAACAAATCATTCAACGGGTTGTACGCATGGATCAAGCGAATGCCAGGAGATATCTGCTTGAGAGTGAAATCGGAAGAGGATAGAAATTTTGGTGACAGGGGTTGGTAAGGAAGTTTTTTCATCTCTTGCATGAAACGAGACTCCTTGTTGGGATCGATGCTCAATGGATCAATCGGAGGCTTTTCGATCGATGGCAAGTCATGCTGCGCGTCAATACGGAATCCGACTACGTAATCCGAACCGTAGTATTTGTTTGCAATTCTGACGATCTCTTCGACGGATACCTTCTCCATGAGTGAGATTTCGTCAAGAGTGGTTTGCCAATCAACGAAGGCGAGAAAGGTATCCCTCATTAGTTCAACTCTTTTATCGTTTTTCTCGTAGTTTTCCTTCTGCCTCTTCTTGAAATCATTGATCACCGCATCCAGAATCCATTCTTCGAAATCTCCTTGCTTGATTCTATCGACTTGTTCCAAAAGCAAGGTTTCCACTTCTTCAAGAGTTTGTCCTTCCTTTGGGATGCCATAGAGGTAATGGGCGCCGTAGTCATTTAAATTTTGCGGATAGCAACCAGCTGAACGAACGCGCTGCCTTTCGACCAGGTCTAAATTGATCAAGCCGGCCACGGAATTGTCCAAGATCATGTCTACCAAGCGGAGAGCTGCGTGGTCTTCGTGATGTCTGGGCGCCGTTCGGAAAGCGAGAACGACTTGTTCCTCTCCAAGGTACTCGACTTTGACGAATTCACGACCGTTCAGAGGCTTTTCATTCCAGGTGGGTTCCTCCCGCAGGGAGGAGGGGTTTTTCCAAGAAGAGAAATAATTCTCGATGATGGAAAAAGCAGAGTCAGGCTCGATGTCACCCGAGATACAAATCGCCATATTTTCTGGGACGTAATGTTTGGCATAAAATTCCTCGATCGCATGGATGGATGGATTCTTGAGGTGCTCCACGGTACCAAGTGTGGATTGTTGGCCATAGGGATGATTTTTGAAAAGCAAGTCGTTGACCGCACGGTAAATGAGGCGATGCTTGTTATCGATAGCCCGGTTCTTTTCCTCGTAGACTGTTTCCAATTCGGTGTGGAACAAGCGAAACACCGGTTGAGCAA
>JAYOWQ010000087.1:0-438 GCA_038152055.1 Opitutales bacterium | reverse complement strand
GAGCAAAGCGTTCGCTTTCGATCTTTGCCCAATGTTCCAAGCGGTTTGCGGGTAAATCAACCTTATAGACGGTTTCTTCGTGCCAGGTGTGGGCATTCAAGCCTTTCGCGCCCATGTCGCTGTAAGCTCGATCCATCTCGTTGGGGATTGCCCATTGTGCAACCTCTGAAGAAAGCCTGTTTATTTCTCTGTAAATTTCTGATCTTTTCGATTCGTTGGTCTCTTTGGATCTTCTTTCGTAGAGATCGCTTATTTGTTGCAGAAGGGGCTCTTCCTTGGAAAAATCTTCCGTTCCGAAGGATCTGGTGCCTTTGAAAAGCAGGTGTTCCAAATAATGGGCCAGTCCAGTGTTGGTTTCAGGATCGTGTTTGCTTCCTGCTCGAACCACGATTTCAGCATTAAACCTGGGCTCCTCTGCATTGGGGCTTAGATAGACAG
>JAYOWQ010000086.1:0-4073 GCA_038152055.1 Opitutales bacterium | reverse complement strand
CTCCATCTACGGGGATGCGGGTCGCTATGTTTCCAGGCAGCGCCTGGTGCAGATGTTAAAGCACGAGTTTGATCTGCTGGACGAGCGTCTGTCCGATGCCCGCGGGCAGGAAACCACCTTTTTCGCCTTCGCCAATACCGTAGCTGCACTCAACTTCAACAAAACCAACGAATGTCACGGGTGGATGGGCATCCGTCTGCAACTCGAGCCACTGGGAGAACCACATGACATAATCTTGCATGTCCGTATGCTCGACCGGGACAACCGGTTGCAGCAGGATGCCATTGGCCGGCTCGGGGTAAACATTGTATATGGAGCCTTCCATCTTCGGGACAAGCCTTCCCTATTTATCGCTAGCTTGCTCGACGACATTGGTCCAAACCGCATCGAGGTGGATATGATCGAATTTAATGGCCCGGACTTTGATAAGTTCGACAACCGCATTCTCTGCCTAGAGCTCATAAGGAATGGGCTTACCCATGCGGTGATGTTTGATGAGCAAGGATTCGTGGTACAGGCAGCTGAGAAGCTCTATAAACAGGCTTGTTTAATTGAGCGTGGAAGCTTCCGTCCATTGACCAAGGTTAACCTCGACATGCTTGAAAAAGGCAAGGCACAGTTCATCAAACGCGATGATGTGGATCCATCTCGTCTCAAAGTTTTTATGGAACTGACCATCGGGGCCCTGAAAGATGGGGATGGTATCGACTACGAGGATTTCATTGCCCGCATCGAAGTGATCAATGCCTGTGGATACGGAGTGCTGGTGACCAATTATTTCGAATACTACCGGTTGTCTGCCTATTTACGGAGACTGGTCCGTGAGCCGGTTGGACTGGTTCTTGGTCTCAATAATCTGGCGGATATTTTCAAGGAACAATATTATGAAAACTTGGATGGTGGTATCCTGGAGGCATTCGGGGTGCTCTTTAAGGAAAACCTCCGGATTTATGGCTATCCGATCGAGCAGGACACCTTTGAAATTTACAGCAAGCTAATGGGCCGGGGAGACAACGTGGAAGCGGTGGCCGACGAGCATGGACTTATCACCATCGATAACCTGACGGTGGCAGAAAACTTACGAAACCTCTACAAGTATGTCCGCGAAAACGGCTTTTTGGAAACCATTGAACACTGCGACCGCGAAAACATGAAACTTTTCTCCCGGGATGTCTTTCAAAAAGTATGCAAGCGTGAACCAGGCTGGCAGGACCCCCTGCCCCAACCAGTGGCAGAAATGATTGAGGCCAAAGGGTTGTGGCGGTGCTAACCCATTTCCTCATTCTCTAAAACTCAAAGTCCGCATAGACCATGCGGTGATCCGAGCCTTCGAGGCAACGTAACATATCGTTCACACGCGCCGATCCTTCCCGATAATGCTCTAACATCGCCGGACTCGCAAAAATGTAATCCAAGCGGTCGTAGCTGTCCTGCTTTTTGTAATAATGAGTCCAAAAGTAACCCATGGTATCCTGACAGGGAAGCATTTGATGAAGAATGGTCTTATTGACCTTCTGAAAACGGCGTATCGGGGCGGTGTTTTTAAAATCATTAAAATCCCCGACGACCAAATGATACGGATTTTTTTCAGGGGGATAAGTCTGCCGAATGTAATCACGAATCACACGGGCCTCCTTTTCTCTGAGATCAGCCGCTTGTGGGTCATCCTCCCTTTCCGTCCATTTGCTCTTTAAATGGAGATTGAACAACCGCCATGCTTTTCCATTGGTCTTGAATTCGACTTCCATCAATCCTCTTCGAGGTCTGGATAAATTCCCAAAATAAGAAAAATCCAAATTCAGGTGAGCGGTTTTTCTAATTACAGGCATGCGGCTAAGAAGGGCGAGATGGCGCCTCTCCCCCTCTTCTCCCCGAACCCAGAAATGATAAGAATAATTCCCAATTCCACTATTGTTTAAATCCGACCACAAATCATTGAGGTAAGGAACCTCTCCCATTTCCTGCAAGGCAAGAACATCCGGATCAACGCGCTTGATAATCGAGCGAACGATTCCGTTTTCCATCTCTGGCTTAGGATAGTTTTCTCTCCAGGTTCCCCCCGCCCACCTGTCCATCGAGAGGTAATTTCTAACATTGTACGAAGCAACACGAACACGCTCCCCGAAAAGGGAAAATCCGAGTGCGAAAAGTAAAGAAAATCGTAAGAGAATGCTCAAAAAATGGGCTTTATCAACTCCCCCGGATGACTTTCACCTGAATACGATCTCCATAACCGATTTCCAACCGGTCCTTGAGTTTTTGAGCTTCCGGCCCCCTGAATTTTTGCGCCTCGGAACCGTCTTTGCTTTTAATGTCCAGTGACATACCCTGCAAGGGAAATTTGGTTCCATATCCAATATCCCAACGCATATCGGTGTCTTTCGCCTTGTGTTCGATCTTCACCCGATGATCACCAAAGGGAGAACCGTAAAGCTCGACAAGTTTGACCGAGTAGAAATCTTCTCCCTTGCTGCTTTTGGTAAGCTTGGCCTTGATATCGGTCCAAGGATCCGAAAAAGGGAATTTCAATTTCTTTCCCTTGATCGGATCGAGGTAGATTGCACCATCGCCTGCAGCATTTTGAATATCCTGAACACTGGCAACCGCCGCCTCTTCAATCGTCATCAATCTTGGAGTGTAGGCGTCGATAACAAGAAAGGTTGGTTCTTCCTCGCTCTTTGACTCCTTGGCATCCGCCCAAAAACCGCACCCTGCATGGGACAGCTCGAAATAGTATTTGAATGTCGTACCATTTTCCCATTCACCTTCGATCGTGGTTTTCTTACGATCGTTGGAAACTTCAGGACCGGAAAGGGACTTCAATTTACGACGAGTCCATACGTAAGTTGGATTGCCGTTGGCGTCCTTGATGACTTTTTTGGTGGTAGGATCGGTTCGCTTTTTGAAATAAATCCCACGAAAGGACACATCTATTCTCGAACTTTCCTTGCGAACGCCATCATCTCCAACCATCCATATGTGAGCCATGGTGCCATTCGAATGAACACCTGCTTCGAATGCGACACTTTCTATCATGGTATTGTAACCTTTCCACTTCCCTGAACCAAATCTTTCGAGAATTTTATCCCCAGCCGATTGAATAATCGGTACGAGAGATTTTTTTAGCTTTTGCAAGGCCTTGCCAAGGGCTTGCGATTCAGGAGATAATTTGTCCCAGGTCAAAACGTATGGTGAAGAACGGCTCTTTATTTTCAGGGTAATTTCCTTTTCGTCCGCAGCTAGAAACTTTGCTTCCAAGGGATTGCCCGCTGCATTTGTCCAAGCGTGGTCTTTTTCCAGGTCATCCTCGGTAACGGCAGGTAGAGGAAGTGGCTTGGCGGGTACAGCGGGCGCGACAGGCGAGGCAGGAACGGCAACGGATGAAGAAGGTGCTGGGGAGGAAGCGGCGACGGGCTTGACCGCAGCCGGACGATGCTTTTCGGCCAAGGCCTGTAAAAGTTTGGCCAAGGACTGGGACTCGGCCGAGAACATGTTCAGCGCAATAGTGAATTGCTTGGCTCCATTGTTCATTGCCAGGGTCAATTGATCTGATGAAAGAGTAATGAATTTTGCCTTCAGGGCACGACCATCCGCGCTTGACCAATCATGCTCCAAGTCGAGCGCTTCGGGACCAAGAGTATCTTCCGGGATAGCAGCAAGAATTTGATCAAAAGGAGATGCAGGGGCAGGAGCGGACTTGGGTTCGGCAGGAGCGGATAATTTCCTGGCCAAATCCTGTGACTGCGGAGACAGAGTGTTGAGAGGCAAAGGAAATACCGTTCCATTATATTTGATCGTAACCGTTTTTCCATCGGAGCTGACGAAGGAAGCTGTCAAGGTACGTCCCTGGGTGTCCGTCCATGGGTGCAGGGTTTCGTCCTGTCCCTGGCTCAACGCTAGTGGGAGAAGAAAAAATAAGGCGAATAGGTAGGGCTGTTTCATGCTTCCTGTGGTTTTGGTTATTCGTTTTCAAGTTCCCATGACAAGGTCACGGGTATCTTTTTTTGTTCCCAAGGACGGAAAACGTCAAAAATTTTCCCCGGATTTAAAATATTATTCGGATCCAATGCTTT
>JAYOWQ010000085.1:0-4341 GCA_038152055.1 Opitutales bacterium | reverse complement strand
TCCCAGCGGGATGATGGGTATTTCTTAGGACAGTCTGAATGCCAGCTTTTCCTTTGTCAGGATTTACCCAAACACAAAGAGTAAAGTTCTTAGGATTAGCTTTGGGATTATATTCGATTCTTATGTAGTCATCTAAGCCATCGAAAAAATAAGCTCTGTCGATTCGACTATGTCTATCTCTAGTGAGTTGAGGACCGTTCAAAGTAGAATGTAGACCAGACCCAGATTCATCAAACGCATGACCGTTAAAGGGAAACCAAGCTACAAGTCCATGAGTGTGGTGTAATCCGGTAGATAGAAACCATGTAGGGAAATCCTCATCCTTGGCTACTGCATCGGCAACAGGTGTTAATGAAAACTTCTTTTTGTCAGGGTGAGCTTGATCGGAGACTTGGGCAATAACCGAAGCAACAAGAGTAAGGAAAGATATTATAAAAAGAAGGGCTGTATTTCTCATACTTGAATCAAAGAGTTGTACAAACTAGCCGTCAACTGCGATGTAAGTTTGAGTAATCCTAAAAAAATTTGCATGTCTATACGCGCTAGCCTCGTAAATGCTTACAAAGAGGAAAAACTCCCTGTAAGGTGATTTTTAAGGAACTATCAAAAAATTGACCAATCTACCGATGGGTGATTGGTTCGGAGGATGAAGTGCCTTGCTTTAATTTTACTGCTTTTCCTCGGGTTCACACTCGCCGCTAACGAACCGATCCGTACTTGGACGAGTGCGGACGGGCGTACTCTCGAGGCCCGCTACCTGGAGATAGTCGGGGACAAGGTACGGATTGAAAATGCGCAGGGTCGTATCTTTACCGTACCGCTGACTGGGTTTTCTCCTGCCGATCAGCAGTATGTGGAGAAAGCCCATGAACTGTCTTTGTTTGCCGAACCCCAACCCTTCGAAGATCAAGGAAGAGGTGGTGTGATTATTACTTCCGCCAAAGGGAAAGTGGAGGTGCTGGTTGAGAAGACGGACCGCTATATCGATCCCAAACCAAGGAATGTGATTGTGGGGGAATCCATTGCGTCTGGTTCCACCTTAAGCACTGGTAAGGGTGCGGAAGCGGATTTACTCCTGACCAATGGAACTTTGATTCATATGAGCCAGAATACGAAGCTTGTACTAAACGCTATGTATCAGAAGGTTTTCAAGGGGACGAAGCAGAAAGCAAGTCAGTTGGAACGGGAGGCCAGTCCCAGCCGTACCGGTCTAAAACTTTTGCAGGGTGACCTGGTTTTGGAAGTCCGAAAACTGGGCAAGGAATCTTCCTTTCTTGTAAGTACTGAAGTGGCTCAAATGGGAATCAGAGGTACACAGTTCAAGGTATCGGCTCGTGCGGATTCGGCTGAACTTTCGGTACTGGAAGGCAGGGTGGATTTTTTGGATAGTGTAAAAGAGCAAATTTCGGTCGAAAGTTTTAAGAAGGCGGGATCAACGGAAGGTGCCCCTGTGAAAGTGGGAGAAATGAGCGCTCCTGAGCAGGATGAAGTGAAGAACAAGGTAGGGCGGAGCCAACAGGCATCCGCATCAATCGATTTGAAACGCATGGCCAATACCGTGGACGGGTATTCGCAAAAGCCTACTTTCACGGTCAGATCAATCGGCTTGGAAATGATATGGTGTAAACCGGGAAGTTTCGTAATGGGGCCGGATGAAAACAGGCAAGACTCACCCGCCCATCCAGTAATTCTTACTGAAGGATTTTACCTTGGAAAGTATGAAGTGACCCAGGAGCAGTACCAAAAAGTCACCGGTAATAATCCGAGCAGATTTAAAGGTGATAATTTTCCCGTCGAAATGGTAAGCTGGAATGATGCAGTGGAATTTTGTGAAATCCTTTCAAAAAGGGAGAATAGGCGGGGCTGGAAGTTTTCATTACCTACGGAAGCCCAATGGGAATATGCCTGCAGAGCCGGAACTACCACAACATACAGTTGGGGAAATACGATTAGCCCCAATCATGCAAACTACCCTGGAAGTAAGTTAAAAAAGACACTAGAAACTGGTTCTTATTCACCAAACTCCTGGGGGTTTTACGACATGCATGGAAATGTTGCCGAGTGGTGTAATGATTATTTTGGACCTTATTCTCAGAATTTAGCGATTGATCCCCAAGGTCCTGTCTCAGCGCCTGCGTTTGTGAGGCGTGGGGGGGGATGGATTGCTTCATTAAGATACGTTAAAGCAGCAGGAAGAATTAAAGGTAAACCAGACCGCAAAGAGAGATACATAGGTTTTCGTGTGGCCTTCAAGAAGATGGACTAATTGATGAGGAGCCTTGCTCAAACCTGCCTATTTCTCATCGCTTTAACACTTCTTGCCAGCGAACCAATCCGTACGTGGACGAGTGCGGACGGGCGTACTCTCGAGGCCCGCTACCTGGAGATGGTCGGGGACAAGGTACGGATTGAAAATTCATCGGGTCGTATCTTTACCGTACCGCTGACTGGGTTTTCTCCTGCCGATCAGCAGTATGTGGAGAAAGCCCATGAACTGTCTTTGTTTGCCGAACCCCAACCCTTCGAGGACGAGGGCAAGGGTGGGGTGATCGTCACTTCTTTCAAAGGAAAGGTGGAAGTGATCACGGCTAATCGCGACAGATATTCCGACCCCAAGCCACGCCCGGCGATCGTTGGAGAACCGATAGGCACGGGCGCGACCCTGGTCACCGGTGGCGGGTCGGAAGCGGTCTTGCTGCTTACCAACGGCACGCTTGCTCACATGGGCGAGAATACGAAACTGGCGCTTACCGCCCTTTATCAAAAAGCATTCAAGGGAACGAAGCTGAATGCGAATGAATTGGAAAGAGAAACCGGTCCGTCCAGAACTTCGCTTTCGCTGGATGCAGGGGATTTGGTGCTCGAAGTGCCCAAGCTAAGCAGGGCATCTTCCTTCCTGGTCACGACCGAGGTCGCCCAGTCAGGAATCAGGGGTACCCGCTTCAAAGTATCCACCAACGCCGGATTTACGGAGCTGGCGGTGCTGGAAGGTCGGGTGGACTTTCTGGATGGCGCAAATGAGGTAAGCCCGGTGGAAACGGCCAGAAAAGCGGGAGCGAAAACCGGAGAATCCGCAGAAGTCGTGGAAATGACCGAAGTGGAAAAGGCAGAGATCGCCAAGGTTTTGGAACTGTCCAGAGTTTCAAGCGCCACCATCGACACCAGCCGTCTTGCGAGCACCGTTGATGGATATGCTCCGAAGCAAAATTATTTCGTCAAGTCCGCCAAGAACATGGAGATGATCTGGTGCCCACCCGGTGGATTCCTGATGGGGCCCGGTCCGGATAAAGACTCGCCGGCTCATCCCGTTTTGCTTACGAAGGGATTTTACCTGGGGAAGTACGAGGTCACTCAGGAACAGTTCGAGAAGGTTCTCCGTGTAAATGCCAGTACTTTCAGGGGAGAAAACCTGCCTGTGGAAATGGTGTCCTGGGAAGATGCGGTAAAGTTTTGCGATACCTTGAACAAAATGGAACGCCCACCCCGTGGATGGAAGTTTTCCCTCCCAACCGAGGCCCAGTGGGAATATGCGTGCCGGGCGGGAACGACTACGGCCTATTCCTTTGGCGAATTCATCGCGCCTGAAACAGCCAATTACGAGGCCAGTGGAATCTGGCGAACCAAGCCGGTTGGTTCCTATCCGCCCAACCTTTTTGGCTTTCATGACATGTGTGGGAACGTGGATGAATGGACGGCGGACTTTTACGGGCCTTATCCGCAGACTCGGCAAACCGATCCCAAGGGTCCGGAAGGCGGAGTATCGAGGGTCACCCGTGGTGGATCATGGAATGCCGCGAAAAATTACCTGAGGTCATCCAGTCGGTTCAAATATCAACCTCATATAAGAGGGGACTACGTCGGCTTCCGTCTTGCCTACGGTGAGGTGGACTAAGCCAGAGAGGGGGATCGTTCAGGAAAAAAGGACTGACCCTGGGAGTTTGTGACCGGTTTCCTATTCCAGCGTGAACCACTCTTCCTCTTCAAAGTCATAGAATCGTGGTTTTTCGAAACCCGCCTGAAAATAGAGGAAACCACTGGAATTGGAGTCGAAGAAGTAAGGATAGGCGGCTTTGCTCGTCCATAACCACCCGCGTTCCGGCAAGTAGAACCAGTCGGGCGTGTAGGGGGTTGCGTTCGTGTCACCGCTTAGTTCGACTTGCTGTCGAATTTGCTCGTACTCCTCTTTGCTGACCAGTCCGTGGGCGCTTAGGTCGCTGAATATGGAATTGCGGGCATCCTCCTCGCCCAGACCTTTTAGGTATCGTACGAGTTCGAAATCCGATTCCGTTGGATTGCTCCCAAATTCGATTTCCATGGAGTCGGGCAATCCATCCTCGTCCG
>JAYOWQ010000084.1:0-4365 GCA_038152055.1 Opitutales bacterium | reverse complement strand
CGGTGGGCAATACATACGCCCACCCTGCAGGGATATTGCCCGCCTCCTGTGCATTCAAACGGGTAAGGAATTTTTGTATATCATCCCAGGATACCTTCTCCACCGGACGGTTGGGATTGTTTGGCCAGTTGCTTGGCGTGGCATTAAGCCCATCGGTATTCCCCGCCATCACCGCCTCGTACTGTGCCTGAGTTACCTCATACTTTCCAAGGTAAAAACCCTTAGTCAGAATGACATTATGCTCTGTCTCATTCGTTTGCCTGCCCGTTTCTGTTACCGGACTGCCCATCGTAAAAGTGCCCGGCTCCACCCAGATCATTTCCAGGCTGACCGTGGAGTTGAGATCAACAACATGGTTGGGCGTGGCAATGGTAAATTCCTGAACCATGCCGGAATGGTTCGTGCAAAAATAATACAAACTACCATTGAAATCGGATGGTATCGTTACGGTAATTGTACCACTGGATCCGGATATCGGACCACCGCTGACCAAGCTGGAGCTTGTATCCCCATAACTCTCCCCGATCATGAAGGGGTGACTGGTGGACACTCCGGTTGCATTAAATTCATAAGACTCCCCACGGTAGAGTGGCTGGGTGGAAAAGTCCGGAGTTTGCCCGTCCCCATCGGTAAAAGTGAAGTACGGGGAAGAAAACCCGCCACCGCTCAGCGAAAAAGATTCACCCGCATAGAGACAGGCGGGCAGAAACGAACAAAGGAAAAAAACGAACCCTTTGAAACGGCCAAGCACAGACTGATCCACTAACGATGCCTTGGATGATGATACATTGGTTATCATTACTTGCGGATCACGCACGCGCGAGAGCAACTAAAAATTGGGTTTTGAACAAAGAAATGCACATCGATTGTGCATTACTTTGCTAAATAAAGTTACTGAATGCAAGGACTAGTTTTGTGGGTGAATTTCGGATAGCATTTTTAAATAAAACTTTTCATAAAACCAATTATTTCGAATACCGAATTAGGGTAATATTCTATTTTTGGTGATACCGGACGAACCTTTGCCTCATCGTCCCTCTTTCCTCCTCGGGAAGTTCAACCCAGTTGCTACCGTCCATCGTCCCCGTCCTGGTCTGCATCCAGGCTGCGGCAAAGTTGTTTTCCCGTTTTTCAGCGGTCAGTCTCTGCCGGTACCGGCTACGGTATTCGAGGGATTCAAGGTAGGCGGAACGAATGTTTTCCGCCTCCCGGCAGGTGGCGAATCGGGCAACCGGTCATTGCAAGCTGAAAAAACGCGCGCTTAGAGGGAAAAATCGATAATCGCTAAAATTCCTGGAAAAAGCACCGATCTATTATGAATCCCTTCGGGGTAATTTTTCAACAGGCCATGCATTTTTCATTAAGCACCAGCTCGCCAACTTCGATGGCCAGGTACGACCTGGACAGAGCGATGGCCCGCCACAGGGCAAGCATCGACAAGTTGTCTTCCGGGGAAAGGATTGCAAACCCTTCCGAGGATTCGGGCGCTCTCTCCGTGAGTGAAAAGATGAAGAGCCGTCTGAAAAGAATAAGCAGAACGGAACATAACGAACGCAATGCGGTTTCCTTTCTCGACATGCAATACGGGGCCCTGCAAGTCGCCGGTTCCATCCTTACCCGTATGAGCGAGTTGAAGACGATGTGGTCCGACACCACCAAGAACGAGGGCGACCGGGAAAATTACGACAAGGAATTTTTGGAACTGCAAAAGGAATTCGGGGTGCTAAGCCGGGAAAAATTCAACGGTATCAGCCTGTTCACCTCGGTCGAGGTCACGAACCACGCCCTGCAGGCGTATTCCGGCAGAAACGATTCCATCGGGCAGGTGGTAAGCCTGGCACGAAATTTCCTCAAAGGGGAATTCGCAGCCGCATCCGGCGCCGTACTTGGAGAATACAAAAAGGAAACCAAGGACGTGACCACCACCACGACCACGACTTCCACGGTCAACTCTCCCATCACCACAAAAGCGGGGGCGACCGGAATAAACCCGGACGGTTCTCCAATAGCCGTTGGAGCCACGGACCTGAACTGGACGGTCACGGGCCTATCCAACTCCGTCGTCAGGTACAAGCATCCGTTATGGGCGAATGATTCCGGAACCATCGGAAAATGGGTGGGGCTGAGTAATGGAGGCGTGGGAAACTATCTCTATTCCATGTCATTCGATCTGACGGGTGTGGACTTGGATGACGTGCAAATCAGTGGAAAGGCGGCAACCGACAACGCGGGACGCATCCTCTTGAACGGGCAGGACATGGGAATAAATTTTCCGCAAGAATTCAAAGCCCTGCAAGCGTTCTCGTTGCAATCGACGGCTACCGGCATCGTGGTCGATGGCACCACGACCATTCCCAACGTATTGGTGGATGGAACCAACCAGATTACCGTGAAGGTAAGCAATGCCGGGGGGCCGACGGGCATGTTCTTCGATGACTTGCAAATATCGGGCAGTCGAACGACAAGTACCACGACGTCGACAACGGCCCAAGTCACCACCGTCACCAAAATCTACCCCGGACTCGCGGATTTCGAGCAAGGTGAATTTGCGGGCTTTCTTGAGAACGTCACCGAAGCGATGGCTCAGGTTGGGGCTGAAAAGTCGCGTCTGAATTTCGAAATTCTCCGAAACAACCGGTCGTTCCAGGACCTGGAACTGGCCAAGAGCAGAATCACGGATACGGACGTCGCCCAGGAGTCCACCCGTCTGGCCAAGACTCAGATTCTCATCCAATCCTCGGCAAACGTCATTTCACAAGCCAACAAGCTCGCCGAAATCGCCCTTCGATTCATGGCTGGCAAGTAAACCCTGTCCCTATCGGTAGATTTTCTCTGATCCGCTTCGGGCGGCCCTTTTACCGGGCCCATGTTTGATCGTTCAACCGTACCCCATGGGAGAAAACCTGCGGATTCCTTGCCCACTGGACTGGTGAAATTTGATCTTTTCAGGGATTTGCTCTATCCTTTGAGCGTTGCATATTCATTGAATTCCATTAGACTTGGTATTAATATCTCAAACCACTTCATCCGCATGACGAAAAAACCGATATTGGCGCTCATTGGCGCGCTTCTTTTTTCCTGCAGTCTTGCCGCACAGGATTTTTGGTCACAGTTACTTTATGATTCAAGCAAATCCTACTCTGCCGGCGAAGCCGTAGTTCTTAGCGAGGGAGATTCAGAAATATACACTGCCAAGCAATCGGTGACTGGTGTAAGTCCTCCCAATTCCACCTATTGGAAAACAGCAACAGAAACGACAACCGAGCTATCAAGCAACGAAACTTTTCTAGACGCACAGCCAGAACTCGATGACATTCTTAACGAGCCGGACCTAAACGTCACCAAGTTGGCGCTGGCAGTTGGCGGGTTGATGCATGAATTGGAAACCGTTGTGGAAAACCCATTCGAGACCAGGCTGGATTGGTTTGGACTTCGGTTGCAAAAGGAGAACTGGGCGTTTCATTCAAGCTACGGATGGATATACCTGGCCAATACGGAAAGCGACGAATCCTTCTGGTTTTACAAGTTCAACCTGGATTCCGACTTGATTCCTTCATGGAACTGGACGTCGGAAGAAACCCATCCCTTCGTCTACAACGCCTCCACTGGATGGATGGAAGTTTATGGTTCGGAATTCTACAACTTTGAAACCCACGAATGGGGTTTGCTTTCTTTCCATTGGTTCGACTTCAACGATTTGGTCTACCATCCCCAGAAGTTTTACCGCCCAGGGGAGTTTTCCATCATCAGCCTGGCCCACGGACAACTCTACGTTGCGAAGGAGGAAGTACACGAGGGAGATCCATGGAATGACGATGACTTCTCTCCCATCGGGCTTAACGGCAATCAGTATTGGGAGGATTTCGAAGAGGTGGTGGCCGGGTTGGAAGATAGCAATCCCGACTTTCTTGACAGCCTGCCCGACACCACCGAGGAAGCCCTCTACGCGGCTTTCGAGGAACAGGTGATTCTATTGCACGAGGATGAAGATGACGATTTCTTCGATCTGTTTTCCAATCTCCATTATGATCCACTCAAGTCCTACCCCCGCGGATCCGCCGTGCTTCTGGACTTTGAACTCGGGGAAATCTTCACTTCGAAGATCGACGTTCCGGCCGGCGCGCACGAGGAGGACGAAACCTACTCGCCCGATGGACCCAATTCCCGCGCTTTCTGGTCATCCACCTACGAAACGCTCCTCAGCTTCGAAATCAACAACCCCGCATTTCTCCAATCCGTCCCCAAAACCATCAATCCTTACGAACTGGCCGAGGAAATTGCCGAGTTGGTGGAATTCGACAAGCAGGAATTGACCATGAATTCCTTGTTCGGTGGATTGATTTACGATGCCGAGAAGACTTACTT
>JAYOWQ010000083.1:0-4472 GCA_038152055.1 Opitutales bacterium | reverse complement strand
CTGCCCGCTTTGCCAGATCACGAGCAACGGGAATTTCGGCAACCGGATCCTCGGTTAGCGAAACTCTCAGGGTGTCACCCAACCCATCCCAAAGTAATGAGCCTATTCCTATGGCACTCTTGATTCTTGCGTCCTCGCCGTCTCCGGCTTCGGTGACTCCGAGATGGAGGGGATAATCCATGCCTTCCTCGTTCATTAAAGAAACCACTAGGCGATATGCCTCAATCATTACCTTGGGGTTGCTCGATTTCATTGACAGCACCATTTGGTGAAAGTCATGGGAGCGGGCAATTCGTAGAAATTCCAGTGCGGACTCCGCCATGCCTCTCGGGGAATCGCCAAAGCGGTTCATGATCCGGTCGGAGAGAGAGCCGTGGTTGGTGCCTATTCGCATCGCCCGTCCCAGTTGTTTGCATCGTAGAACCAGTGGGCTGAAAGCATCGTGGATGCGCTCGAGTTCCTCTTCATACTGGGAGTGCGAATATTCCCGGGTTTGAAATTTTTTCCGGTCGGCATAATTGCCCGGATTTACCCGGACTTTTTCGACATGCTCAGCGGCTTCCATGGCTGCCTGAGGCATGAAATGAATATCCGCCACCAGTGGAACATCGATTTTTGCCTCCCTTATCTTTTTGCGGATCTCGCCCAGAGCCCTTGCTGCTCGAACATTGGGCGCAGTGATCCGAACAATTTCACAACCGGCTTCGGCAAGTTCAATCGCTTGAGCGGCAGTGGCGTCAATATCCAAAGTATCGGTTGTGGTCATGGACTGGACCCGCACGGGGTTGAGTCCGCCAATGGTCAAGGAACCTAAAGTTACTTCGCTGGACTTCCTTCTGGTCGGATTGAAACGTGAGTCGCAATAACTGGACGCCGGGTCCATGATAAAAGATTGTAAGTTAGAAAGGAAGAATTCGCTGGAAGTCAAAAAAAGTGACGTAGAGCATGAATGAAAAAAGCAAGGCGACAAAGAGCATTTGCGCTCGCTCGAGAAATGCCAGCGGCAACGGTTCGCCTCGCAATTTTTCGACAGTCGCAAAAAGCATGTGTCCTCCATCCAAAACAGGGATCGGTAAGAGATTTAAAATAGCCAAATTAACATTGATAAAAACGACGAACCAAAGAAGTTTCTTAAAGCCGATCTTTGCAAAAACGCTCAGGTGATTGACGATTCCGACAGGCCCGCTCATATTGCGGAGCTTTACGTCCGATGCCGGGCTGACCAACCCGGAAAGCGTCAAGTACATGTCCTTTACCCTGCTGTATATCAGGCTGATAGGATTAGGGAAAGTTGTTACGATTTTAAATTGCGGGCGAAAACCGATCATTTTACGAAGGGTTGGGATGCCGGACAATAGGATTTCCTTTTCCACGGGAATTATTTCAAAGGTACGCTCAGGGCCACGTTCGCCCCCTTGTCGGACGGTTAGCGAAATACTTTCCTTGTCAGGCGCCTTTTCCAATAAATCAACAAGCTGGTTAAAGGAATGAATGGCCTGTCCGTTGATGGAAATTGGTTGATCACCCACTTGAAGACCAGCTTGTACCGCCGGCATGTCAGGAGATAGATCTCCTATGAAAAAGGTTTCCTTCGGACCAATCCCTATCACTCTAATTTCCTCAGGTCCCCAGATCTCGGGGAAAACCTCCAATTTCATTTCCTTGCCGTTTCGTAGGATTGTCAAATTGAGTAGTCTTCTGCCCTGTGCGGTTTGAAGTTTGCCGGTAATGATTCGGTTTTGAATATCCATGAAATCATCGACCGGGGACCCGTCGATAGCCAAAATCTTGTCACCGGCCAATAATCCGGCTTTCTTGGCTGGTGAGGTCACTTCTTCTCCCTCCTCAACAAGAGGATTCCATCTTTCAACGGTATCTGCCACATACCCGATATTGGTGGTCAATTGAGAATCGGTAACGTCATAGCCGAAAAACCACAAGACTGCTGACAGAGCGAAAGCGAGCAGGACGTTAAATACAGCTCCCATGACCGATACGATCATCTTGTCCGAGTAACTGATTTTGGGTAACGGTTCTTCTTCGGCAGCTTTTTCAGCGTCTTCGTCAAAATCATCCCAGACGGATTTTTTACTCTCGGAATGCTCCCCGTTTTCATCTCGACTAGGATCATTTCCTTCCAATCGCCCCATCTCGGAGAGTTGTGGTAGAGCGACGTATCCTCCGAATGGTATCGCCGAAAGGCGATATTCCACTCCGTTGCGAGTCCATCCGAACAACTTTGGTCCGAAGCCAATAGAAAAGCGCGTTACGACAAGTCCTCGCTGACGTGCGGCAAGAAAATGACCCAATTCATGGATGAAAATCGTAAATCCAAGTGCAAACAGGGCGACGAATAAAAAGGATACGTCGTAAATGATGTCCATGATGTATCTGAGCGGAAAGTGCTTTAAACTGAAATTCGATTGACTTCAACTTCGGCAAGTGATCTTGCCTTGGCATTTAAGAACACAAGGTCTTCCAAGTTATTTGCAGACTGGTGATTAAAGCTATTCAAGGTACTTTCTATAATGTGTGTAATCTCTACAAAGCCAATTCGATTCGAGAGAAAAGCACCCACCGCAATTTCATTTGCGGCGTTGAATACGAGAGGAGCGGAATGTCCTTGCTCAAGCGCATCTCTGGCCAAGCCCAGACATGGGTATCTTTTCAAGTCGGGAGGAGAAAAGTCAAGTTTCAGCGAAGTCGTTAGATCCAGACCTTCTTCCACTCCGGAAAGGCGCTCTGGGAAGAGCAGGGCGTTCTGCAGGGCGAAGGTCATGGAAGGCGGAGACATTTGAGCAAGACTGCAACCATCTACAAAGCGAACAATAGCATGAACAACGCTTGGCGGATGGATTAATACGTGAAGTTTTTCCGAGGGTAGATTGAAGAGCCACTTAGCCTCTATCAGTTCGAGTCCTTTGTTTGCCATAGTTGCTGAATCAACAGTGATTTTGGGCCCCATTACCCAATTCGGGTGCTTCAGTGCCTGTTCTGGAGTGACATTCGCAAGTTTACTCAAAGGCAGGTCTCGAAATGGTCCCCCGGATGCAGTCAGTGCCAAGGAATCCAATTCTTTGTTCTCCTGTCCTTGTAGGCATTGAAAAACAGCATTGTGTTCACTGTCGGCAGGAAGTATGCGGGCACCGGTACGCCGGGCGGTTTCCATAACCAGTTCACCACCGACCACCAGGGATTCTTTATTAGCAAGCACCACATCTTTTCCGGCTTCAAGTGCGGCGAGAGTAGGTGCTAGTCCTGCTGCGCCCACTACCGCAACCACCACCAGATCTGCGTCTTCAAAGGCGGCAAGTTCATTCAAGGCATCGGGCCCAGTTGAAAAACGCGCGCCTGCAGGCAGGTTTGTGCGGAGCTCGTGATTACAGCCAAGATGAACGTTTTTTACCCCGAATTCATGTGCAATCTGACAAAGTTTTTTTCCC
This sequence comes from Opitutales bacterium, assembly GCA_038152055.1. Classification (GTDB taxonomy): domain Bacteria; phylum Verrucomicrobiota; class Verrucomicrobiia; order Opitutales; family Seribacteraceae; genus Chordibacter. The sequence continues at coordinate 1,029 of JAYOWQ010000083.1, read as the reverse complement.
TGTTGATGGGCAGAGATCCCAATTAACTTTAAACGATCCTTGTGTTTGCCGATAACCTTTAGGGTACTTTCCCCAATCGACCCAGTGGCACCCAATAGGACAACATTTCGGGCTGGTCCCATAGCTTATAGAAGAAGAATAATGAAGTATCCAGTGGGGGCAGAAAGAATTAAACTGTCGGTCAAATCGAGCAGACCTCCAATCCCAGGAATGGCTCCACCCGAGTCTTTCATGCCCGCCAGGCGTTTGAGCACGGATGCAATCAGATCACCAATCACAGAAACGATCGCAATGACCAATCCCCAGAGTGCTCCTTGTGATGGCTCAAATGTCCATGTCCCAAAATCGAATAAATGAGAGAGATGTGTACTGGCCAACCATGGAATTAGGGCACCGATTCCGGCCGAGGCAGCTAATCCTCCCAGTAATCCTTCTACCGTCTTGCCGGGACTGATGGAAGGAGCCATTTTGGTCCGGCCAATGGTTTTGCCGACCAGCAAGGCTCCGATATCACTAAACTTCGCAACCAGTACGATCCAGAGGCAGAAGAAGAGGCCAAATCCGATCGCGTCCGGGTTTTCCGGAAGATCAGTCAGTCGAAGAATACGAACGAAGTAGTGCAGAAGAAAGGTTACAAATAACAGCCCAAAGAAGGTGGGAAGGAGGCGCTTTACATACAACCCGCGCTGATCCTGTGGAAAGACCACGCAGGCAGCGGATGAGAAGAGGGCACCCACTGCAAGGGCATCAATTCCAGCTCCAGGAAAATAGAACGCAATCGGGATCATGCAGGCACCCGTTACCAAGCCGGTGATGCGGTTGGCGGCAAATCCAATTCTTCCCAGAATGGTGTACACTTCAAAAAGAGTGAGAGTTGCACAGAGATTGAGAATCCACATCGCTCCCGGTTCTTTCAGTCCATAAACAATTCCCCCGAGCAATCCCCAGAGAATAATGGTGGCAAGTGTTCTTAGAATCATCAGGCGTGTGCGGGTTGCTGAATTTGCTCGCTGGTTTTTCCGAATCTCC
>JAYOWQ010000082.1:1726-4873 GCA_038152055.1 Opitutales bacterium | reverse complement strand
GCGGTGAGGTGGAACGGGTAATGAAAATGGTGGACGGGGTGATGCTGGTGGTTGACTCCCATGAAGGGCCACAGGCTCAGACTCGCTTTGTCTTACAGAAGGCTCTGGCGGCTGGGTTGTTACCCGTCGTCTTTGTAAACAAGATCGATCGCCCGAATGCCCAGCCTGCAAAGATGCAGGACTTGGTGCTCGAGCTCTTTCTTGAACTTGAAGCCAGTGACGAACAATTCAACGCACCTTTTCTTTTTGGTAGCGCCAAGGAAGGATTTGCCAAGGTTTCCCTGGAGGATGAAGGAAAGGATATGATGCCCCTGTTTCAGGCCATTATCGATCGGGTTCCTCCCCCGGTAATTGAAGATGATTCAAATTTCAGAATGCTGGTGAGCAATGTGGATTGGTCCGACTACGTTGGTCGTATTGCAGTGGGTAAGGTATTATCAGGTAGGGTCAAGGCGGGAGATCCAGTCTGGCGGATCGGAGAAAGCGGTGTTTCTCCACGGGCCAAGGTAACCAAGGTCTTTGAATACAGCGCTCTTTCCACGCAAGACCTTGCCGAGGGAGTTGCAGGAAATATCATAGGGGTCTCCGGGTTTGAGGAGGTGGATATCGGGGAAACTCTCTCGGGTGTGCCAGAGGCTGAGGCCGTTCCTTTCGTTCAGATTGATCCTCCAACGGTAATGATGTCCTTTTCAGTGAACGACGGTCCTTTGGCCGGACGGGACGGAGACCGGGTTACCTCCCGCGAGATTCGCGAACGTCTTTTCCGTGAAGCCCGCACCAATGTCTCGATAAAAGTGGAGGATGGAGATGATTCAACTGAATTCAAGGTCAGCGCGAGGGGAGCGATGCAGGTTGCGGTCTTAGTGGAAACCATGAGAAGGGAAGGTTTCGAAGTGTTGGTTAGTCGCCCATCCGTTATTCGTAAGGAAATTGATGGTCGGCAGCATGAGCCTTACGAAACGCTTTATCTTGAAGTTCCCGACGATTGTCTCGGTGGATGCATGCAGGCCGTGGCCAATCGCAAGGGGCAGGTGCAGGATATGTCGGCATCGAATGGATGGACGCGTTTACAGGCGATTATTCCTACACGCGGATTGATCGGATTGGAATTTGAGGTACTCAACATTACCAGTGGACAGGGTATTCTGTCTCATCTGTTTCTTGAATACCGCCCGGTAACAGGCGAGATCCGTACTCGACAGACAGGAACCCTGGTTTCTATGGAAAAAGGCGAGTCGATGACTTACGCCCTCCGTAACATAGAGACCCGTGGTAAATTGTTCATTGGCGCGGGAGAAGAGGTGTATGAGGGAATGATCGTTGGTGAAAACCCTCGGGCAGAAGATTTGCCGGTCAATCCGACCAAAGCCAAGCACGTTACGAACCATCGTGCGGCTGGTAGCGACAAATCCGAAGCTTTGACTCCCCCCATCCGTTTCTCATTGGAACGGGCCATAGAATACGTCGGTCGTGACGAGTTGGTGGAGGTCACTCCCAAACTAATTCGTCTGCGAAAACGAATTTTAGACTTCACCACCCGCAAACGGGAGGCCAAGCGCGAAACGTCATGAACGATGACTCCTGCCTTGTTTGGCAGATATAATCAAGCTAGTAAGGTAGCCGTGTCCATTCTTTGCAAAGCTCTTCCTTCCCTAGTTCTGTCCGCATTTCTTGCGGGTTGTGGCGCCGGTAGCATTTACGGGCCCGGATATTATTCGGAGACAACGGTCGGGCAGGATCTCCGAAGAGTTACTTTTCGGGGTGGGGATCATCCCGTCACCGGAGATCTTTGCCTTTTGAGATGCTCTGAAGTCACACTGGATTCAGGATATTCCTTCTTTCAGGTGGTGGATTCCGAATCGGGTTCCTCTTTTGATCAGACGCCCTCAGCTTATCCTTTTCATCAACATTACCATTTGGATGACCCGTTCTTGCGTGACATTCCTTTCGTGACCAAGACAATTCGCATGCTCGAGGATGAGAAGGAGGGAGGCTTTTGTTATGATGCAGTCTATCTCCGGCGATCCATCCGCGAGAAATACAGTATTGAATGAAACTCTTTTCCCAAAAGTTTTTGGCAACGGCTTGACCTCCGCTTGCCCTTACTTTTGATTGTTCTCTTTTTATATGAACGAACCAATAGAAATTCGTATTCCTGAATTCGTACGCAACGGATTGATCCTTTGGGTCATTATTGCAATTGCGTTAATTAGCGGAGTCATCACCTCTACCTACACGGTGCAAGCCGAGTCTCAGGGCGTTGTCCTGAGGTTTGGCAAATATCTCAAGACAGTGGAACCAGGCTTACGCTTCAAAGCGCCCTATGGCATTGACAAGGTTTACGTACTGCCTGTGCGTCGCCAGCTCAAGCAGGAATTCGGATTCGCCACATTGGGGGCAAATAATTTGAACCAGTTTTCCGAGCCCCGTACGCGAGACCGGGAAAAAAGCATGGTTACCGGTGACCTTAATGCCGCTGAAGTCGAGTGGATCGTTCAGTATCGTATTAGTGATCCACGCCTCTACCTTTTTAACGTCTTGGATCCCGAGGGCACCCTTCGTTACGTTTCTGAATCGGTTATGCGAACGGTGGTGGGTGATCGAACGGTGGACGAAGTTATAACCATCGGCCGCCAGGAAATAGAAGAGGAAGCGCGCGATCGTCTTGAAGCTCTGGTCAATAAATATGAACTAGGTATTGGAATTGACCAGATTCAGTTGCAAAACGTCAACCCGCCACCGCCGGTACAGGCATCTTTTAATGAGGTCAATCAGGCCCAGCAGGAGAGAGAACGCATGATCAACGAAGCCAATGGAGAGTATAACAAGGAGGTTCCTCGTTCCCGCGGGGTTGCCGATCAGAAAATTCAGGCGGCCGAAGGTTATGCTCTCAAGCGGGTTAATGAAGCCCTTGGGGACGTGGCCAGTTTCAAATCCATGCTCGCCGAATACAAAAAGGCTCCTGCAATTACCCGTACGCGTCTATATCTTGAATCGATGAAAGAAGTCGTGCCTCAGATGGGAAGGAAAATCATCTTGGACGAAGATGCCTCTCAAATTCTTCCTCTTTTGCAACTAAACGAAAATGGAAAAGGAGGGCTCGTACGATGAAGGCTCAGGGACTTGCCATTCTAATCATTCTTGGAG
>JAYOWQ010000082.1:0-1716 GCA_038152055.1 Opitutales bacterium | reverse complement strand
TTCTTGGAGCGATTGCTTTTTATCTATGTACCTACGTGGTCAAGGAGACCGATCAGGTCATCCTCACCCAGTTTGGAAAGCCTGTGGGTGAACCGGTGACGGATGCGGGACTCCATTTTCGTCTGCCTTTCATTCAGGAAGTGAACCGGATTGAGAAACGCTTTCTTCCATGGGATGGACCGGCCAATGAGATGTCCACCAAAGACAAGACCTATCTTGTGATCGACACTTATGCCCGCTGGCGCATCAGTGACGCCATGCAGTATTTTCTTCGTTTGCGAGATGAACGCAGTGCACTGTCCAGGTTGGATGATATTCTTGGTAGTGAAACCCGCAACGCGGTGGCCAAGCACGAATTGATAGAGATCGTGCGTACATCCAAGGATCGTGTAGCGGTCACGGATAAATCGCTGACTGAAGGGATGGGGAACGTGGGCATGCTTTATCCGATCAGGATTGGACGCGAAAAAGTCGAGCAGGAAATTTTTGAAAAGGCTGCCAGTAAATTGGCTGGTTTTGGGATTGAGTTGCTGGACGTCCGTTTCAAGAGGATCAATTACAACGAGACCGTTCGCCGAAGAATTTACGAACGGATGGTCAGTGAGCGTCAGCAAATCGCCGCCCGTTTCCGATCCGAAGGGGCTGGAGAGGCAGCTAAAATTATTGGTAAGAAAGAGCGCGATCTTCAGGAGATAGAATCAGAGTCATACAAAAGGGTACAGGAAATCTACGGGGAAGCGGATGCGAAGGCATCCGCGATTTATGCGGAAGCTTATGACAGTAGTCCGGTATCCGCTGAATTCTACAAATTCATCAAAACGCTAGAAACCTACAAAGATGTCTTGTCTTCCGAAGTATCCTTGGTTTTGACTACGGATTCCCCCCTCTTTCGTTTGCTCAAATCCACCGAGGGTACGGAAGATCCTTCAAGTTCTGCTGATTGAACCGGTGGTTGCATGCCGCCCATCAACTTGGGCAAATCATCCAATCTCCTGAGAAGAAATTTATAGCGTTCCCGATCAATCCAACCGAGTTGATAAATCTTTTTCAACCATCGCTTGCGTCGCGCTTCCTCGGCTTTCTCCTCTGAACTCTTCTTGCCTCTCGACCCAGGCGGAGCAAGGGCAGAATAAATGGCGAATGCACCCCCGATAATCAATAGATAAAAGGCAAATTTCCCGACATCACCTTCATTGTCTGCACTCTTCCTTTTTTTCAATTCTTTCAGAGGATCATTAAATTTTTGTTGGCGTGTATTATTCTTTTCAAGCAGAATTTTTTCAGATAGAGCGAATTCTTCCAACGCCTTCATTTCCTGACCGATGTTGAAGTCAATTATTTCACGTCCAATTCCAATCAAAAAACCTGGTCCATAATCAAAGGATTCAATACGATCACTCGGGTGATCAAGTAGGAAGCTGGTTTGGAAAAAATTGTATTTTTCCAAACCAGAAAATAGACTCTCATATTCGGTCTCATTTTGCGGCACTTCATTCTTTAATAAAGGCTGCTTGAGTAACCAAAAATTAAGTTCTGATGCTTGAACGGATGATAATAAGTAAATTGAGCTATTTGAGGATTGATTGAAGTCCAAATTCGGTCGAAGGACGTATTCCAATGGGCTTTGCTCAAGATTAGTGTAAGCGTATGCAGCGCTTTGGAAGTTGTTTGATAAACAAATAAATTCGAGATTTGGTTTCGTTTCATCCTCCAACA
>JAYOWQ010000081.1:0-4920 GCA_038152055.1 Opitutales bacterium | reverse complement strand
GCGATCTTTTGTTGCAGGTTGTTTTTCATGCCCAGATTGAAGAAGAGGCAGGGAGATTTGATCTGGAGGATGTGGCGAGGGAGATTTCCGAGAAATTAGTCCGCAGGCATCCCCATGTGTTTGGAGATCCCGATGACAAGGAAGAAGATGCGGATGCAGTAATTGACCGCTGGGAAAAAATTAAGACCGAGGAAAAAAAAGCCCGTGGGGAAGATGATACCAATAAATTATTTAAGGAATTACCTCCCCAGCTTCCCGCAACTCTGCATGCAGATAAATCCTATAAGCAAGTATGTAAACTAGGGCTTCAATCAAAAGGCGATTGGAATGAGGAAATGGTCGATCAACTGGCAGAAGGCTTGGATGAGTCTCAGGCAGGTAAGGCATTATTTGAATACATTGCCGCTTGTCGGAAAGCCGGGATTGATCCGGAGTCTGCCCTACGAAAATTTACTGGTTCGCAGATAAAAAAATTCGAAGATTCCAAATTGGATTGAAGGGTGAGTATGTTCCTGCAAACCAAGGAACTACTGCTTGAGTTTGAACAGGACGGACAGGTTCGCTCCCTTCGCTGTGAGTTAAGGAAAAGTAAGCGTACCCGCAGAATAAACCTGCGGTTGAAAAGTACAGATTTTGCCCTGCTTACCTTTCCTTCCCGAATGGCTTGGGCAACCGCAGAGAAATTTTTGATGGATCATCAGAATTGGCTCGAGAGAAAAAGCCAGCAATTTCCGGTTCCTGTTCCCTTACGGAAGTATTTTGAGGATGGTGGGAAAATTTACCTGGGTCCAAGTATGGGTGAGCGTAAAGTGAATATTTTTCGGGATCACGATACGGACCGTGCTTGGATTAATTTGGGAAACCAGCAAATTGGGATTCAATTACCTGCGATGGGGCGGGAGGATCAATTGATCAAGCTAGCCTGCAGGAAACTGGCTTGTCAGTTTCTTCCTGAATGGCTGGAATGGGCTGAGCGCAAGACTGGACTAAGATCGAGAAGATTACGGATTGGGGATCAAAAGACCCGCTGGGGATCCTGTTCGCGAAAAGGAACCATATCCTTGAATTGGCGAATTATTCTTCTGCCTGAAGAGCTTGGTAATTATCTTGTTTTTCATGAAATCGCCCATCTTGCCGAAATGAATCATTCCGATCTGTTTTGGTCCAAACTTGATGAATTCGTTCCTAATGCTCGTATGGTCGATCGAGCGCTGACAAGGAATGGGAAACCGGTATTTTCCCTTGGGAGGTAGAAATGCAAAGAACCTTATTCGGGTCCAAGTTCCCAAGCCGATCGCCCACCCATTGAACGAAGATAAAGTAACCCCTCAGTGCCTTCTTCACCCACATCTGTCGGAGTGATCTTGTCGGGTCCGAACCGCTGATTTATATCCATTCCGAAAGCAAGCATCTTTCGTATCAATGACTTTTTGCCTGAAAAAGCGGCGGCATGGAGGATTGAATAACCATCTTTTGCCTGAATCGTCGGATCGGCCGAATGTTGGAGAAGGTAATGAACCGTATCAACTTGTCCGGCGACTGTCGCAACAAGAAGGGGAGTTGCCCCAAAAGAGTCTTGTTCGTTTATGGAACGACCGGATTCCAACCAGGACTTTATGGCTCCAATGTCTCCAATCCCGGCAGCCAAATGAAGAGGATGGTGAGTGTTGACACCGTTTTTCTTGAAAATTTCCACCATTTCCGGATTTCCGCTCGCTCCCGCCAAATCCATGAGGTTGGTACCGTATGCATCTACGGCACGCGGGTCGGCGGACAGGGCAAGCAGAGTTTGCACGATATCGGTCTGTCCGCGCAGAGTTGCCGTCATTAACGGAGTTTCCTTCTCGTCCGTCCGAGCGTCCACCTCTGCTCCATCCTCGAGAAGCAGTTCCACGACCTCCTGATTTTTTCCCCAGGCAGCGCTGTGAAGGGGGGTGGATAGGTGTTCCCCTCGGGTATTTGGATTTCCCCCGTGACGGAGCAGATAATCCACAATGTAAGTATTTCCGCGGTATGCTGCGTAATGAAGAGGAGAATGACCAAAACGATCGTTGGCATTGATAAGAGCGCCAAGTGAAACCGACTCAATGACAGTATTTAAATCGTCTTGCGCGATACCTGCAAAGAGGCGTGCGTTTATCCGGTCTATCCATTCCTGAGCCAAGCGCTCGCTTATAACTCTCCATCCCTGTTCTTTTAGTCTTGAAAGGAGCAAGTTCCCGACAAGTTCATTATTAGCATTCAAGTGCAGATTTAAATTGTTGAACTCGTCTAGCCAACTGACTCCTTTCAGTTGATCGAAACTCAGTAGGTTTGTTTTGCGAAGAGCCCGTGCAGCGGCTTTGGGATTAAAATCGAGAGCGAACGAATTGTTGTTGAGCAGTTTTCTTCTCTGAAAAGCTAAAGGCTGGATGGATTGTCCAAGTTCTATTTCACGGGAATATTCGGGAGTCGATAGCCAGACCGCATCGGTTCTCTCTACCAAACGAATTCCATGGGCATTCAACAAGGTACTTATACCCATCCCCGATCTGGCTCCCGCCAGTAATTCTTTATAGGCAACTGTGTCATGGGATCGTGCCCCGACCGTCCAAATCGGATGCGAATGCACAACTGACTGGCCACCAGGTAGGGAAACTTGCTCGAGCCTCGAACTGCCTCCCGCAAAAACAAAATCGCCACTTGGAAAGGTTAACAGATTTCGTGCGGATTGTTGAAAGCCCGGAAGCTCGCTGTCCACTCCAAAGTTATTCCGGGTTAGAAACCTCAATGCCGTATCGACCGCATTGAAAAGAAAGGATAGAAACTGTTCTTTGGGTATGCTTAAACGAGCTACCAATGGGGCGTCGCCTGGCAATTGATCAACAATTTCAAGGGGCTTGACCGGAGAATTCGAGCGGGGTTTGTCATGCGAATAATTGTGCATGCGGAGTTTGAAATTTCCGGGACCGGAGTCCAAGTACAGGCTAATCGTCGATTGAAAAAGAGGATCGAATAGAGGGATGAAGGAACTTGCGAGAGAGTTTCCTTCCCAATTTTCCAACATCCGCCCTAAACCCGTGCCCTCGAGATAAACGGCAAGGTCTGCTTTTGTCAGAGAATGTTTAAGCAAGGGAGATGGAACGCTCTCAGGATCGGATTCTTGGGAAAGAGAGGAAACGAAAGAGTCCAACTGACTGTCAATTTCCGCCAAATTCTCTTTTTGTCCATGGATAAAGTTGCCGATAAGAAAACACAAATTGCCAGCTCTCCCGATAGCGAAAGGTTGGGTCGTTCTCTGGTAAATCTCAGGGTTTCTTTTTGATGGGCGGAGTCCGAGGAAATCGGCAAGGTCAGCAAGAGTACGATCAGCTTGTTCGGGAGACCTTGCGCGCGCGATGGCTCCAAACTGCAAACTTGGATGCTCTCCGTCGTGCAATCGAACGAAGAAATGAACGGGGTCTTCCCAAACGATTCCACTATCATTTGAATCGGAAAACCAACTGCGTATGGGAGAACCAGCTTTTTCCAGATGATCCAACAAGGGAAACCATTTCTGACTTTCGAGAATGCCGGATTTGGAAGTAATTTTCTTGCCATCGATGCTGAGGACGAGGATGGAGTCGGGAGGGACGCGTTTCAGGGTTTGGTACGACACAACGGAACCAGTCCCTGCGGGAAGAAATGTTCCGCAAAATGAAAACAACAGTGTACAGATTATTAAGTTGTAGAGGTGCATGAAACGAATAATCCAAATTATCCGGCCTCCGATATTGGTCAAATTATCTTTCCTTTGTGCCCGGTAGTTCCTAAAGATATCCAAAGCTTATGTTTACCGGAATTGTAGAAGGAGTTGGTGTAGTAAGAAGCTTGGTGGAGCAGCAGGAATCATGGCTGCTGGAATTAGACCTCCCCTTTGCTGACGGCGATGGACTCGAGGCAGGCGCCAGTCTTGCAGTCAATGGATGTTGTCTTACCATGAAAGAGGATGGTTCCGTTCAGGGATCTTTTGATCTACTCGAGGAAACTCTAAAACGGACGAATCTGGGTGAACTCAAACCGGGAGATCAAGTAAATCTAGAGCGCTCGTTAGCTGCCAATGGTCGTTTGGGCGGTCATTTTGTCACCGGTCATATTGACGGGCTCGGAAGGATTGATATTTTTGAAGAGAGAGGAAAAAATTTGTTTCTCCAGGTCATTGTGGAACCGTCTGCAGCCAAGTATCTGGTTGATAAAGGTTGCATCGCAGTCGATGGATGCTCCTTAACGGTTTGCGAAGTTACGGACAGTTCCTTCGCGGTCTGGCTGATTCCACATACCCTAAATCAAACCAATTTGCAGGGAAGGAAAGCCGGGGACCACCTAAATATCGAGTGCGATTTGCTGGCAAAATATGTGGAGCGAATTCAGGCAAAATCATGAGTGATTCCGGGTTAATAGAACCTGCGGAAGCTGCCCTTGCGATACTTGAAGAGCTCAAAAGGCAGCGTACTGAAGGTATCCGTGAGTTGTACATGGAGGATTCCACCCTGCAATCCTTGGAGGATTTACTTGGAGGGTCTAAGGTGACAACGCCAGTCCAGCAACGCCAGGTAGTCGCCCCAGTTGCTGTACCGACCCCGGACGCCGTTGCTTCGGTTGTGGAGGAATCTGTAAGCACTGCACCTTTACCCAAGGCATCTGTTCCAAAACCAACTGTGCAGGCAGTAAATCCAGCACTCTTAACTCCTCCCCAAATTACCCTTCCAGAGGGAAGCAAGCAGGAACAATGGGATTGGTTAAAGGAAGGAGTGCTTGGATGCGAAACCTGCAAATCGGAGCTCAGTCCAAATGGAAAGATTGTTTTTGGGGTGGGCAATCTGGATGCGGATTTGTTCTTATGCGGAGAAGCACCCGGAGCGGAAGAGGAAACTGCCGGGGAACCCTTTGTGGGACCTGCGG
>JAYOWQ010000080.1:0-4953 GCA_038152055.1 Opitutales bacterium | reverse complement strand
GCTAGTGAAACCCTCCGGGTCTCCAGAAATGAGGAAGCTTAAGGCGATGAGAATGCCGCCCGCTGTGACGAATGGAATCATGTAACTGACGCCAGTCATCAAGTGGCTACGTACTTTAGTTCCAGAACTCAATGCGGTTCCTTTCCTACTTAACACCTACAACTCTTATAGGTGTGCTTGCTTTTCCAGAGAGCCACTTTGGCCCTTGGAAACCTATTTTTCAGCTCTTTGCCAGGGCCTCGGCTTCAGCTATTAAAGTTTGTGGTTCTTTGATTGCTTTCTTTGGAATAGATTTCACAATCTTGCAACCATCAAATCGATGTGAGTCACGAATCCGAATGTCATTTGCCCAAATAACAACATCAGCAGAAGCGATAACATCCGGAGGAGTTGGTTTGTAACCACCCGCTCCCTGAGTTTCAATAATCATTTCGTGACCTGCAGCTTTTCCTGCACGTTCCAGTGCGGAGGCAGCCATAAAAGTATGAGCGATTCCTGTCGCGCATGATGTAACTACCACAATTTTCATTCTTTACCACTTTTCTCGAGAATTCGGACCATTGACTTCTTGTCTCGTTCATTTCGGATAGCCGATGTAAATTCAGGATCCATCATTCGTCTAGCTAATCCGGAAAGAATTTCAATATGTTCATCTCCCGCAAGATCTGGTACCAAAATTAAGAAAAGTATTTCAGCAAGGTCCTCGTCGGCATCAAATGAAACTCCGTTTGTTCTTGCTACCACAACACTCGACTTTGAGACACCTTTTGTGCGCGCATGGGGAATGGCAATTCCATCAATTTGTGGCGTCCCCATTGCGTCTCGCGCCAAAACATCTTCGACAATTTTCAGAGTGTCTGTACCACGACCTGCATTCACAACTAACTGCGCCATTTGAGTTATAGCATCTACTTTGTCGCGAGCGACAAGTTCTAAATCAATCAATTCTTCAATGAAAACAGACATATTAATCCACTCCCAATAATTCGCGATTTTCATCGAGAAGAACTTTAGACTTAACTTGAATTTCAGACGCTTGAGATGGCAACGGGATTGCAGTACCGTCCAAAGGAACTGATGCGGTGGCCCACGAAACCGCTTTTTCAAGCGCATTCACATTGGCTCCAGCACCAAGGAATATCGCCAAAAGAATATCTCCCGAGCCCACTGGAATTCCATGGAATTTCTTTGTTGGTTCACAATGAACAACACTTTCAGAGGTAACGAGAATTGCACCATCTGAACCTAAACTGCACAAAACTTTTGGCACACCTGCAGAAACAATATTACGCGCCGCACTAATTGCTTCTTGCATCGATTTAATTGGTTCACCAACTAAGTCGGACAATTCCTCTAGATTTGGTTTAATTAGGTCAATCGCGCCCGAACGAATTGCCAATCGAAGTTCTTCGCCACTTGCGTCTAATGCAATCTTTGCTCCCATTTCCTTTGCAAAGGTTGCCAACTTTGAGTAGGTGTCTGGGTCAAGACCCGGGTTTAATTTTCCTGCTAAAACTACCCAAGAATTTGTTAATTCATGCGAAGCGATAGCTTTCTTTACATTTTCTATGTCTTTCTGGTCAAGATAAAAACCTGGTTCATTAATTTTTGTTACTGTTTCACTTGACTCTACTAATGTGAAATTTGTACGCGTCGTTCCGCTAACGTTAATCAACGTGTGAGGTAGGTCCAATTTCTCCAATGCCTCTTGAAACCAACTATGGCTCAATTGTCCACAAACTAGAACTGCGCTTGTATTTGCTCCAAATGACTTAAGGGCTCGTGAAACATTGACTCCTTTTCCTCCGGGATCAATAGAAACGGAATTTGCGCGATTAATTTTGCCCAAATTAATTTTTGGTAAATGTATTGTTTTATCAACACTTGGATTAAGAGTGACAGTAACAATCACGCTAACACCAACTTAGGTCCAAAAGATTCAACTTGAGATACTAACTTTTCTTCCAGAGCAGTGTCTGAAATAATTAGATCAATTTGTGCTATTTGAGCAAAAGTGGAGAAATGGACTTGATTAAATTTACTTGAATCGGCGAGCAGAATTTTGCGCGCTCCTGCTCTTAACATTGCCTTTTTAACATCGGACTCACTTTGATCTGGAGTCGTCAGTCCTTTTGAAATGCTTATTCCATTTGTACCAAGAATCACTAAGTCGGCATTTATTCTGGAAAGTGCTTCGATTGCCCAAGTTCCAACGCAAGAGGATGTTGACTTTCTCAATCTTCCACCTAAGAAGATCAATTCAATTTGAGGATACTTGGCAAGTGATTGAATATGCGTTGGTGAGTTGGTAATTATTTGGATTTCAATGTCAATTGGTAAAAATGATAGAAGATACTGAGTTGAGGTACCGGAGTCGACGATTACGGTAGACTTATCAGAAATTTCTCGCACCGCGGCTTTGGCAATCCTCATCTTTTCATAAGTGAAGGCAATTTCTCGTTCGGCAAAGCTCGCCTCGAAGCCGACCATGTCTACGGGCACGGCCCCGCCGTGAACGCGTCGTAAGAGACCTCTTTGCTCTAATTTGTCGAGATCTCGGCGAATTGTCTCTGGAGTTACGGAAAGGTGATCTGCTAAGTCCGAGACAGTTGCTCGACCTTTTCCCGACACTCGTTCGACAATGGATCGGTAACGTTCTAATGCAAACACGTTCCAATTAAACATTAAGAATTCCGTTATATTTTTGTTTTCCTTTATTTTCACTAAAATTTCTGAAATTATCGAGCGAAATGTTCGTTATGTACGTATTTTTTTTTGAATTTTATGTTCAAATAAGGAGAAACAAAACTCACCAGTAACTTGGCCTTAGTTTCGCTCCTTATCGGGATTCACGGGCATTGAACCGATATCTCGGTCATCCCTAGAAAAAATTACAATCCCGCCGACAAACTCGGGCTCATTGATAAATCGAAAAACTCCTCAGCGCCATTTGTTTTACTTCTGTTTACATATGTTAAGAAAATAATTTGGGCAGGGTGTTTTCATCTAGCGTGCCTGGGATTTATAAACCCGGGGTGACCCTGTCCGTTCTTTGTCCGGTTAAGAAAAAGAAACCCCTGAAAACAGGTGTTAAGAAGTCACAGATGCCAGGCGGGGAACACGCTCAGGAAGATAACCGGTGTAAAGCCAACCCACCGCCCGGTGATTTCTCTTAATCACCGGGTCGGCGGTTCGATCCCGTCACAACCCACTTTATTTCCAGGCCTCTCATGTTTATGGTGCTATGCGAGGCTTATAGTTGTGAAATGAAAGTCTGCATCATTGGAGCTGGCCCTAGCGGGCTAGCTGCAGCAAAAAATTGCCTGCAGGCTGGCCTAGATTTCAAAGTACTTGAGAAAAATGACAAGGTCGGCGGAAACTGGGTATTTGATTCAAAGACTGGTCATTCGAGCGTTTATGAAAACACTCACCTAATCAGCTCCAAAACTTGGTCAGAGTATGAGGATTTCCCGATGCCGGAGGATTATCCGGACTATCCCAACCACTCGCAGATGCAACAATATTTTGAGTCCTACGCAAAGCACTTCGGTATTTACCCTCATATTTCTTTTGATCACTCCGTAGAACGCGTCGACCGACAGGGAGATGGGAAGTGGCAAGTCGTCTACAGATACGGTGGAGAAATAAAGAGTGAAGTCTTCGATTATCTAATGGTCGCCAACGGCCATCACAATGTTCCAAAGTATCCCGAATATCCTGGAACTTATTCAGGACTTCTTCTCCACTCTCATGACTTCAAAGCAGTAGATGAGGCCTGGCGCGGAAAGCGAATATTGATTATCGGAGCTGGTAACTCGGCTTGTGATATCGCTGTAGAGGCTGCGCGAGTTTCACGCACTGTGCGAATGTCGATGCGTAGCCCTCAATGGATCTTTCCCAAATTTATCTTTGGGCAACCCGGAGATGTCTTTGCTGCACGAACTCGATGGCTACCAAGAAAACTTAGGCAATATGGTTTGAAGTACTTGGTACGGCTGGTACTCGGTCCCTACTCAAGATACGGGCTCCCGGAAAATGTAACCTTGCCGCTGAATACTCACCCAACTCTTAACTCCGATCTTCTCGATTACATAAGGCATGGGCGAATAAAGCCCAAGCCGGCCATTAAGTCATTCGATGGCTTAACAGTGAACTTTGTCGATGGTAGTTCGGAAGATTTCGACATCATCTGTGCTTGTACAGGTTTTTGGACGGAATTTCCATTTTTCGATAAGTCTTTCCTCGACTTCAAGGAATTAGCAAAGGTTCCCCTCTATAAAAAAATGATGCATGAGAAGTATTCAAATCTATATTTCATTGGATTGTTCCAGCCGATTGGCTGCATCTGGCCCTTGGCCGACCATCAAGCGAAGCTGGCTTGCCAAGAAATTCTAGAGAAATATCAACGGCCCAAAGATATGAGACGTGCCATTGAACATGAAGTAAGAAATCCTCACTTTAATTTTGGTCCAGGGCAGCGCCATGCAATGGAGGTTGATTACCACACGTTCCGTAAAGAGTTGAAGGTTGAATTGAAGAAGACTGGAATCAAGATTTAGCTCTCACTCCACATTTAAGAAAACCTTCGTTTAATAAGAAGTTTAAGTGAGTCCGTGGACCAGAGCGCCCATAAGACTAAAGCGGGTTGAAAGAACAAGCGGATCGCACGCGCTCTATCGGTATCCAATCCAAAGGCATCTATCCCATCAAGGTATTGCCAGATGTTTCCTGGGAAGATTGCAATGAAGAATAATGCTGTTGCCAGGCCAAAAAATTGCCTGTAACGCCAGAGCGTTAGCAAAGCAAGACCAAGAAGAATTTCAATAACTCCAGAAATCAAAACAACGAGATCTGCATTCACTGGTACCCATGAAGGCACTTGAGCTTGGAATTCCTCGCGGCGAGTGGTGAGATGAAGGGAGCCGGCATAGCAAAGCGCCAGCCCGAGAATTA
>JAYOWQ010000079.1:0-5196 GCA_038152055.1 Opitutales bacterium | reverse complement strand
ATTCGCCTAGAAAGAGCGGATGATATCCGTCCCCTCTTTTTGCCCCGCTGGGATCAGGCAGCTTAAAAACCAATCGCTCCCCTCCTCTCCTGCTTGTTAAATAATTCCCGCCCGAACCAAACTCCGGTACCGGCATTGAGTTCAGCAAGGACGTGCAGAAAATGAAAATCTTTTGTTGTAATTTTCCACCCTTGAAGCCAAACGAGGCCATCGTAAAATCAGCGTTTCAAGGATTGGGAAATTTGCATGCGCGCCTGATGAGTCAATTGTTGGTAAAAAACAGGGGGGCTCGCAAAGTTACCAATTATTTTTGATTTAAGGTAATGAGAGCCAAGTTCAAGATCTTCGATTGCCCGCATTCCATCCGTAAAAGTTTCTATGCGATTTCCAGGAATCAGGGAATAACGGTCTTCTCCGCTGGATAAGGAAATCCTACCAAGCAATGAACTGATTTGGAGAAACCCATCAAAGGAGATTTCCGCAAGAAGCACAAATGGGTGGTCACTTGAAACTTGCAAAGTCGAGTTATCGGAAGCGATGACCAGTCCGTTCATCGACCGTCTTGAGCATATGGAAATCGATCCTGCGTCCAGTTTCACCGAACTGGAGGAGGAAAGGGAAAAGCCACCGGGATTTACCGAACGAAGGAGATATCCATATTTCGTGGACTCTTCAATTTCTATACCGCCACCCGGCAGGGTGGTAATCTGTCTACCCTCTCCCAGGTATTCCTTGGGGGCCAATTCATTGCGATCTTTCCAGATTTTTCGGGCGAATACTTTTCCATACACTTGGATGACTTGAAAGTGATCCGGTTCGAACTTGATAGGGAGCAAATGATCATCCGTTTTTTGGGAAGACTGCTCGGACTGCCTGTAGCGCTCCACTACAAGGCGTTCCTTGGTGCGAACGATCAAGTCCTCCACCTCCTTTCTTTTGGGGTGTTGCGGGAAATTACGCAAGTGGCGCATGGCAAGATTTAATTCCAAAAGGGCTCGGGAGAATTCCTTGCTTTCCGAAAGTTCGCATCCTCTGCGATAATGATCGTCGATCAAGGCGTCAGTGTCATTACTTCCAAAACCAGCTTGAGCAAGGGCAAGGAAGAAAACAAGCGAACTTCGTTGGATGTATCGCATTAATTTAAAAGACATTTTTCAGGATTTAATCCATAAGCATCTTTCGTGAACTTCCTTGGGTCAACCATGCAATCATTCGGAAAGTTGTTTTTGCACCTCGTCCTCTTCCAGGATCCTGACCTCGAACTCTTCCAGGGTTTTGGCATCACCAACCAATGCCCGATAATGCTTTTTTGTTCTCAAAGCCTGAATCAAAGCCTGTTGCCGCATGTTCTTAGACCATGCAGGGGGGTCTTGAAATCCGCTGAACAGATACGAACTAGCCATCAAGGTGGTTAATTCAACGTTCATTTTTCTACTCCATTTCTCTTTCATCACGAAAGCGAGCTCTCCAGGCATAATTTTAATTTGAAGATTATTTTGGAGGATAAAGTGAACGTTGCCTACCAGACCGATCAATTTACACCCACCGTTGGTGGTTATTTCCAAAATAAATGAGTATTTGCCTGCCGATCTTGCACTGACGGAACCGAGCGGAAAATCAATGATCAGATCGTCTGGGCCCGAAGCTTTACCTGAAAACAAGAAAATTCCGGAATATAATTCCCAACTTCCATTGTCTTTTGCCAAGAACCCGGCTGGACCCATTACCCGCACGATTTGATTATCACTTTCACTCTCATGCACTTCGATACCCGATTTGGGGAACACGGTGATCTTTCGCCCAGTTCCAAAATATCGCAATCCATCTCCAACTTTCCTCGGGACCCATTTTTGATGCAAAGTCACTTCGCCAAAATTCTGCATGATAACGTAATCCTTGGATTCCATGGTCACGGGTAACAAATCCACGGCAGTTGGATCTTTTAAATCCATTGATTCAAAATGTCTCAGCAGGGACAGAGCCTTGGTTTCCCTGATTTTACTTCGAATGATCTCGATCATCTCGGGCTGATCATCCAATTCAACTGCATGCTGAAGGGCGGTTTCAAAGTCCGACAAGGCTTCGGAAAAGTTACCGTCTGCAAGCGAGCTATCACCACTTTCGATATTTATTAGAGCGACTTGTAAATAATCGACTCGTTGCCGGGTGGATTGACAGGCAGCTAAGAACGACAATCCGAGTAGCGCGCCAAACAAACTTAAAATGCCTTGTATAGGCATCTTACGCATGAGGGAAATCAAAATGCGTGGTTAAATCCCAAGGTCAATCCAGCATTGAAATCCTTGAACTCAGGGGATTTATCACTCGGAAAATTAGACTGTTTGGCCATGAAATTACTGATCGTGGAAACACTGAACCAATCGGTGACTTTGAAAGACGAACCCACCCCAATGGTATACATTGTGTCCTTTCTTCCGTCATTCGTGCCCTTGGTATAAATCGAGTGGTTGATACTTGCGGAAGGAGTGAGAGTCAGTTTTTCACTGAGTGGCTTGGGATATGACAGACTCAGGTTGTATGAGTATGTGTCGTTCAAATTGAATGGATCCAACACTCCGTCGCTACCAGCAAGGGTTTGAGCTAATTGTTCTCCAAATGACTTGGAGAGACCTTGGATTTCGGTATCACCTTTTGAAATCGTGTAACTGTAACCAAAATTTACCGAAATTTGATCTTCATTAAAAATCTGCAAGTTCTTGGTCAAGGATACGCTGGGTGTATTTGTATACATCACAATATTATCATCCAACATCAGGATTGGGCGCATGTAGGTGTGACCGAAGGTAAGAATGAAGTCTCGCGGAAGCACGAAAGGAAAGGAAATTCCAGCTATCTGTACGTTCGCATTACCCCCACGATATTGCGTACCAAAATCCTTGGCGATGTCGTTGTAAGTTCTCATTTGCATGAGCATGAGCGAAGGAGCGCAGACGATATCGTTAAGAAAGGCATATTCCCCGAGACCCGAGGTAAGAGTCAGACTTA
Organism: Opitutales bacterium; assembly: GCA_038152055.1. Classification (GTDB taxonomy): domain Bacteria; phylum Verrucomicrobiota; class Verrucomicrobiia; order Opitutales; family Seribacteraceae; genus Chordibacter. The sequence continues at coordinate 2,190 of JAYOWQ010000079.1, read as the reverse complement.
CGTCCAAGGCATTGCCATCACGATTTCGATTCAGCAAGGAATTTCCATCCGGATTGTTCTTGTATTTATAACCGGTAGCAAAAGCAAGAGCAGGGGAAAGAGTCGCACTCTTGACGTCGATCAATCTTTGCTTGCCTGCTTCTTCGCTGATCGCAGTGGCATCCGCCAAGGCACCGGCAAAGAAATCCGAAGGCAACACAGAAGGAGGGGAAGATTGAGCCCCAATTACATCCGAGGATTGAGAGGAACTTAGGTTATCTTCACCAAAAACAAGGCATGCACAAAGAAGAAAGAGTAAGATCGCTCTGAAAATCATGATGTAAATGAAGTTTGAATTTCAGGACAAAGGCAATATTGAAATCAGCGTAGGTTTACCAATCAAAGCGAGCCTATGCTGATTCTGTTCCCATGCGCATCGAAGGAAGATACGGAGTTGAGCAAATTGGAACCGTATTTGACGTCACGAATAAAGTTTACCCGGCCATATTGAGAAGCTCCAAAATTTGGATATTTTCCATTGATGGCTCCATAAGCGCTGTTCAAGTAAACGTCGGAATTATCAGGGAAGGTAACACTGGTAAGATTGATTGTCATTGCAGACATAATGATTTCCCGAGTTTTAACGGACAACTGTTCGGCATCGATCTGTCTCGCAGCCAGAACGTGAATGAAGTCAGCTCCATTTGAATTCGTGACCAAGGATGAATTCCTCAAAATAATGCTATCAAGAGAGCGGAGATGAAGCTCCGTGGCGGTCAGACTGACATTCTCCATACTCAGAGAATCGAAGGAACCAAATCCCAATGTTCCGGGATGGGAAACGCTGGTAAGATCGGAAGTATCGATACTCCCAGCGGAGAGGAAAGTGAGCTCACTCGATTGGTCGCCTTTGAATACAAGGTCGCCAAGAAGTGACAGTCGATCCGAGGCGGCAATCATCGCTGGATTTTTTAGAAGAGGATACTGACCACCTGACAAGGTTATGTTGCGGCCACCGAAGACAAAGGTTTGGTCTCCGTCGGAAAAGGAGGTGGAAGTTGAGCTTTCTTCCTTGGAGAAACCACCAATATCTTTAACGCTGTCCAAGATATCAGGATCGGAATCACCTGAATTCTGTTGTTGTGTTAAGGTATTGAGGGCGTCGTAAGCCTCAATAACGTCGTCAAAAAATACGCTGGCCACAAACTGTTCCGAGGATATGAAGAGGGTCTGATCGAGGTTAGCGGGAGTTATCTCATGGTCTTGCAACAAGTGAAGAAGACTGGACTCGTCAGCCAGACTCAAAGATGTATCGGAAGGAGGTGCCCCGGATGGAGAAGTTGCTCCTGGTCCGGATCCGACATCAGAAAAGATTTTATCAATTTCACTATCCGTCAAGTTGAGTTTTCTAAGTTCTTCAAACAATACAGGCGGTAATTGCGGATTTTGCTTCAAAGCGGCGAGCACTTTCTCAAAATACAGCGGGTGATCCAAAAGAAGGTCTGTAAAAGCTTTGGCTACGCTTTCATCTAATTTTTCGCTGAAAAAGAGTTGATTTTCCTTGTCTGCGAAAATTTCCAGAACTCCGGGCTTGAAAACGTCGCGTTTGCGTTCTTCAGAAGACAAGGAGTTGAGTAATTCATCAATTTCAACAACGAATTCCTTGTAAAGATCGAGTCGACCTTTGAAATCCGGAAACAAGCCCTTAAGCTTGGTAAGTAATATTTTTTTGCTATCAATGGGGCCTATCGATGAGGTTGAGTCTACGTCGGCCAGGTTTTTAGTAGCGGATTGAGCATCTTCAAGAGAAACTTCTCCTGACTGAACGGCTTTGGTTGTTTCCGTGAGGAAACTTCCTTGTGCGGCAAGATCTGCAGCGGAGGTATTCTTGATGTTGTCAATGTTGATTTCAACGTCCAATCCGGCATCCAAGGCTTCCTTCGCACCCTCAAAGAAAGAGAGGGTCTCATCAAGCTGATCTTCTTCAAACCCTGCGTCCTTGAGCAAACTTTTGGCAATTGCGTCCTCGTCGCCATCGGATATACCCTGCCTCTTGGCTTTTTTGTCAGGATTGACCTCATCAAGCTGACCTTCATTCACCTGGGGTGCTGCGGGAGCTGGCTCAGATTCCGGAGCTGGAGCCGGTTCTGGCTCTGAAGCAGGGGCAGGCTCTGGTTCCGCTGCGGGAGCTGGCTCATCAGCAGGAGCTGG
>JAYOWQ010000078.1:0-5378 GCA_038152055.1 Opitutales bacterium | reverse complement strand
CCCGGTGCGGTCACTCATCCCTTTGCAGATGTTGATTGGTTGTCCGATAATCAGGTTAAGGGAATTTCAGAAGTCCCTGCGCTTACCCTGCATGCATCGGCGGAATTTTCGGATCAATATTGGGAGGTGCCTGACAAGGAATGGGCCAATGATTTAACCGGGCCTGCGGAAGAGGCCCTTGGTTCCAAAATAACTTCCTGGGTGTCTCATCGCTGGGGATTCGCCAAGCCCTTGGTCACCTTTGGGGCGAGCCATTACCACCTACCCGAGTTGGCACTCACTCTTGGAGGTGACGGGTTTGGAGGAGAGCGGGTCGAGCGGGCGGCAATCTCAGGACTCGAAGCCGCGGACGCAATCCTGCAAACAGAATTTTAGAACCGGTAACGATATCCGACTTCGAAACTCGGAGCGCTCTTCAAATCCCTGTCCACTTCCACCCCATTGGTGTATTTCAACATAACTTCCCTTCCCAGTTCAGCCCCCACGGATGCAAATACCCCATGCTTTTCACTAGGATTCCATTGCAGGGTGGTGTACAGACGGTACGCCGTCATCGCAAACTCGGGATCCTTGCCTCCTGAGTATTGGCCTTCGGTTTTCCAGCGGTTGCCGGAGAACTGACCTCCAACGATCCAATCCACGGACTCGTTCAGGCTATACCGGTATCTCGCTATGGGACCTGCGAATACAAGGTCCGAGCGGTCCGAGGGTTCCCACATGAAACCAACCGCGGGCAGTAACATGTCGTCATCAAATCCTGTTGAGTAATAGGCTCCGAAGATCCACTGGAAGGTTTCGCTTTTTTTCCATCTTACCCCAGCCAAAGCCATGTAATTCATGGAATCACTGCCCGAAGCATCGAAGTCTCCGGCCATGCCGGGAACGAATAGCGCGATACCCTTGAGAGTGTCCGAATAGTCCTTGCTTAAGAAGAGAGCGAGTTCGAGTGATTGCAAGTGGTCCTCCTTTAAAAAAGTGGCGTCGGATACCTCGATGTCCGTACTTTGGTAGCGCAAGCCCGCCCCGAATGACCAGTCTCCACCATCATGGTAATAGAGTGGAGTCATCAGTTCCCACTGGCTTCCCCCGATTTCCACGTTCGTGCCCTCGACTTTCCGGTCGGGAGAGGATCCGTAGGAAATCTTGATTGCGGCGGAATCCGAGATAAAGTCCTGCCCCTTGGCCAGGAAAGGAATGATGGAGAAAAACAACAGTAGGACGGATTTGTTCATAAGCTGAGCTTATGTGCGCCCTTTTCAATGGTCAAGCAGGTTGCCCAACAAGATTTTTGCGTTAGAACAATCCTTTATGCACCGACTCTTCCAAGAACAAATTCTGCACGTCAGTCGTGAAGCGCTTTGGGATTTTGTATCCGTCCCTCAGAACCTCAATCAGATTACGCCGCCCGATCTTGCCTTCCGAATCAAGGGCGAACCTCCCGAAAAAGCCTACCCCGGGCTTTTACTCGAGTATGAAGTGAAAGTGCCCATTCTTGGCTGGACGCCCTGGCTCACGGAGATCAAGTACGTAACGGAAGGCTATTCCTTCATGGATGAACAGCGGGTGGGCCCATACAAGCTCTGGATGCATACCCACCGCCTGGTAGAGGTGGACGGGGGGACGAAAATGACCGATGACATCATTTATCAGGTACCCTTTGGGATCTTCGGGTCCATTGCTCATGTCCTCTTTGTCCGCCGCACCTTGGAACGAATCTTTCGTTATCGCCGGGAAAAGCTGGAAGAAATCTTTCCAAAGAATTAATTCCCTTGTTTATCGGCTTATTCACCTCGAGCCGTGCCCATGATTGCGTCCTTCCTCCATTCCTTTATGTCCCAAAAATGGGAGGATCTGGTCATGGCTCACTATCCGGCGGAGCCTGAGCTCATCCAGTCCAGCCTGCCGGATGACTTGCAGGTGGATACTTTTGAGGATCGGGCCTGGTTTAGCGTGGTTGCCTTTCGGTTGAAGGATTTGCGCATCCGTCCGCTTACCTTTCTCAAGTGGAATGATTTCTGGGAAATCAACCTGCGTACCTATGCGCGGGACAAATCTGGCCATCGTGGGGTGTGGTTCTATTCCCTCGATTCTTCCGATCCTTTTGGCGTGCTCGGTGCCCGCCTCCTCTATGGATTGCGTTACAACTTTGCCCACATCAAAAGGGATGGTTCCGCTAAGGAACGTCGCCTTATCTACCATGGGAACCGCGGTAAGATTGCCCGTTCGCGAATTGAAGCGGATTGGGACAAAGCTGAAAAGGTGGAGAATGCGCCCGGCACCTTAGACCACTTTTTACTGGAGCGCTACCGGTTCTGGGCAAGGAGAAGCTTTGCCAGTCGTTGCTCCTCTGCATTTGTAAGACACGTTCCCTACGATGCCGTGCGTTTAAAAAAGGTAAATTACCACGGGGGTTTGTTTGCCAGTCAGGGATTTGCCGAACCCAAGGAGGAGCCGGGGTTCGGGCACTATTGTCCGGGATTCAACGTCGAAGCAACCGCCCCGGAATGGGTGTTTTCAATTTCCGGCCAGGCAAACCACAGGTAAGTTTCACCCTTGACCCTTTGTTTGCCAAAGAAGGAAGCATCGGAAAGTTCGCCCAGGGAATGATGGGGAAATCCACGGCTCATCGATGCCTGAAGCAAAGACCAAAGGCAGGCATCTTTGCTCAGTTTGTCAGGGGTCGAGGCTAAGTCGCCCGCAAGCGCATCCAGTTCCTCGTGCGATCCATTGCTAACTTCGGCATGGGTGACTGCAAGTACGCATCCGGGAACTGCATCCTTGATCAATTCAAGTTGGAAGCCCCCGTTGGCGGAGCGCGAGGCGATCAAGTTGGCCAGGCAATAAAGGTTGGAATCATACTCGGCAAACTCGACGCAACGCTCGCTGATCGGTCCCTCGAAGAAATTTCCGCAACTGGCCATGCCAGATGAATTAAAATATGAGTGTCTAGCCCCCGTCCATTTTTGGCGGAGTAGATACGAGCCATGAATTCGGATGAGTTCGTCTTCCGCCAGGCGTTGGGGATCGAGGTCGCGGAAGGATGCCCGCATGATCTTTAACTGGTCCCGGCAAAGATAAAAAATTCTTCTGACTTCGCTCAGGCTGATTTTGCCAGACCCCGCAAGATCCAGAAAGTGGGCAAGGGAAGGCAGGGAAGCCAGCAGGGAGCGTTGCAAAGAGTGGGCGACCGGATTTTCTTCCGGGCAAAGGGAGTCCGTCCAACCGTTCAGTTGCTTTTCAATGGAGAGGTTGTCGCTGGCAAATTTATGCAAGGCTTTAAAGTCCCCGAAAGCCGCGGCCGATTCCCCGCTGACCAGGGGAACGATGCCGAGCAGATGTTCGTAAGTTCGGAAGAGGCCGTCCTTTTGAGAGACGTCCTTGATTTCCGAGGTGTCCACCGTACCGTCGCCTCCGAGGTAGCGTTTGCCCGGCCGTGAATAGTTTTGCTTTAAGCGGTCTATGCCTTCGGATTCCAGAAAAGGGGAAAGGTCGGCAGGTTCCTGAACAACCATCAGGGTGCGGGAACGCAAGTCGGAATCAGGAGTGGTTGGCTTGGCAAGAAGGGCAAGACTCGACCAGTCGTCACTCACGTCAGCGACCAGTTGCCGGGTGGATTCATTGGATGCGAGCAAGGCCTCAAAGGATGCGCTCTCCTCGTCGGTGAGAGATCCCATCAGGTAATCGACTGCTTGTTGGCGTTCTTTGTCCAAAACGAATTAAGGGATTTTCCTATTTGCGGAATCGATGCTTCGCAAACGGCAGGTTGATATTTTTTGAGTGGTCATGAAAGGAATCGGGAAAAATGAGCTTACGGGCGTAGTCCGGCCAGCGATCGGCGCAGTTTTTCCAGCCCCAGTCGGATGCGTGACTTTACCGTGCCCAGGGACAAGTCGAGATGGTCGGAAATTTCCTGGTGGTTCAAGCCCTTGAAGTAGGAAAGCTCAAGGACTGCCCGCTGATCTTCGGGTAATTGGCCAAAGGCTTCCCTTATGCTCTCCCTTTCGTCCTCGCGGGATGCATGTTCAGCCCCGTCCACGGACGAATGATCCTGCCGGTTGCTCAAGGCCTCGATGGGTTCCCCGTGTACCACCTTGCGCTTGCGCGAGCGTATCCTGTCGATGCTGCGGTTTCTCGTAATCACAAGTAGCCAGCTGCTGAACTTTCCTTTCTCCGGTGAATAGGAATCCGGCTTTTTCCAGACATATGCGAAAACGTCCTGAATCACCTCCTCCGCTTCCCAGCGGTCACCCAGTATTTCCAGGGCCAGCGAGAACATGGCGCCGGCAAAGCCGTCGTATAGATCGGCCAGCGAGCCAGGCGCCCGCTCGCGGATTCTTTCCCAATGTATGGTTTCGATTGGTGACATCAGTACAAGCTATCTATCCCTTTCCAAGAACGGGAATTTTGTCGAGAATAAGCGAGTCCGGCAGGTGAGCTTTTTGCCCGAAGAGGCGCACAGTTTTGGGAGTGGCTTCCCGTCGCCTAGTCGACGATTGCGTGAGCTTGCAAATCCTCAAGCTTCACGATTTCCAGAGTGGATTCCTCACAGGCTTCCAGTCTTACCATGGGAGCCATGCCTGCCTCGAAGGCCTCCTGCCAACGCCCGGCGCAAAGGCACCAGCATTCGCCGGCTTTCAAGCCCGGGAAATCGTACTGTGGCATGGGGGTGCTCAGGTCATTGCCCATCTCCTTGCTGAAGGCGAGAAACTCATCCGTCATGAGGGCGCAGACCACGTGGCGTCCGTGATCATTCGCATCCGTTTGACAGGTGCCGTTCCTGTACCACCCTGTATTGTTTTGCATACAGCAGGGAAGAAGCGGGGTGCCGAGTACGTTGAGCGGGCCGGTTGGTTTGATGGGTGCGATCATGATTTAAGCAGGAATTACTATGTTCAGTATTGAGAATGGATGGCTTCTGCATCGATGGAAATGGGCGGGAGAGCGAGAACGTTTCTGCATTCATTGAGAATTTCTTGGGTGGATGAAGTACCAATTCTGGTCGCCCCGATCTTGCGCATTTCCAAAAGGGTGGGCAGATTTTTTACACCACCGGCCGCCTTTACCTGGGTTCCCCGGGTGCAGGCATTTACCATGGTGTAGACGTCCTCCAGAGTCGCCCCAAGGGTGGCCATCGATCCATCCGCCTGCTTGACGTATCCAAACCCGCTCGAGGTCTTTATCCAGTCCGCCCCGGCATCCTCGCAAATCTGACAAAGTTTATGCATCAGTTCCTTTCGATTCATTCCGGAACTTCCCTTTTCAAGGTAATCGTTTTCATAGATTACCTTGAGTCTGGCGTTGCAGGAATGAGCGGTTTCACAGACTGTGCGAATGTCTTTTTCTACAAACTTCCAGTCCCCGCTCATCACCCACCCAGT
>JAYOWQ010000077.1:0-5549 GCA_038152055.1 Opitutales bacterium | reverse complement strand
CTTTGCATAGTTCGATACTTCGTACTGATCGTATCCATGGCGGGGAAGATAATCCCAGGCAAACTCATAGAACTGCGCCTCTCGCTCAGGATCAATCCGTACCTTTCCCTCCGCGAGGCGAAGGTACATGGCGGTATCCTCCTCAAAGGTAAGGCAGTAGGTACTGAGGTGATCGGGCTCGAGTTCGATTGCCTGCTCAAGATCATTTTCCCAGTCCTCAATTGATTGGCCGGGGGCACCAAAGAGCAGATCGACGTTAACCGATGAAAAACCAACCTCCCTGATCCATTGATATGCCTGCCGGACTTTTTCCACAGGATGTTTGCGCCCAAGCGCATCCATGAACCTGGGATCAAAGGTTTGCACGCCAAGCGATATCCGGTTTACCCCGCCCTGCCGTAAAACCTCGAGTTTTTCAGGATTGATTTCCGAAGGGGCGAGTTCGATGGACCATTCCGCATCCGCCACCCGGTCGATCGAACCGATCAGGGCGCAAAGTTTTTCCAATTCATCGGCGGAGAGAAGCCCGGGCGTACCCCCGCCGATAAAAATGGTGGCCAGGGGACGCGCGGAAACGAAGCGTTCCAACTCCAGTTCCAATCCCGAAAAATAATCAGCGATCCCCTTTTTGCTTGGTTTCTCCTGATAAAAGGCGCAAAAATCACAGGTGGTGGAACAAAAAGGGACATGCAGATACAATCCGAGCGCAAGGTTCTTGCGCCCCGTGCAATCCTTGTCTACTAAAAGTTCGTTCACTTCTTCTTTCGTCTGACTCACTTGATTATGAAATTCGCTTCCAAACTACTCGTTTTTTCTCTCCTGTCAGCAAGCATGTGGTTGATCACCGGTTGTACGCAACCACACTTCATCAACCTCACTTCGACGAACGTCAGCCAAAATCCGTCCGGGATTTACACCCTGCAGACGGAACTGGACGTCCAGGATCGTGGCATTAGCAACGAAACCCTGGAGGTTTTTGCCGTCGTCGGGGGCGATCGTCTGCCCATGGTGCAGGACGATCTCAATCCCGCCCTTTGGAGTTGCGATTACAAATTGCCAGGCGGTTTTGACGAAGCCACCTATTACTTCGAGGCTCAATACACCAAATCTTCCGAAGCCGGGGAAAAATCCGTTCGCCGGGTGAACAGTGACCTACAGGTATTTCGTCTGGAAAACCGGTATGTCGGAAACCTCGGAGCGTACCGCGGACCGGTGGGGTCGGAAATAGCGGTGCAGGGACGCGGATTCACCAAGTACGACAAGATCAAGGTTGGTGAAACCGATACCACCACCGTTTACAAGTCGGAAAACGAACTTCGGTTCACCGTACCACCCCTTCCGTCCGGACTCGATTACGCAGTCAAGCTGGTTGGTGGAGCACACGGATCCTTGGACATCGGCAGCTTTCGCATTGACGAGAGCAAGCTCGGGGTTGTGCCCACTTCCCTCGAAATCCAGACTGGCGATACCCAGACTCTGCTCTTCAAGATCGATTACGAGGCCCCTTCCGGTGGTGTACCCATTGAGGTGAAGACCAACGTCCCCCTTTCCGTTATCATGCCCGAAGCCATTATCGCCGAGGGAGACAAGACGGTGAACATCCCAATCAAGGGTGGCCAACCCGGGGAAGGAAAAATTGTGATCAGCGCTCCGGGGTTCGAGGGAGCCGAAATTCCGGTCAAGGTTTTCTAAACCCGTTCCTGCTCCCCCATGGGAGAGCCTGAAACATTGCGCGACCGGCCCATATCGGTTGTCATTCCGACCTATGATCGTTGGACCATGCTCCACCGGGCATTGGATTCAGTAGTTCAACAGTCCTTGCAACCAAGCGAAATCATCGTGGTGGACGATGGTTCGTCCGCCGCGTTACCCAGGAATCTGCAAGCAGTCTATCCACGAGTCATTTGGATGAGGCAGGAAAACCTTGGAGTTGCGGCGGCGCGCAACCTTGGAATCGGGCGGGCAACCGGGGAATGGATCGCCCTGCTTGATTCCGACGACGAGTGGGCTCCGGACAAGCTCGAGGAACAGATGAAATTCCTTTCAACACACCCCAGTTGCCGGGCGGTGCACACGAATGAAAAGTGGATACGCAACGGAAATGAAGTGATGCCACCCGAATATTTGGACAAATCTCCGGATGACCTATGGGAAAGAAGTCTGAAAAGATGCCTGATCTGCCCGTCATCCGTGCTCCTGCACCGATCCGTTTTCGAAATCATCGGTCTGTTCGACACCTCTCTTCCCGTTTGCGAGGACTATGACTACTGGTTACGTTTGCTCCTGCAGATGGAGATCGGGTTGGTGAGCAAGAAACTGGTGATCAAGCACGGGGGACACCCTGATCAGTTGTCCACCACCACATGGGGAATGGACAGATTCCGTGCATTATCTTTGAAAAAGTTGCTTAAAAACCCAGATATGCCAGCGACGAAGCGTTCAATCGCCCTGGATGAGCTCCATGAAAAATGCGTCATTCTTGCCAAGGGGGCACGCAAGAGGGGCAGGGAACGGGAAGCGCGATCCTATGAAGAACTTTCGGGAAGACAGGCGAAGGAAAGGCCGGAACAAACGGTTGAAACCCAATGATCAACCTCATGATTGCTCTGCCGAGGGAGGCGAGTCCCTTGATTGGTCATTATCGATTGAAAAGGGAAAACACAGTCCCCCACCCCCTGTACCTTGCGGATCGTATACGTTTGATCGTTAGTGGTATCGGGCAGGAAAAAGCCGCCCGGACAGTCGAGTACCTCAAGGAACGATTCCCCGAAAGAAACCAAGGGTGGCTGAATCTGGGAATTGCCGGACATGGTACAATGGAAATCGGTCGAATGTTCGTGGCGGGCCGTATCTTACGATTCGGAAAACAGGAGGTCTTTCATCCACCGCAGGTTTATCACCTGAACACCCAGATAAGTGAGTTGACCACCTCGGACGAACCCGTTCATGATTACGAAAAAAACATGGGGTACGACATGGAGGCCCACGGTTTTTACAAAGCCGCATGCGAGGCATCTACGAGGGAACTCGTACAGGTTCTGAAAATCGTTTCCGACAACCCCCAAAGCCCCCTCTCCGATTTCCGTCCGCAAAAAGCCACCCGTTTGATCGAACAGAACATGGAGAGGATTGACAAATGGATCGAAGCGATCGAGCTGGCAAGTGAGGAAATCAAGCCGTGCGCCATGATTGATCAAACCTGGAATGAACTCCTTGAACAAGCCCACTTCACCGCCACCCGTTCGCATCAGCTCCATACCCTGCTCCGTCAAGGGCGCGCTCTCGGAGTGGATTTGACCGAAATTCAAGAACTATGCCGGGAGGTTTCCTGCCCCAAGCTTATGCTCGCCCGCATCGAGGAATTCATCGGCCCATTCCGTTCTCTCGCATGATTGATCTGATCTACCTTGAGAAATCCGTTCGTGACCATCCCGGCACTCTCGAGATTCTCGATCGCTTCCCCAAGGCAACCGTTCTGCCCTGTTCGCATTACAAGGAAGTGTTCAATCCATCCGGGCAGAGTTTTCGTCTGCAAAAGAAAAAGCCCTCGCTGATTCTTGCCAGACAAACCGGCAAACTGCTTCATCCCATACCTAGGAGCTATGGTGTGGGGGGGGAGAGGAACTTTTACTTCTCTCATTTGCTCAATTGCCTTTACGATTGCAGGTATTGTTTCCTGCAAGGAATGTATCCCTCCGCTCATTACGTACATTTCGTGAATTACGAGGACTTTCAGTCCGCCATTCTCAGGGAAACCGTTCAATCCGAAGATCCAAGCTGGTTTTTTTCAGGATACGACTGCGATAGCCTGGCCCTCGAATCCGTGACCGGTTTTGCCGAAAGATTCATCCCTTTTTTTAGGAAGAATCCAAAGGCATGGCTGGAACTGCGAACCAAAAGCTGTAATTTAGGCCCGCTTCAGACGATCGATCCTTTTCCAAACGCGGTGATCGCATACAGTTTCACACCTGTGGAAGTAAGCAGGCAAACGGAATGGAAAGTTCCTCCGCTGGAAGCCCGAGCCAAGGCGATGAAGAAAGCGGCTGAAATGGGGTGGCAGGTTGGATGGCGCATCGATCCAGTCGTCGACTGCGCTGATTTCAAGGATCGATACGCCAGATTGTTCGATTCACTTATGAAAAATCTGCCCTTGGAAAAACTTCACTCCGTAAGCCTCGGAGCTTTCCGCATGCCTTCAGGATTTTTCAAAAAAATGGAAAGGACCTATCCGGAGGAACCACTCTTTGCAGGAAAACTGCAAAAACGCGGCAAGGTGGTCGCCTATGAAAAAAATCTTGAGCAGGAAAGACTCGCTATCTGCAAATCCCTGATATTGGAACGCATTCCCCCGGAAAAACTGTTCAGTTGTGAAAGCCCGGTGATTTGAGTACTGCTAGACTTTTTTATTGGAGAGCCTGAGGATACTGGCAAACACCGGTTCCTGCATGCTTGCGGGTCGTGGAGGATAATGACTGCCGGATACCAGTGAAAGTTTGTAGTCGTGGTACTCCTTGCGGAATTGGCTCTTCATCTTGGTATCCATGATCTTGCTCCAACGAGGAGCTTTAAAATCATGTGTTTGGAGAATTTCCCAAGCTCGCGAATATTCGTTCTCGGAAATTTTCAATTTTGGCAAATCGAGCTCAGGAAACTTCTTTTCTATGTATTTATCAATGCATAATTGCCTAAAGTATTGCCTTTCCTCGTAGGTTAGACCCTCCCATGTACGACCATCCTTCCCTCCCCAGGGACTGCGTTCCCAAACCTTGGCGAAGGAAGAATTGTTCCAGCGGTTCAGGCAGGCCAGCCTTTCCTGTTCCCTCTCGCGTCTGATCATCTGAAGGATACTCAATTTAGTGGAGGATAAAACGGTTTTGTCCGTGGCCAGGCGTTCCAACTCCAGAAGAATCTGCATTTGTGTCTCATCTAGGGTGGAATCATTTTTGACAGGAAGCGTTTCCGCCACAACCTTGTTGACCGGTGAAACGAATAGGACGATCACAAAAGCAAGAAAGACCTTGGGCACTGAAAATGAGAATTGCATGATTAGTGTATTTACATCCTAGCTCATTTTTTTGTGGTTTGCAAAAAAAACCAAAAGTCAGGACCAATCACGGAGACACTTGATGATGCATCACTTTATCCGGAAACCGACAATCCGATTGCATTCCAAGGAAGTATGATTAGTGTAGATGGCTTTTAGCCACCTTAGCTCAGTTGGTAGAGCAGTTGCCTTGTAAGCATCAGGTCGCCAGTTCGAATCTGGCAGGTGGCTCCACTTTCAGTCCGGTTGCCTGAAGCCTTGAACGATCCAGGCAACGATCCGCAGGAAAAAGTAACATCCAAGGGGAGGAACAAGATGGTAGCCCGCCAACCTTAAAAGATTGGAAGTTATGCTAATCCAGTAGTCCGCAAAAACGAAATTGGCGTTGCGAAAGGCAAAGTAATGAATGACGCAAAATACACAACCACCAAGACCAACCACAACCTGAAACATCCGGCATTCACAAGGTCTTGATAGCTTAAGAAATAAATGGAATCAAGGCATT
>JAYOWQ010000076.1:0-5605 GCA_038152055.1 Opitutales bacterium | reverse complement strand
TCTGGGTAATTTCGATACTGTGACTGCCCATGGTTCATATTCGCAACTGATTGGAAGGGTTGGAGTGACTCTTTTTGGGGAACAGTTTGATACCAATGGATACCGTGCCAATGGGTATCATAAAACTAATTCCGGGGGGATGCGACTGGACTGGGTAGAAGAAAATGGCTGGAAGGGTTATTTCACCGGAGCTTTGTCCGATACCAAATTTGGTCTGCCTGGAGATTTGAATTCCACTGCGCTACTGGCGGATCGGCGACAAACCAGAAATTCTCGAGACAGAGGAGAAGACAGAATGACCCACGCACGTAGTGGATTTAGCCTTCCGCTCAATGATTTTACCACTTTGGAAAACAGGCTGGGGTATCAAAATCGAGAAGTCGGGGTTACTATGCCGAGCGCACGGTGGATTGGAAGCACCCGTTACGATAGCTTTTCCTACAGTCCTGTCATACATTACAGTTCAGTTGATAAAGATTGGATGCTTGGTTTTGATTGTTATCTAGATGAGGTCAGTGCAGATACAAATTTTGATGATTCCGAACTGGAGCGAAGTACCGTTGCCCTTTTTGCCGCTAGGAGTCATTCTTTTTCGGATTTATGGCGTTGGAATGGAAACCTGAGGCTTGAAATCATGAAAGATTCCGGAACTTATGGGGATACGGTTCTTAATGAAGTAAAGAAGAAACAGTGGGCAGGCGGATTGGGTGTGGTAAGAAAATTTGGCGATGAAAATCGAGTCTACTCGGCAGTCAGGCGTTTTTTCCGTTATCCTGCGACCGATGAGATTTTGCTCTCCTGGCCCCCTCCCAGTTCCTTTGATCCGGATTTAGCTCCCGAAACTGGTTTTGAGATCGAGCTTGGTTCGGAATGGAATAAAAGGCAGTTTTCGTTGGGCGGACGAATTTTCAGGCAATGGATGAAGAATGAGATTATTTACGATTCCTCGAGCTGGGCTAACCTTAATTTGGAGGACACCGGTCGTGTGGGGTTGGATTTTTCCTTTGAATGGCTGCCATCGAAATGGTTTGGTGGTGGGTTTCATTGCACTTTAGTCCGGGCAACCATCGAGGAGGGAAAATTTTCCGGTTCAAGCGTGCCGCTTGTTCCGGAAAGGCTAATAAGGCTGTTTGTAGATCTCCAACCAAGCGATTACCTGGAGGTGCATCTGGGCGCTTCTTGGGTTGAGGGTAGTTTCCCAGGAAGCGATTTTTCCAATTCGGGAGACAAACTTCCGGATTACATGTTGTGCGATCTGAGCCTGAGCTATCAAATCTCGGAAGAATTGAATCTTTTTGGAGGTGCCGAAAATCTGCTCGACGAAGAGTATCTTTCCACTGCCTTCGGCAATGGTTTGTATCCGGGGGAGGGAAGGAAATTCAGGGTTGGTTTACGCTATTCTTTCTAAAAGTATTCCCTGTGCCTTTGCAAGAAGGGCAAATTCCGTAGAGCATCACCTCAAAACCTAATACCTTAAATCCCGCAGGGACTGATGCGGGCGGAGTCTCTGCTGAGGTATCTTCCAGGGCAAAAAGTTTTTCGCAAGCACGACAGGCAAAATGAACCTTGTCTTTGCCATCGACCCATTCATATCGAGGGGGTTGACCAGGATAGTCTATTCCGACAACTTTCTGCTGTTCCGTTAGGTTGCGGATATGGCGGTAGGTGGTCGCAATGCCCATGTTCGGAACTTTACTAGTAGCGAATTGATGGATTTCCAAAGAAGTGAGTGGGCGCCCGGCAGAGCGAATCACTTGAAGGACGACCTGCCCGCGTCTGGTGATTCTTTTCATGTAAGAATCGAAGAATTTTCAGGAGGAAGGAGCGGCCCTTAGGAATCTTGCTGTTTCTCTTTCAAGCTCGACGACCTCTTTCTTTAAAGACTGGAAGATCTTTTTTTCCATCCGATCGATAAAGAGAACCCCGTTTAGATGATCGACCTCGTGCTGAATGCAACGGGCGAGCAATCCGTCACACTCAAGGCTATGCTGAACTCCGTCGAGATCCTGATAGTTTGCAACGATTCGTTCCGGTCTGGCCACATCCGCATTGATGCCTGGAAAGGACAGGCAGCCTTCCTCGTAGTAATATTCATCAGAAGGTTGTGGATCAATGGTTGGATTGGCCATGAACAAGGGCATGAGCAGTGAAGAGGAAAGCATTCTTCCGTTCAACTTGCAAAAAAAGGGGTGCTCATGGTGTTCGGGTACGTCGATAACACAGAATTGCAAGGCCTTGCCAACCTGTTGGGCGGCCAAGCCTATTCCTTCCGAGGCATACATCAAGTCCAGCATGTCTCTGGAAAGGCTTTTCAGGCAATCGTCAAAATCTTTTATTGCCAGCCCTTTTTTCCGAAGGATGGGATCTGCGTAGTAGTGAATTTTCAGGCTCATGGTGGATCACCGGGCTATGGAAACAGGGAAGACTATAGAATGAAATTGCATTGAACTTACGAATGGGTGATAAGATCAAGGTTAGAAGTATATGGCAAACAAGATTAAGTTTGGTGGTGTCGCCTATCTTCCTTTGGCGATTGTCTTGGGTATCCTCGGTTTGGGTTCTCCGGTTTATTTTGCCACGGTTTCGGAAAGATCCCTCGCAGACATTGGAGAGGGAACCAAGACGATTGACGAGGAGATGGTCAGGCAGTTGCGGCAGAACAACGTCGGACCGGCCGAGATGCTCCTTCCTCTTTCTTCCCTTGGTAAAAGAACTGAGTTCAGTCGTGCGATCCAAGAAAAAAAAGCGGCTCATCCAGAGCTTTCCATTTCCGGGGGAGGAAGCATTTTCGATATGCTTACCTTTAACGAATACTTCGGAGGTTTGGATAGATTTAATTTGGAACGTGGTCGCTACGAGGCCTTTTTCGTTTACAACCGCGCCACTTCTCGAGGAGATCTCTGGGATCGTTTGAAGAACAAAAGTTCCAACGATAACGTACAAGCCCTGCTACGTTCGATTCCGGTGGACGGAAGGCCCGGTTTCTTTTGGACCAAATTAATGAATGAACCCTTGGTCTTTGCCTTTCCTGGAGTCAAGGTGGCAAAACTCACTGACTTCCCTTATTTTTCAGGTCGAAAAGTCCTTCTTTCAGTAGGTTTGCGTGGACCGCAGGCATTTGAAGGGAACGTCACCGAAGCTCAGGTTAGGGACCTTTGTCTCGCCGAAGCGCGTGTCGCCATGGCGCAATATGCAGGAGAAGCCGAATGGTTTGAAGTTCGCAAGGAAGGTACGGAAACGAACATCAAACGAGCCGATCCATTGAACCGCCTTTCTGAATCCATGGATTTTGTCGACCTTGCCGATCGCTCGGTGATGCTTAAGCTCGGGCGTACTCCGGATGGCGGATATTGCGTGATCATCGGGGGAATCATAAACAAGGAAGGGAAGATGGAGAGCCACGGGAGATGGTTGCCTTATCCCATTCTCGTTCCGATGATGGTTGGTACGGCATTGTCGATTGAAAAAGACTACTATTCCGCTGATACCGCTTTCGAAATCGGCAGACTTTCGCAAAAAGCCCTGCAGGGGGATCACTCTTCCAAGGAAAGAATACGCTCCTTTTATTGGTCCGCTCATCAGTTGGCTCGAAAAATGAATCTTATTCAGATGGCCGAGTTGACTCAGAGTTGTCCCGACTTGCAGGGAGTTTTCGATTTGGCAGCTCTTATCCGCATGCTCAATCGTCCCCTCTCCGCATCGATAGGTAAAATCAAGGAAGCCAACAAAAAAGTCGGTCTTATTTCCATGGAAGAACGGGAGCAATCACGAAAAGAACTTCTGGAAATGATGAACGAAAGAAAAGTCGTCCAATCCAAGTTCCAGGCTGATTTGCAAGTCGTTTATTCAGCAACCCTGCTTTCGGGGAATCCTTCGGGTATTCTTCGATTTGTCAGTAACTATCCAGTCTACGTAAAGGATGGAGACAAGGATGCGGTCGAGTCGGCCCTGCAAGACATTAAAATCGCCATGTCTCATGGTAAAGGAGCTCTCGATCATTTGCTGGTTCGCAACCGACCCATATATCAAAGCGGACTGGCAGTCAGTTTGGCCGAACCTCTTTTTCCTTTTCTGGGTGGAGGATTGCTTACCTCTCTTTCTCACAGGCACCGAGATCTTGCAGTTTTTCTCAAAATCATCCTTCTTGTCTCATCCTTCACTTGCTTCATTCTTTTCATTTCCAAAACGATACCAAGGCCTGGATTTCAGCGTTCCAACAGCCATTACGCTTTGCGTTACACCCGCCGTTTCTCGGCGGCCTCGCTCTTTGCATTATTGGGTGTGTTAGCTCTTGAACCCACCCTCTTGCAAACTCCAAGAGGACAGGTATCCGTAGCCGGGTTTGATTTTGCGCTTGCGAATCTGCTCGCCTACGCCAATGAGGAATCTATGGCGGATCAAAACCTTACCATCGTAACGGCGATCGTGGCAGGAGTTTTCCTGCTCGTGCAGATCGTGATATTCATGATATGCCTTTCCCGCGTATCGCAAATCAAGAACGAGGAGCTCAAGTCCGGGCTCAAGTTGGGCCTGCTCGATAACGAGGAAAATCTTTTTGACCTCGGATTGTACGTGGGGTTGGGGGGGACCGTGCTCTCTCTTATCCTTCTCCTCGTACTTGACGTTAAGCAGGACGCCCTCATCGGAGCCTACACATCGACTTTGTTCGGTATCCTTTTTGTCGCAGCCTTGAAGATTGTAGTCGTGCGCCCTTACCGCAACCATCTCCTGGTCAAGCAAGCTGAAGAAAAGGTGACATGAATCGCAGTCTGCTGCTTGTAGTCTGCGACTTTCTGCTTCTCAGTATTCTCGCCTTGGCTCGTTTTGACGTACCCAAGGATGCAGTTATTGCTCAGGATGATCAAAAAGTCGTTTCCAAGGAAGTCGTTGAGCGAATATCGGACGGGGAGAATTATGACGATGTCGTTGCCGAGCTTGAAGCAACGAATGAAACCTTGCTGGAAAACCTTAGCTCCGACAAGGACGCATTGATCGAACAAAAGCTCAAACTGGAATCCGAGATTGCTGCGCGACAAAAGGAGCTGGAGCAAAAGGAAGCAGAGATTGCTTCAAAAGATGCTGTGATTGAAGGGAACGAGGAAGCTCTCGACAAGGCAAGAAAGGAAGCTTTGGCTCTCGAAGCCCAGCGTAAGGAAATAGAGCGAAAGCGTGAAGAGCTTCTACAAAGCAACGCGGCGTCCAAGAAAGAGCTGGAGTTATTGGCCAGAAATCTGGAGCAAGCCAAGAAGAAGTCCGAGGAACTCGCTGAGATCAAGGCGAGAAAGGAAAAGGAAGCGGAAGCCGCCCGTCTTGAGCTCGCCGCGTCGGTGGAACGGGCGAAAGCGCAGGAATTGGCAGCTTCAGAGGCCAAGGCATTGCTGATGGAAGAAAAAAAGCGTTCTGACGAACTGCTTGCCTCCACCGCCAAGATCGACCAAAAAATCGACAGCCTGAACAAAGGAATTGATGGTGTGGGACAGGATTTGAAAAGCGTAGGAGTAGGGCTGGCTGGCGTTGGAGATAAAATATCCACTGTCTCACAAGAAGTAAGCTCTGTAAAACAAGGGGTTTCCAACGTGGAACGAAACGTACAGGAGTCCGTGGA
>JAYOWQ010000075.1:0-5678 GCA_038152055.1 Opitutales bacterium | reverse complement strand
TTCAATCGAAAGGTATGGGGATGGTTCTCTCCCTATCACCTATCGGTAATCGACGTAGGAAGCGATCGTTTTCAGGTAGATCTTCTGGTTCCAGCAATTCGGGGTCATCGAAAACGTGACTCAGGCGTCTGGGTGAGGGATCGAGTATACGGGCCCATGGGGCGTTTTTTCTGTTCAGAATGAAGGTTTCCATGGGGTAGCGCATGGAAGCATATCTGTCCTGGCAAGATTGTATGGCAGATGCGTTTTCGTTCGATCGGTTAACGAACAACATGACGTCGGCAAAATGGGACGCCCCATCCAACCATTCCTGAAATTGATCGGAAGGATTGATCAGAATGTTGGCGTCTACAAATAATAACAGTCTCCCCATCATCAGTTGATCGTTTGTATTGAGGGTAAGAAGGGTCGCTTCGATTTGATCCGCTAGGTCTGATTCATGATCCATGAATAGAAAAACCTCGTTCGCGGATATTTCTTGCTGGTTCAGAATTTCGAAATCAAATCGTCCATTTTCTATTTTCCATGATCGGACGGAATTGGCAGATACCTCCGTGTCTTGTGAGCTGGAAAGTAAAAAATGGGGTGGAGGAGAATCGTTTTCAGTGGCGGATTGCAGAAACTCCAATGCCCGAGTCCCGGGAGTCTCCAAGACCAGGTGAAGCGTAATTTTCATGCCCTTAGGAAAAATCAAAGGAACCGCACTGGGCGGCGTGGCGCATGCGATGATCGACGAGCACGAGCGCAGTCATCGCTTCTACGATGGGTACCGCTCTTGGCAACACGCAAGGATCATGCCGCCCACGCCCCATAAGTTCGGTGTTTTCTCCTTCAGAATCGACTGTCTTTTGTTTTTGCAAGACAGTTGCGGTTGGCTTGAAGGCGGTGCGGAAGAACAATTCCTCGCCATTGGAAATCCCTCCCTGTACGCCGCCCGACCAGTTGCTTGTGGTGCGAATCTCGCCATCACGGTTCTCGAACGGATCGTTGTGTTCAGAGCCCATCAAATAAGTGCCTTGAAACCCACTTCCCACTTCGAATCCCTTGGTCGCAGGCAAGCTTAGCATGGCCTTGGCCAAATCCGCCTCCAGTCGGTCGAAAACGGGAGCTCCCCAACCAACAGGTAGGCCGGATACGCGGCAAAGAATGGAACCTCCCACCGAATCGCCTGCCTTTTTTGCCTGAAGGATGCTCTCCTCCATCTGGGATGCCGATTCAGGATGGGGGCAACGGGTGGGCGAGGCATCTACCTGTTCGAGTGTGGGAATGGCGTCCATTCGAGGCGCCGAAATATTGTGGACGCGTTCGACGTAAGCCCGGATGACCACGTTGTCGTAAGATAGAATTTTTCTGGCAATCGCACCTGCTGCGACTCGGGCGATCGTTTCACGCGCGGAAGATCGGCCGCCTCCTTCATGATTGCGATGGCCAAACTTCGATTGATAAGTGAAATCAGCATGGGAGGGGCGAAACTTATTCCTCATCTCGTCGTAAGCCTGAGGTCGGGCGTCCTGGTTGCGTACGAAGAGGGCGATTGGAGTCCCCAAGGTCAGGCCTTCATACACTCCAGAAAGGATTTCGATCTGATCGGACTCATCTCGCGGAGTAGTAATCTTGCTCTGCCCGGGACGCCTTCGGTCAAGTTGGGGTTGAAGGTCGTCAACGCCAAGTGGAAGACGGGGAGGGCACCCGTCAACGACCACACCGATTCCACCACCGTGACTTTCGCCCCACGAGCTTATGCGGAACAAACTGCCGAATGAATTACCCATGTCTTTTTTCAAGAGAAAACATAATGAAAAGGCAAAGGTAAAAGAATTCCTCAAAGTAAGGAATAATAAGATTCGCAGAATGGGGTTGCTCCATAATCCAAAACATGGGAGAAACAAAGTCTAAGGTCGGGTCCCATGCGACGACGATTGGAAGAACCCCGTCAGGTCCGGAAGGAAGCAGCGGTATTCGCAATTGTTGTGTGCTGTGGGGTGCCTGGCCTTTTTTTGTCTGGAGAAAGATTCTTCAGAGTTTGGCTTGCGTGGTCGGGCAAACGATCACATGAAAGAACATTTCAGATGTCTTCTCGATCCTATCAAGTCATTGCTCGCCGTTGGAGGCCACGACAGTTTTCCCAACTCGTCGGACAGGACCATATCGTTCGGACACTCGGCAATGCCATAGAGATGGGAAGAATCGCTCACGCTTACTTGTTCGTCGGGCCCCGAGGGACTGGAAAGACAACCTCCGCTCGGCTGTTTGCCAAGTCTCTGAACTGGGAAGAAGGGCCTTCTCTTGAAGTCCCGGAGAATTCCGAGATAGGGCAGGCGATCATGGAAGGCAGGTGCCTCGACGTCATCGAGATTGACGGGGCCTCGAACAACTCGGTTGAACAGGTGAGAGATCTGCGGGATGAGTGCCAGTATGCTCCTAGCCAGTGCCGCTTCAAAATATATGTGATTGATGAGGTACACATGCTTAGCCAGCAGGCTTTCAATGCTTTGCTCAAGACGCTAGAGGAGCCACCTCCTCACGTGAAGTTCGTTTTTGCCACCACGGAGTCCAACAAGGTTTTGCCCACGATTGTATCTCGCTGCCAACGCTTCGAATTCCGCTCCATTTCGTCTCCGTTGATTGTCGGCAAACTGCAGGAGATTTGTCAGGCGGAGGGGATTGAGGCGGATCAGGAGGCATTGGAGGCAATTGCCCGGATGGCGATGGGTGGAATGAGAGATGCGCAAAGCATTTTGGATCAAATGATTTCATTCTGTGGAAAAGCGCTCAAATCGGAGGACGTGTTGGATGTCTATGGATTGGCAGCGGCTCATCAGATCAAGGATCTGGGAGATGCTATCCTCGACGCAGATTACGATAAGATCCTTGCTTCGACTGGTCAGTTTGCAGAGATGGGACTGGATTTCTATCGTGCCTTACTCGATTTGTCTGAATATTTTCGGGTTAAGTTGCTCAGCAGTCTTTCAGGCGAAGGAGATTCCCGTGAGATTTTTCCTGAGCAAATTACTCGGGTGTTGGATGCCCTGCAGAATGGAGAATCCCTTGTGAAGCTTGGACTTTCTGAAAAAGCCAATTTTGAGGTAACCCTATTCCGGGCCGTTGAAAGTGCCCGGTCTAAATCCATCGATCAGGTAATTCGGCGTATTACTCAGACCATTCCGGAGGGAGCGAAAAAAAAAAGCCCCAAGCCTGAATTAAAACAAGCTCCCGAATCAGCAACAAATAAGGTTGTTGAAGCATCTCCGGAAATTCCCGAGATGAAAATTCAAAAAGATGACGCTCAGGAAATGGTCGTCTATCCAGAGAACAAGGCTCCAGATGTGGTGGAAAAGAAGCAGGAGATTCCCGTTTATCCGGATGTTGCCGAAAACTCAGAAAATGAGGAGCAGGCTGAGGCTCGGTCCCGGCAAACTGTTGATGCCTCGAAAAAAAGAGAAGGCGTACCCGTGAATGACTTACGGATTACAGATCCTGATGTGATTGAACAGCGGGTAAAAGCACTGCCTTCAGAGTTTCGGAAGATTGTGGAGGAAGACTTTAAGGGAGAATATGTGGCAGTGGAAAAGATCGATCCGGATAAATTGATTTAATTCTCGAGGATCTTGCTGAATTCATCCTCTCTGAGCCATCCCTTCTTCGAGCCATCCAAACTCCTTGCCAGGTACCAAAGCACCCCGGAACTATTTGGGTGTGCCTTGGGTTTTCCAGATTCATCGAAATCGAGGTAGAGACTTTCTCCCGGTTGCACGGTGGTGTTTGCACTACTGCCGGAACCGGCAAATCTACGCAAGGGAATCTCCTTGCTTTGCTTATTTTGATTGGGAGAAGTTTTGGGCTCTAGTACGATCACCTCACGGGCAAGTAAGACGGATGCATGATTAGCTTGATAGGATCCCCATCCCAGAAACCCGACCAGTGCCATCCATAACAAGGAAAGAGCCCATGCGGATGATTTACTGACCGCCCGGGGGATGATCAAAATTCCAAGGATAATGCCAGCCCAGAAGACGAGACTAAGAGCCAGGCTCCATCCCCAAAAATGACTGGGGGAATAGGAGGAGTCAGGCTGACTGGTTTCTCCAGTGGGTATACCGGATATTTCAATGGCAAAGGCGAGGTTGGTTTTTAATTCCCGGTCATCGGGACGAAGCAGCAGGGCTTTTCGGTAGTGAAGAATAGACTTTCCATATTGCTCAAGTTTGAAATAGAGGTTGGCCAGGTTGCCGTGCAGATTAGCGGAGTGAGAATGAGTAGTGGCTTCCTGATATAATCGAACGGCATTGCGAAGTTCTCCATTTGCTTCCGAACGTACGGCATCGTAAAACAAGCGGTCTGGATTTTCTCCGTAGAGAAATCCCGAAAGTAGGGAAACCGAGCAAAATAAAGAAAATGAAAATCTCATCGTTTTGCTCCCAGTTGTTTCAATAGTTTTTCGGCTTTTGAGAATTGTTCCTTTAGGGAAACATCGGATGCGTTCTCAGCTGCATACTCCTGATTGTCACAGGTTTGCAGAAGCAATTCAGTTTGATCACAAATATCCGTTGAAAATTTCTTCTTTTGAAGAAGCGCAACTAATTCCGAAGTGGACAAGGCGGAAGGTTTATCATGTTTGCAGACCCGGCCAATTCGTATGCTCAAAATCTTGCGCAGGGTTTGGTAGAAGGATGGAGTATCCATTAGTTTGAGGGACTGGCTCAATTTACTTTCCAGTAATTTCTCTTTCTTAATCAAAGCATCCCGTTTGGGATCTCTTTTTTTCATCTTCCATAACAGCAAACCACAGCTAAGGGTGGCACCCAGAACCTGTAGGATCCCAAAAGCAGAAGAACTAAACGGCCGGGCAACCGCCAAGCTGGCCTTCCATTCGCCGGGCTCACTTTCGGTCTGAAAAAGATCCTTGGTGGAAATTCGTTCCTGTCTACTTTCCTGAGCAACTTTGGGTTCCTGAGGCTGTGCCCATTTCTCTCCGGGATCTACCCGCAGGGGGTGAAGCATGGACGACGTGAATTGATACTTTTCCTGAATCGGATCAAAGTAGGAAAATTCAATTGGAGGCACTTCGAGTAGACCGGCGGTAAGAGGAGTGAGCACATACTCAAAAGTTTGAGTGCCTTGCAGTTTGGTAAGATTATCCCCGGTAAAGGAAAAGGCTGGGGGGCCGGCACGGAAGTGGTCGGAATCAGGGAAATCGGGGGCGGGCATAGCGGCAAAATTGCCCGATCCTTCGATGGCAAACTTCAGCCTCACAGGATCGCCCAGAGAGACACGGTCCAAGTCGATCGAAGAGGATGCCTGGAAGGAACCAATGGCACCCTGGAAATTCGGCGGACTGCCGGCGGATGGAAGATCCTTAACTTCCAGCGTATACTTGGCAGATTTAATTTCCAGGGCCTGCTCCCGGCCAAACCCAAAAAAAGGATCACTGAAAAAAGGATTGCCAAAGGGAGAGTTCTTGGAGCCTTTGACCCGTACACGAATCGCAGTGGTAAAGGAGAGTTCATTTTGCCCGCTAAGGGCACCTGTTAATCCGACCTTCCAGTTGAAAACTGAATAGGCTTTGTTTCCACGAACCACGTTTCTTTGTTCTTCCGGCTGTTCGAGAGAGGATAGGGAAAACCCGTCCCCAGTTTTCTGTGGGAGTTGATCGATCCGGGTGACGGGAAGTTTGTCCC
>JAYOWQ010000074.1:0-6025 GCA_038152055.1 Opitutales bacterium | reverse complement strand
GGTCGTCATGCAAAAGGACAAACAATAGGTCTTCTTCGACGATTGTCAAACGATCTGGACTTTTTGTTGAATCGTTTTCATCGAAGCCCGTTTGCGGACCCCGGTATGCGGGGGTTTTGTTGCGCTTGAAGTGGGCAAAGTCACTTTTTAGGGCATCCACTGGAATAGCGATCAGGTGGGAGAGTTGCTGCAGGTACCCTTCCAGGGCAACCCGAGTGTCAATTCCCATGAAGGCTGCGAACATCCATTGGCAAACAGCATCCTTGCGCTTGGGGCTGGATGAGGATCCTTTGGGTAGTTTCTTACGCACCACGAACTCGATCATGGAAACGGCTCCATCCAATACCTTCCGCATGGCTTCCTGACCCCCGGATTGAAGGATCTGGTCGGGGTCCGATCCGGGCGGCAGTTCGGCGAATCGGGCGTCCAGTCCGGACTGGAGGAAGATGGACACGTAGGAAAGGGCGGCCTTCTGCCCGGCTTCGTCTCCATCAAGCAGGCAAACCACCCCCTTGGGTCGCGAACGAAAGAGAAGAAGGGCCTGGCTATCCTTGAATGCGGTGCCCTGAGGGGCCACTGCCGTACGGAAGCCCATGGTCCAGCAGCGAATTGCATCGAGTTGTCCCTCCACCAATATAAACTCATTATCCTCGGAAATTTCCTTGTTGGCGAGGTGCAGATTGAAGAGGAGGTTGCCCTTCTCAAAGATCGGAGTCTCCGGGGAGTTGACGTATTTGGGGGATTTGCGATCGCCCCATTCCGGGGTCTGTTCGAGTTTACGGGCGGTAAAGGCGCATATTCTGCCAATCTTGTCGTGAATCGGGATCATTAGTCGCCCGCAAAACAGGCATCCTCCGATCTTTCCGTTCTTTCCTTCGTGAAAGAGTCCGGACTTGGCCAGAACGGTTGCGGAGAAGTTTTTCCCGGTGAGGTATTTTTCCAGGGCAAAACGATCGACCGGGGCATATCCGATCTTGAATTCAACGGCGGTATCGATATCGAATCCGCGTTCCTCAGTCCAATATTTTCGTATTTGTTCCGAATCTTGGGCGGATTCCATAAATTGCAGATGGAACCAATCGGCGGTGACTTCGTGCAGGGCGTAAAGTTCGCTCCGCAGGGATCGTGAATGGGGGGCTGGACTTTCTCCGATTGAATGTTCCGCATAGCGCATCGGCAGGTTGAATCGCTGGGCGAGCAGTTCGAGGGCTTCGGTGAATTCGAGGTTTTCGACTTTTTGAATGAAGGAAATCGCATCCCCTCCCTCTCCGGAACTGAAACACTTGAAAAAGCCCTTGTCGGGATGCACGTAAAAGGAGGGGGATTTTTCCTGGCTGAACGGACTCAGGCCAACCCAACTGGATCCACTTTTCTTAAGTTGTACGTAAGGACTTATGACGTCATAGAGATCGACGCGATTCTTGAGTTCACTTACGAATCCATCGGCAAGTCTTGGCATCTTGTTTGGTAAAGGAAAATGCCCCAATCAGGGCTTTTCTATCTTGAGCAGTTCGATTTCGGCTTGTTGGGCGATCGAACTTCCGGAGGGCGCGGATTGGATGACTTTGCGATAGAGAATGGATGCAGTGACGGGCATTTTTTCAACCAAATGATAACGCCTGGCCAATTCCCAGAGGATTTCCACGGTATCGGGAAAGATCTCCCTGGCTTTTTCCAATTCCATCAGGTAACGATCCGATGGCAGTGTCTCGCGAGCGATTCGAAGATATTCGGTGCGCATGTCCAGATTCGTCGGATCATGGCGAATCGCTTCCAGGATGGTCATTTCCGCTTCATCGATTTCTCCAAGTTGGAAATGGGCCTGCGAGCACAAACTCCAGGCTTTTGCATCCTTGGAGTTCTCCTTGAGAGCTTCTCTGGCGTGCAGAAGAGCGGTGGTGTAACGGGCTTCGAGCAGTGCCGCGCGACCAAGTTCAACGGGAGACTCAAGAGCGCCGGTCGCGTCGTTGATCTCGCCGACCGGGGCGGCGAAGGCCTCCGCCAGACTCATTACGGGTTCGGGTTCGGGTTCGGGAGGGGGGGCAGGAACCGGAAGATCCTTTTCATCTTCCGGTTCGATGGAGGAAACCAGGGTTGGGAGTTTGGAACCCGCGGAGATCACGGTTTCGGGAGGTTTGGAGGCCCAGGTTCCCGCAAGCAATCCCGAAGCGAGTTCGGTGACCGACATCGAACGGGCGTCCACGCCACGGGCAATCAGGTCGGCCAGTCGACGACGGCGCAATAGGTTGGCCGAGGTGGAAGCCAAGTCGGTTGTTTCGAGGTGCCCGCTATGAATTTTCTCAATGGCGAGAATCAGATTTTCGGCGTCCGCTTCCCTTCCTTCCGCCAAAGCAACCTGAAGCATGCCGACGAGGGCGCCTGGAGTCGATCCGTTGGCCCGCCTGTTTGATTCCTCGAACCAATGCCGGGCTTGCGGGTAAAGTTTCTTGGAAAGAAAAAGACTGCCCATCAACTGGCAATCTTCCGGACTCGCTTCCTCGCTTGCCTGAAAAAAGGTATTGAGCGATTCCGTGGTCTTTCCCTGGCGGGCAAGCAGTCTTGCATACCGTAGTCTGCTATTGGGATCTTCAGGGTTGGTCGCAAGATACTGGGCGTAACGATCGGTAGCGGAATCAAAGTCCTGTGAAAGGTAGTGGGCCTCAGCGGTTTCCCGGGCAATGGCGGAACCGGCGCCCTTGGACATCGCTTGCTCAAAACGGAATGCCGCCAAGGAGAAATCTCTCAGATCCATCAGGGTTCTGCCCAACTGGACGTAAACTTCGATCGAACGGGGATATTTCTCAGACAGGTCCCGCAAGAGGGTCAAAGCCTCATCGTGCTTCCCCTCGATTCTTTTCTCGATCACGGTGGACAGATCGACAACGTCATCTGGAAGGGCTTTCTGCTCTGCTTCCTCATTGGATTGAGGGGGTGTGTGGGCATCGCTCGAACAGGAGATCTGGCCGAGCAAGATTGACCCGAGGGCAAGGATCGATATCCATGAGCGATATAAAGTCATGCTTCGTTTTTTTCACAGTACATGGAAACGTCAAGCCATGGTCTGCTTGTTTTTCCATTCTTTGGTATGCTTTTCATGGTCGGGTGAGCGAGATTCCATGGCGATTGCAAGAATTTCATCGGGTTTGAACGAGCCTCGGGAGATGGTCTTTCATGCGTCGGAGGTCGAATCCAGACGAGGTTGCTTGCAGGCGATTGGCCGGGCGGTGCCCTTGATCGAAAAGCAGCGTGGATGGCGTCTGATTCCTGAGGAAATAGCGAAAATCGCGATTAACTTGGACGTGGAACTGTCTCCAGGACTTGCAAGCAGACCCAATCTGGTCGATGCGACGCTCGACTTTCTCGAGTTTCGAAGATACGGAAAGGGCTCGGTCATGCTCGTGGCCAAGTCCATGGCCAAGGCGAAACAAGCTGGTTTTGGCTTGAGTGGTGAATACAGGGGGTATTCGATCGTGAGCTCCGAGGATCCGGAATACTTTGACGAAGACTGGTACCATGACAGTCCTTTGCCACCGGCAGTTACGGATCGAGCGAAACTTCTCCTTAAGTATCCCAACGATCTTGCCGCGCGTTTGCGGGAGGAAAGAAAAAGCGGGTTGCCAACGGTGATGTTTCTTGAGCACGCCAGATGGATCAATCTGGCTGTAGCACGGGATGATCTGGTTTTCGGTATTAGGGGAGCAAGCGCCAACGCGACCCTCGGAACCTGTTCCAACGTCCGTCGATTCATGAATGACCCAACGCTTGGGCCGGCAGCAACTGCGGAAATTCTTGCCATTCCGGAGTTTTGGGAGAACCGATTGTTCAGCATCGTGGACTTGACGGAATATCAATTTGCGGGAGGCCCGGGGTTTGACGCGGAATTCCTCGGGGGCAGGGACCTTCTGCTCATCGGGGACAATCCCATAGCCCTCGACTTTCGAGCTTTGCATTTTTTGGCCGAGGCAAGACAGTCGCATGGATTCAAGAAGAGGGACGTTCAGGGTCTTCCACTTTTCAGGTTTGGTCGAGACCTGGGTTTGGGCGACGCTAGGGAACTCAAGGCCCTGGAATTAAGGTAATGGAAAAGGGGGGCGGGGGTAGCGAGAAGTCTAACGACGGCAATCATTCATCACCCTCAACCAAATTTCTCGAAGGTCGTGCAAACGCACGAAGGATTCTTCAAGATATTCGTTGAGAATCTTCTTGCTGTGATGAGTGAAGAGTCCGTTCAACCGCATGGATTCGTTCAGAGCCGAATGAGCCCGCTTGAGATGACAAAGGGCAAGCAGGTAATCTCCGAGATCGAGACAGGTGGAGGCGAGAAGACAGTGTCTTTCGGAGTCCGCCAGGCTGGCGCAGTAACTCCACGACAAGTGAGAGGGAGGTTGTTCGCGGTTATGCATCATCATGTGCTCCCATGATGACCGGAGATAGGAAAACAAGGCGGATGCAGAAACGTAAACAGGGTGCTTGTGCACCGTGTAGGGCTCGATCTTTTGGTAATCCTCGAGCGGCAACGGGCGAATTTCCTTGATTTGATCTTCATCCAGTTCCATGTCGTCCAGACAAGTCCAGTCCTCATTCGCCCATCCCATGATCCTGGAGGTCTCTTCCAGACGGTTTGGAAGATGTCTGGATTTGTTGTACGCCGTGATGAAACGCGAGATCTCGTTGTCCGAATCACGGACATAGGCTTGCCAGTCGGATTCGTTCCATGCAGTGCTCTCGGGGTCTTCCCAGTCACCTTCCTGGTTGCTGTCGTAATCGTATTGGCTCATCGGATTTGTTTGCGGGCGGGATTGATTGATATAATTTCCAGCTAAAGTGAGTTTTGGTCAACGGGAATTTTAAGAAATGTCGGGCAAGAGAAAAAAGGTTTTACCGGAAGTTCGTATCGAGGTGCGTTACCGAGGCAGGGTGCAGGGAGTCGGCTTCAGATGGCAAGTGTCCAATATTGCAAGTTCCTATGAATGTTCCGGATATGTCAAGAATATGCCCGATGGTTCCGTGGAACTGCTTGTCGAGGGTCAGGAACCGGAAGTTCGTCGCATGGTTGATGAAATAAATGCTCGTATGCAAGGGTATTGCCATGAAAAAACCGAGGATAAAAGGGTAGGGCAACCCCAATACCAATCCTTCACCATTACGCGCTAGAGCAAAAAAAAGCCCCGGGAGTGACCGGGGCTTGTTCTGTAAATTCGAAGGTTGGGTCAGTCGATTTGTTGAACCTCCAAGGGGAAGGTAAGTTTTCCACCGTTCCTCGCAATCATGCGTAGAATCGCATTCAGTCCTTTCTCGGCAAGGAACTCCGGATCCACCCCGAGACTCTCGGCGGTTTCTTGAAGAGAACTTGCAGTCACGGATGAATTTGTTTGAAGGTCAATGGACGCGGGTGCGATGGCAATACCTTCTTCGCTTGCTTCCTCTGTGACTGCTTGGATACGGTTAGTGGTTGCTTTCATGAGTGTGGAGGTCGACGATTCTTCTTGGGGAAAGGATGTAACGGGTTTGGTGTGCGGGAGGTTCGGATTGGAAGTCTTGGAGGATGAAGTATCTGCATTTTCGACTTTCAAGTCCTCAATCAGGGAATGATCATCGAGGTCAAGGTCTGATTGCGCTTCATCGATGATGGATTCGTTTTCAGGGGTATGAGACCGATTGAGCTTTTTCCCAAGTTCTTCCAAATATTCTTCCTGCTCGATTACTTCCAGGCGTTCCTTGGCAATTTCGAGCTTTTCGTCAATTTTGGTCATTTCCGATTCCAAGTCCGTGCAAGGCAGATCTACCAAGTCCGAGGAAACCCGCAAGCCATCCTCGAGTGCGGAAATTCTTTGTTCCAAGGCTTTCTTCTGTGCAAATACTTCTTGGATCAAGGCATTTGTCTCGTCTCTCTTACGCGCAACCTTGAGTTTGGAATCCAAATCCTCGCGTTGCTTGGACAGTTCGTCTATCGCCCATTTAAGAGACCCGGCTTTGCTTTTCCCGCTGTTACTCATTTACTGCTAACAAGTAATAATTTAAAAAA
>JAYOWQ010000073.1:0-6144 GCA_038152055.1 Opitutales bacterium | reverse complement strand
CTTGTTCAAGAATAAGAGCTCATGAAAAATGGATTTATTTGCAGTCATCCAAAGGAATTATCCGTAAAAAAAGCCCTTTGTTTTTAGATCTCTGATAAGCTAGTCATCTCCAAGATCAAGCAATCAAAATTCATTTTTTCAAATTTCGATCAATAAGTTTTTAACAACTTGAACGGAGTGGGGATAACTTATTTTTGACGTTCCCAAAATGCATTTCACTCTCAAGTCTTTACTACTTCACAAAGTCAATGGATGAGGAATTTTTACATCTCTTCGATGAGTCCCCCGCGCTACGCCTCATGCGTGGCAGGTTAGGTTCCTTTGTTGCTGGTTTCTTTTTCAAAACATTCAAAAAATGGGGGGTGATTGAAGCATCCGAGGAAGAGCTTTCCGCCACATTAACAGAACACATTGGAAAGATTCGCGAATTAGAGGAAGCAGAAGCACCCAAGCGCAGTCCACAGGAATATTTGGATGAATGGTGTGATGAAGAACACCGCTATTTGACTAAGACTTACCATGAAGAACGGGAAGAGTATGTTTTCAGGCTTACCCGACATTCTGAAAAGGCCCTCAGTTGGCTGAATGATTTACTTGCTATGCAGCATCGTGGCTATGCTACCACAGAGTCTCGATTCAATCGAATTCTCCATGAAATGCAGGAGCTGAGCAATGGAGTGAATTCTGATCCGGAAACTCGCATACGCGAGCTTGTCCGAAAGCGTGAAGAAATCGATTTGGAGATTCAACGAATTCAAGAGACTGGAGAGGCACCTATTTTTGGGGAAGATGTAATTCGTGATCAAGTTTACGATCTTTCTGACCTCGTAGATCATTTTCTTTCTGATTTTCGTGCCATTGAAGAGTTTTTTCGTGATCATGCTCGCGAGATTTCCAACCTTTATGCACAGGGAAAAGCATCCAAGGGAGACATTGTTGAACATGTGCTCGATGCGGATGAGGAATTGCGAGCATGTGATCAGGGCAAGAGCTATTTTGGATTTAGGGAAATGATGACCAATCCATCCCTTGCTCGAAGGTTTCGAAGCCTAGCCGAACAAACTTCCGATATTGCCAAGAGGAGAGGATTGGACCCTCAGAAAGTGTTTTCCAATCTTGGTGACCGCTTATTCGGAGAAGCCAGTTCTGCTCATGGTGCCTACGGTCGTATCAGCCGTAAGCTCAGGCAGGTGGTTGGAGATCATGCAGGTGGGGGAGGCAGACAGATCAGGGAAACACTTTCCGAAATCCGAAGCCATGCCTATCGCCTGCGAGAAACGCCCTTGGATGATTGGGATTTTGAAATCGAGATCAGACCACAATTTTTCACCTTGATGGAGGCAGAATTTTGGGAACCCAAAGCGGTCGAAGCATTTGCAGAAGTGAAACCCGCTAAGCCAGAGAATTCAGATTGGATTAACGAAATCCTGGGCTCGGTTGGCGAGCCTCTGGACCTTAAGAAATACCGAAGCCGTGTAACTGAGAGCTTGGATGAGGTTGAGCAAATTACCCTCTCCGAAATGGTCGAGAGATATCCATTGGAACGGGGGGTGGTTGAGATAGTATGCTACCGCGTAATTGCCGGTGAAGATCCGCGTCATGAAATTATTGCCAACGAGCTCATCGAAGTTGATTTAAACCGTCCATCCCAGCCCAGATATGTAAAGGTCGAGCAACTCATCTTTCAACGAAACAGCTTATGAATCCAGCCATCACTCACCGACATGTAATCGTTCGCTTATTGAACGGTCCTATTTATCAGGAAGACTTGGATCTTTGGAGTCGCCTTGGGGCAGAATGGGAAAAAATTAAAGGCCATTTTGGAGAGATGGGGCTAGATGTAGCCCGGGATGACTCCGCCGGTTATGCCTATGTTAGGCAGCGTGAAGAAGATTCCGAGGAGGATGAGAATTGGGATGATGTCACATCCTCTCCGTTGCCACGGGTGTTACGCCGTACCCGCCTTTCCTATCACCAGACTATTTTTATGGTTTTATTACGAGAAGAGCTGATGCGCTTTGAGCAGAACCAGGAAGAGGGAGATCATCTTTATCGATCGAGCCTTGATCTTACCGAGCTAATGGCTCCGTATTATCCTGAGCTTCACGACGAGAAAAAAGTCCATCGTCAGATTGCTGGACTTATCAATAAATTTGAGGAGTGGGGCATTATAAAAAAAGTTCGTGATAAGGATGAGGGCCTTTACCGAGTTGAGCGAATCATTAAGGCCAAATTGCCTCCTGAAAAACTCACTGAAGTAAAAAATCAAATTAAACGAAGAGCCCCTGGTCTCGACGAGGAAATGGAGGAAGAAGATGCTTGAGTCTCAATTAGAACTTGAATTTTCACCGGATAAATCAACAGCCGGTTACCGCCTGCATGAACTGTCTTTGCTTAATTGGGGAACCTTTCACGACAAGGTATATACGATCAGACCGGATGGGCGCACTTCAATGATAACCGGACGTAACGGATCAGGGAAATCAACTTTAGTGGATGCCCTGCTTACATTGCTTGTCCCTAACCGGGTTAGGAACTACAATGTTGCTTCCAGCCAGGCAGGTAGCCGAGAGCGAAACGAAAGGGATTATGTGCTTGGTGCATATTCTGAAATACATGACTCAGTAACTGGGCAAGGCCGTAAGGAAACTCTGCGCAAGCCCGGTGAAACCTATACCGTATTGCTTGCCCATTTTTTTAATGAAGCGTACCAGTCAGAGGTTACTCTAGTCCAGATCCTGTGGTGTTTGCCATCTGGTAAAGTAGACAAGGTATTCATGGTAGAAAAAAGGAAGCTTACTATCGAGGGGGACTTCAATCGGCTCGGTGACTCAGACAATGTAAGACGCATCCTCAAGGAACGGGGTTACAGCACCATTGATTCTTTTACTGCCTATCACAAAAAATTCGAATCCATGCTTTTTCTGGATGCAGACTTGGGCACCCGTTCACCCATGTCGATTTTTAATCAAGCAGTCTGCATCAAAGATGTGAAGGACCTAACCCAATTTATCAGAGAGCACATGCTTGATGATGGCGGAGCCAAAGAAAAATTAATTGCTCTGCAGGAAAGATTTGATGATCTTCGCAGCACGCATCGTAGGATCGAGACTGCATCCTATCAAATTGAGCAGCTGGATGAAATTCAGAATACTCATGCCCAGTTCCTGGATTCGATGAACCTGCGTGCAAATACGGAAAAAATCAGACAGACCATCGAGCCCTTTTACGCACAGGCAGAGTTGGAGCGTAGGACAGATTGGATCGACGAATTAAATCATCAGGAAGAGGCCGAGAGGGCTCGGCTAAAGACCGCTAGAGGAGAGATTGATCGGTTTCGCGATAAACTCAACCACTTGGAACGTGCTCTGTCTGATAGCGATGAAAACCGTAGGCTTGAACAGGTGGGGGCTGAAATTGACCGCTTGCGCGACAAACGTGAGGTGGTCAATAAACGGGCAGCAAATTTTGAACGGCATTTAAGTGCCTGGGAGAAAGGATCTTTTGTCAAGCAGGAGGACGACTTCCTTACTCTCCGTAGGGAATTGGATTCTCAACTCCCCAGAATGGAAGGAAAAATCTCAGAACTTGATGAAAAGATTGTGGAAGTATCCTACCATTTAAAGAAAGCCAATGAACGGGTAGAAACATTGGAGGATGAAAGAAATTACTTAATAGAATCAAATACCAACGTACCTCCGGAAATCGCCCGCTTAAGAGCATCCCTTGCCATCGCTTTGGATCGGGATATTGCTGAGCTTCCATTTGTTGCCGAGCTCGTACAGGTGCTGCCGGATG
The DNA here is from genome assembly GCA_038152055.1 of Opitutales bacterium. Classification (GTDB taxonomy): domain Bacteria; phylum Verrucomicrobiota; class Verrucomicrobiia; order Opitutales; family Seribacteraceae; genus Chordibacter. The sequence goes on along the minus strand of JAYOWQ010000073.1, from coordinate 2,346 downwards.
AGTCGAAATGGACTGGACCTATCGAGCGTACACTGCGTCAATTTGCCCTTACCATTGTAGTTCCTCCAAAACTTGCAGATGAAGCAGAAAAATTTCTTGAGGAAAATCATCTTGCCGACCGGCTTGCATTTATTTGCCCAAGCTCGGGTCATTCTAAAGTCAAACCAGACGATGATTCCCTGCTGGCAAAACTCGTTATCCGTTCCGAGATTGAAAAATCCAGACAGGCTTGGCTTAAGTGGGAAATTAATCGGAGATTTCCCCATCTTTGCATCGAGGAAAGAAACAAGAAGTTCGATGAGGTAAGCGATGCGGTCACCCTGGAAGGCGTTGTTAAAACCGGAGGTTCGTTCAGAGAAAAAGATGATACTTTTTTTATGGGTGATGCATCCACTTGGGTTATGGGATGGGATCTCAGTCCCAAACAAAAGTCATTGGATGAAGCATTGGGGAAATGGCGAGAGGAAGCAGATAATGCAGGTCGTTCCATAAGGGAGTCTGAATTTGAAAGGCAAACCTTGCGGGCAAAATTACGTGCGGGTGTGCAGTTACAGGCATGTGCCAATGAGTTTTCCGATATCGATGTGTTGGGGTTATCCACCCGTATTGCCGATTTGGAAGAGGAGGAACGGGTGATTGTTGGAGGCTCAGATGTTCTCAAAAAATTAAAGGAGGATCATGACGCTCTGGTAGAAAAGCTTGATTCTTTGCAGGGTACGAGAGATCAAATCCTCCAGCGAATCGGGGGAGTGGAAGCCCGTGCCGAAAGAAATGAAACCCGCATTGAGGCGATTCGTGTGTTATTGGGGAAATACCGTGATGAACTCATTCCAGAATTGGCAGAAGGTGACGGCCCTGATGAAGCCAACGAGAAGGCGGAAGAGGTACTTCAGGAGCTTTATGCTCAAATCGAAGAGGAGTTTGGTACGCCCCCAGAATCCCCCGATGACATTGAGGAATCGGCACGTGCGGCCACCCACAAGGTGGATGCTCGTATGCAAAAGCTCGAAGTGTCACTTGATAAATTACGCGATAAAAATGTCGCTGCAATGCAACGCTTCATTGCGGATGGAAGAAATCAGGCTTTTCGGGATGAGCTCGTTCTCGATATTGAGGAGGGTTATTCCGATACCACCTATTCCTCCTTCGAGCAGGTCCGAAAACAAATAGAGGAGGAGGACTTGGCCAAGAATCACCAAAGGTTTGAGGAACTGTTACGGGTTCAGGTACCCGAGGAAGTCTCTGGATTCAGTGAGGCACTTGAATCACACCGTGACCGCATCCGTAAACGGGTTAGTGAATTGAACGAACATCTTTCTCGGGTAACTTTTGATCGCAAAGAACAAACCTACATTCAGTTGATGATCGAGGATGCGGGAGATGATGGGGTGCGTAAATTTAAGAAGCTACGCCGGCATGCCCTTGAAGGTGATCTTGAGTCAGATGATGACGATGAACGCCGCCGTGAACGTTATCACCGGGTTGAGCAGTTCCTGGGCGAGTTAGAACAGGACCTTAATTGGACAGAGCGGGTGATCGATGTCCGAAACTGGTTCAAGTTCCGGGCCGATGAGTTTTACAAGGACGAAGATATTCTTCGTCAAAGCTACAGCGGAGCAGCCGGGAAATCGGGTGGAGAGAAAAATCGATTAGCCTCAACAATTTTGGCCACCGCGATTGCTTATCAGTATGGAATTGATGTCGGCGGCAAACAAACCGAGACATTTCGATTGGTTGCAGTGGATGAAATGTTCAGTAAGACCGATGATGAGTTTTCCCAGTATCTGCTCGATCTGTTCAAGGAGTTCCATTTACAGCTATTGATTGTTCAACCACTTGACGCCAAGATTCATGTGGTGCAGCGCTATGTGGAGAGATACCATGTGGTTGAGAGGAGGGAAGGGGAGTCTTTTGTGGGAGATCTCAGTGTCCATGAATATTTAAAGCAAGATAGTGAAGAGTCCGACGAAGAAGTTGGAGAAGAAACGGTTGCTGAGTCGACTGAGTCCTGATCAATCTAGATTGTAGAAGGAAATATTTTCCGAGATGAGTCCGACGGCCCGACCCCCGTCCAGATATGATGGTCGGATGCCATACCGCACTTGTGGAAATACAGGTTTAAAACTATCTGCATTAAGCCTAGGCTTTTGGCATAATTTTGGAGGGGGCCAACCTACTGAAAAACAATCCAAAATGATTCATGCCGCATTCGACGGGGGCATTACTAATTTTGATTTAGCCAATAACTATGGTCCCCCCTATGGCTCTGCGGAAATTAATGTTGGCAAAATTCTTTCTCAAATGCCCAGGGATGAATTTCTCGTATCCAGTAAGGCTGGGTACGAT
>JAYOWQ010000072.1:0-6166 GCA_038152055.1 Opitutales bacterium | reverse complement strand
CGTCCACCCGCCCCAACTCCCCAGTTACAAACCAACCGTCTTTATCGAAATCCTTCCGACCATCCCGGGATGACTCCAAGTAACCAGAAAAAACGTTCGGTCCTCGAAAGCACAGCACTCCCCCTGCATGGGACGGCAAGCAGTTCCTCGTTTCAGGATCAATCGTCTTGCATTCTATGCCTTCCAACAAGCGACCAACCGAACCGCAACGCCTGGCCGCCCCTGGTTGGTTGAATGAAATTGCAGGAGATGTCTCGGTAAGTCCGTACCCCTCCAAGTATTCACAATTCGTTTCTCTCTCCCAGCGATTTCTAAGCTCACGAGGACTACGCTCCGCCCCCGCCACTACATAATCGAGGCTTTTCAAATCCGAACGACTGCCTTTTTCCAAATAGCCTCTTAGAAAAGTGGGTGTCCCCATCAATATCCTCACCTTTTTTTCCTTAATGATCCGGACGTTTAGCTTGTGATCAAGGGGCGTGGGCGCAGTGACCAAGTAAAGTCCGCGCAGTGTTGAAAAGATCATCCCGACGGTAAGTCCGAAACTATGAAACAAAGGTAAGTTTGCCAAAACACTTGGTTGATTGTGAAAAAGCTTCAAATCATAAAGCTGATCGCAATTTGCCAAAAGGTTGGCATGAGAAAGAGGCACGCCCTTGGGTTTCCCCGAACTTCCGCTGGTAAACAACAGAGCCGCCATGCGACTACCTCCTTCGCGAGCAATTTCAAATTGCTTGATAACCCGCCCGGGAAAAAACCAGGACCAAATCAGCGTCCTGGCTAGAGTCCAGCGACGCCCGGCCATTACCTTGAGGAAATCATCGACCAAAAAGCAATCGTCGGGCCACGGAAAATCCGGGAATTTCTGGATCATCTTAGAAGCAGTTAGAATTTTTGAGACTCTGGCGCTTTCCATCATTTCAAGATTTGGCCCCGATCCGAGGGTGTAATTCAAATTAACCACTACACGACCCGATAAAAGCAAAGCGAAATTAGCGACAAAACCAGCTAATCCCGGAGGAAGCGCCACTCCGACTCGATCGGGCGATCGAAGCTTTCGCAAGGCATTTACCAGTTGCAAGGAAAGAGCGAGTGTAAGCCCACGGGTGAATACCTTGGTGGATGATAGTCCGTAATCGACGAGGTAAGGCTTGAAAGGCTTTTTCCGTAAGGATTTGAAAATTTCATATCCCAAATGACTGTTTGATTTCGTCATGATACTTCACAAGCCTACACCCATTCGTTTGCCGTTGCCAAGACCGTAGAGTGGGACATTATATTGTCTTCGATCCGTAAACTTCGGATATAGTCCGATCCACCTGCAATTTCGACAATTTTCAGCAATTAATCTTTTCAATCTTCCTGCCCCACATGGAAAAAGAAAACATATGGATATATGACACCACCCTGCGCGATGGTTCGCAGGCGGAGGGCGTTTCCTTTACCGTCGCTTCCAAGCTTCGTGTTGCCCAGAAACTGGATCAATTCGGGGTTGATTACATTGAAGGTGGATGGCCAGGGAGTAATCCTCGTGATATGGCCTTTTTTGAACAAGCCAAGGACCTGAACGTAAAGCATGCCAAAATAGCCGCATTTGGTTCGACTCGGCGGGCTAACACCCCTGTTGAAGATGACGCTCAGGTAAAATTACTCCTGGATGCCAAGACTCCAGTGGTAACGATTTTCGGAAAATCATGGCTGCTTCACGTAACTGAAGTTTTACGGACTACCCCGGAAGAAAACGTCCAAATGATTGAAGATACGGTCAGATATCTCAAGGAGCAGGGAAGGGAAGTCATTTACGACGCCGAACACTTCTTTGACGGCTACACCGACAATCCAGAGTACGCTCTCTCCACGCTTGAGGGAGCTCAGAGAGGAGGTGCTGATTTTCTTACCTTGTGTGAAACGAATGGTGGAAAACTGGTAACTCCTTTTCACAAGATTACCCAGGCCGTCATTGATCATTTTCCGGATTCGAGAATAGGAGTGCATTGCCACAATGATGCCGGCGTTGGGGTGGCAGTGAGTTTAGCCGGTGTGGAAGCTGGCGCAGTGATGATTCAAGGCACCATGAATGGCTATGGCGAGCGCAATGGAAATGCCAATCTCACGACCATCATTCCCAACCTTGAACTTAAGATGGATCGTTCCACGAACTGTGGAAAGAATCTTCCCAAACTCCGTGATTTATCCCTTTTTATAGACGATTCCACCAATTTGCGCCCCGACATTCGGGCACCTTATGTGGGAGCCGCTTCCTTTGCCCACAAAGGGGGAGTCCATGCGGATGCCGCATCAAAATCAACCCGCAGTTATGAGCACGTTGATCCAGCAACAGTTGGGAACCGTACCAGGGTACTTGTTTCCGACATGTCCGGTAGAAGCAGTATCATGCTCAAGGCCAAGGAAATGGGAATGGACGTGGACGGACGATCCCCCGAAATGAAATCCTTTCTAGAGGAATTGAAAAGTCTGGAGTTCAAGGGTTATGAATTTGAATCGGCTGATGCTTCGTTCGATCTCTTGCTCCGACGCTTCCTACGGGGTGAAAAACTGGCCTTTGAAGTTCTGCGGTTTCATGTCGGAGTCGAAGGATTGAGCCAGGATGAAGGGGTTACTTCCGAAGCGACGGTCAAACTCAAGGTGCGTGGTGAAACGCGTCACGTTGTTGCTGAGGGCAATGGTCCAGTTTCAGCGCTCGATCATGCATTGCGCAAAGCATTGGAGAAAGATTTTCCCTTTATTTCCGAAGTTTCTCTTGTTGATTTCAAGGTTCGCATACTGGAAAGCAACCTTGGTACCGATGCCATCACACGCGTCCATGTGGAATCCACGGATGGAAATTCGACTTGGGGCACCGTCGGCGTGAGCGACAATGTAATTACCGCAAGCTGGCAAGCCCTCGTTGATTCCGTCACTTACAAGATTCTACTCGAATCTGAATCCCAGTTATAGGTAATTACCCTCGGTCCCGTCGGCTCCCAGATGGATACGGGAGTAGCGCAAAAGCATATCTCCGTTGGAATACCCAAGTTCGCGGCCAAATGCCCCGGTCCCGAATCGTTGCCAAGAAATTGGTCGGCTTGCTCGGTCATTTTTTCACACAGTTCAAGTACGGATGAAGGCTGTATACTTTGAGTCCTTGAATCTTTTGAAATATCACTTTGTTCCCATTGCCGATAAAGGTGATCGTCAGCTTCCCCAAAAGAAAAAACGACCCGCCTGTCATCCCTTGAAGAAAGCCACTCCAAGGCTCGTAACTGGAAATATTCGAATGGAAGATTTTTCTTCCTGCTGCCACTTCCCGGATGAATCCACAATCCTTGATCCTCATTCCTCCATTTCTCACCAAGATAGGCTTGTTTTTTCCATTTTGGAAATGGATTCCAACCTAGATAATCGAACCCCTGGCGGGCAAAATGATCTCCTTTGGACGGGCATGGATCGAGCGTTGAAATCCTTGACGCACCTGCTTGCTCAAGCTGTCTCTGCCATTCGTCGTCATGCCAAAAGGCAATCACCTGAGATCCCTCGGAAAGGGGTGGAATCCGGCCACCAAGCGCGTCCAAGTCATATTTTTCCAACCATTTCCAATCATGGTCGAGAAGTTGTAGGTAATTCGATCTGGCATAGAGACAAACCTGGTGATCTCGAAAATGCGCTTCCTTTAAAAGAGGGAGAGTGAGAAGAAAGTCACCCAGTCCACCACCCCGCAGAAAAAATATTGGGGGCATCATGCTCCCATTGGCAGAAAGATTGACTTACTTCTTTTCACGCATCCTCGATTGGATGAAGGATCGAATGGTCGAAGTCTCCACGTCCATCATGTGCTTGACGGGCTTTTTCTTCAAAAGTTCATTCAGAGACGGAACGGTCGGACGATCCATTCCTGCATCGATGAATACTTGAGGGAACTTGGCTGGATGCGCAGTCGCCAAAACCACGGATGGGCGGTCCATCGATAAATCCTTGAAGGCGCAAGCTGTGTGTGGATCAGGAAGATATTTGTAATCATTCCAAATCCGACCGATGATTTGAGGAATTTCGCTATCATTAGCGCATACGCTAGAAAACCCGGGGATGGAAAACCTTTCAAAGGAATAACGGCCATCCTTGCGAAAAGCATTCATTACTTCGCTTACACGATCAGCCTGTCCATCCAGAAAGTAAAACAACAGACGCTCAAAGTTGGAAGCAATTTGAATATCCATGGAGGGCGCCAAGCTAGGATCCACCTTTCCTAGTTCGTATTTTCCCGTTTTGAACAAACGATGCAAAACGTCATTTTGATTGGTAGCCACTCTAAACCCTCCGACTTTCAATCCCATTTTGGTTAGTAGCCAACCAGCAAAAACATTTCCAAAATTACCCGTTGGCACCACAAATTCCGTGTCTTCGCGAACGTTTTCTCCTAATTGCAACCATGCATAAAGGTAGTAAACGGATTGCGCCAGTATACGGGCTAGGTTGATAGAATTAACAGCGGACAATCCTACGGTATCCCTGAATTCAATGTCTGCAAACAATTCCTTTACCGTGCGTTGAGCATCATCAAACGAGCCCTCAATTGCAATCGGATAAACGTTGTGAGCGCCCGTACAGGTCATCTGCCTCTCTTGAAGCGGCGAAACCTTGCCGTTTGGATAGAGAATGAAAACCGTTACCCCTGATTTTCCGATCAATCCGGATATTGCCGCCGCTCCGGTATCCCCAGACGTCGCTCCCAGAACACAAAGTTCTGCTCCGGTTCGCTTGATCTGTAATTCATAAAGATTGCCCAATAGTTGAAGAGCAAAGTCCTTGAACGCAAGGGTTGGTCCGTGGAATAACTCTAGAACCTGACAGTTCTTGGACAATCGAACCATCGGAGCGATTTGAGGGTGAGCGAATCGAGAATAAGCGGAATCGACAGCCTGCCTCAGGGCAGCTTCATCCAAGTCAGTGGCAAACAATTTGAAAAAGGAAAAGCATAAATCCGCGTAATCGTAGCCTGCCCACTCCCTGAGGTATGGCTGGATGCTGGGAAAAGATTCAGGTAAATAAAGCCCCCCATCAGGAGCCAAGCCCTGAGCGACAGCATCAGAGAAAGTGACAGGGTCTACTCCTCCACGCGTGCTAAGATAACGCATGAGGGAAAAGCCGGATCATCCGCCCAAGCCAAAGGCTTGGTGAGCCACACGCGTGGCATCATCCCCGCACTTCGGTTCTACCGCCACGGAAATCTTGATTTCCGAAGTACTTATCATGAGCATATTGATTCCGGCGTTGGCTAGAGCCTCGAAAAAGGTGGCGGCAACGCCGGAATGCGAACGCATGCCAACCCCGACCACTGAAACTTTGACTATATTCGTACTCTTTCCAAGTTTTCCGGCATTACTCTCGGCAAAATGCTCCTTGAGAGCCTTTTCCGCCCTGAACGCATCCTCAGCAGGAACGGTAAAGGAAAGATTTGCCAGACCCTGTCGACCAACGTTTTGAATGATCATATCGACAATCACTCCGGCATCCGCCATGACCTTGAATACGGCGGCGGCCGCTCCCGGGCGGTCAGGCAATTCGGTTACACTAACGCGTACTTGGTTCTTGTCCGTGGCTACACCGCTAACCAGCATATCCTCCAACGATTTGACTTTCTTTTTTACCATGGTTCCGGATTTTTTGGAAAAACTTGATCTTACTTCAAATGGAATGTTGTGCTTCTGAGCGAACTCAACCGCACGAGTCTGCATGACTTTGGACCCGCTACTTGCCAGTTCGAGCATTTCTTCGTAATTGATTTCGGAAATCTTACGGGCATCTGGAACAATCCGAGGATCTGCGGTGTACACTCCTTCTACGTCCGTGTAAATCTGGCACGCCTTGGCCCGCAAAGCTCCGGCGAGCGCTATCGCGCTTAAATCTGACCCTCCTCGGCCAAAGGTAGTTACGTCTCCCTTCTCGTTGACTCCTTGAAATCCTGCGACCACAACCACATTGCCAGTCCGCACTTGTTTACGCAAATCTCCACCCTGAACCTCACGGATTCGAGCTTTGGCATGGAGGCCTTCCGTAAGAATACCAACTTGCCACCCAGTACGGGATACTGCAGGGACATCGATGGCATGGAGGGCCATACAGAGGAGAGCTATGGTTTCCTGCTCTCCACAGGTCATCAACATATCGA
>JAYOWQ010000071.1:219-6293 GCA_038152055.1 Opitutales bacterium | reverse complement strand
TTTGCATGTCGGCCGGTACACCTAGGTAATGAACCACGGCTAGGGCCTTGGTGCGGGGGGTAATCAAAGATTCCAAGGCACTTACATCCATGTTTCCAGAATCTATGTTCGCATCGACGAACACGGGGCGAGCCCCGGTAAGCTCAACGGCGTGGGCGGTGGCCACATGAGTCTGGCTGGGAACGATCACTTCGTCACCCGGACCAAAGCCAAGTGCATGATAGATCAAATGCATGCCGGCGGTGCAGGAGGAAACGCTGATTGCATGTGGAGCAACCGTGAATTCACTGAATGCGTTCTCGAACTGTTCGCTTTTTGGCCCGTGGACCAAGATTGGGCCAGAAAGTACTTCTTGTACGGCTTGTTTTTCTTCTTCTTCGAGTATGGGTTTTCCAAAGGGAATCTTCATTTCCATTAATTGAGAGTAAAGTAAGTAACGGGAAGGGTTGATTGGGAAAGAATGGATTGATCTATGGCCAAAGCGACGCTGGCTGCATCCAAAACTTGTTGTGCAGAAACCAATGGCTGATTGCCTTGAATGATCGAATCAACGAAATTGGCCAACAAATCTCCCTTGGCGGTACCAGGATAGGGCGAGGAAACTTCTTCCGGTTTTTCGCTTGGGTCTCGAGAGCAATAATAGGCGGCTCCCATATGACTTTGTTCGAAGGTGCCGCTAGTTCCATAGATACAAAGTTTATGGTGATGAGGGGCAACGGAAGCGAAATTCGAAGTGATTTGTGCGGTTGAACCGTCCTCGAACCCAATATTTGATGAGGTTAGAGAAAGACCTTCATATTGAGAGTGTGAGGTAGCCAAATTATTTCCAATTCCAGAAACGGAAGTTACCTTTTTTCCGGACAGCCAAATCATCAGATCGATAAGATGAATTCCTCCTCCAAGGGTAACGGAATAGTTGGGGATTTTTCCTCTCCACCCATCGGTGAGCTTGTGAAGCCTCCCATAATCGTAACTTCCTTCCATGTGAAAGATTTCTCCAAGCCGACCAGACGCGATCCGGTCATGCAATTCGATAAAGCGGGGAGTTTTTCTTAGAATAAGATTGGAAGAAAGCAAAAGGTGCGGATACAACTTCAATTCCTCCGCGATGTTACAAAGTTCGTCTGAAGTAAGGCAAAGTGGCTTTTCAACAAATACATGCTTGTTATTACGAAGAGCCTTGAGCACCTGCTGTTCATGAGCGTCATCGTAGGAGGCTATGCATACTAAATCGATTTCAGGATCATTCAGCACCGAATCCGGATCGAGGGAAAAACTGCAGGATGGATATTTCTTTCCGACTCTTTGCAGAACCTCTTGATTAATATCGCAAATGGCTTTCACTTCGCACATGGGGTGAGACTTTAGTCCAAGTACATGACTTTCACCGACACCAAGTCCAATCACTCCGGCTTGAACTTTATCTGGCAACTCCGAACTTTCTTTTTTGAAGGAACCCATCCAAATCTTGCCACGACCACTTGTCATGACCTATTTCCTTAACAACTTCTTCAGCTCTTTCGAAGTCATTCTGATCGTCAATGCAGTGAACGGAGTCCGATGAATCGATTCCGCTAGTAAAGGAGACAATTCTAAATTCCTTGAAATGGTCGTAAAAATAGGGTGTGACATGTTCCTTTTGCTGAGGAGTTCTTTCAATTTTACAAATGCCAGCCAGTGTGCTGGTCTTGATAATCTCCGCCGATTGTCCCTTTGGAAAAGTTCGCGGAAAAACGTTTGTTACCAAATCCGGATGACATGCTTGATACAAGCTGACGGCATGATCTACAATCCGCCAATCGATAAAAGGGCTGTCTGCAGAAATCCTGATGAATGCATCGGCATTTTTGGAGATTGCTGTTTCGAGAAGTCTTGAGCCAACGTCTTCAAGGTTTCCACGATAAACTCCCACATCCAATTTTCTGGCATGATTTTCGATTTCATCGTCTGCGGGTTGATCGGAGGTGGCAATCATCAAGGCAGATATTTTGGAGGAACGCTTCAGTCGATTCACCGTTAGGCTGAGAATGCTTTGATTGCCGAGTTGAATTAGGGCTTTTCCCGGCAGTCTGCTGGAATTGATTCTTGCTTGAACAACTGCCAGCATCAGGAAATTGGAAGCACCTCCAAACTCGATTCGCAGGAGCATAAGGAGGAAGCTTTTTCGAAAGCATTTCCTTTCTCGACAATTTGCAGAGGAGGCAAAAGGTCATCTAACACATCCATGTGTAAGTGATCGACTGTTCCTAGCCAAAAATACAAGGGGTAGGAACCCGGCATCAAGCTATGTTTGGTCAGATTAACCTTAGCCTTGATGGTCTGCCCTTTGATGATTTTCGATTCGGAAACAATCTCTTCGATGGAAATGATGTTGTTTTGCTGAGATTCCGTCTTGACGGAGATTATAATTTTCAAACTAGCCAGCTCTTCCAAGGCAACGATCTCCATCAAAAATGAGATTGCTTCCGATTTATCGAATCGTTCGCGTTCACATGCCTCCTTGTCGCAATATCGAATCTTTTCAAAACGGGCAAAACCTACCCCCCTTCTTCTTTCCGACCGATAGGCTGCGTTGAAAACCAAAGATAGTTCTTGCTTGGATCGAACATAAGCATTTACCACATCGGAAGTTTCGCCCTCCTTAATAACCCGACCTTTCTCAAGAAGAATGCTTCTTTTGCACAAACGTCTGATCATTTCCATGTTGTGACTTACGAAAAGAATCGTCATACCGCTCACGGAAACATCCTGCATCTTTTCCATACATTTCTTTTGGAAGGCAAGATCTCCTACGGCCAGAACTTCGTCGACGATAAGCACATCGGGTTTTAAATGAGCGGCAATGGCGAATGCTAGGCGAACATACATTCCGCTCGAATATCTCTTCACAGGGGTGTCGATAAATTTTTCAATGTGGGCGAATCTAACGATGGAATCAAAGGAATCTTCGATTTCCTGTTTGGATAATCCAAGAAAGGAACCGTTGAGAAAAATATTCTCCCTTCCCGTCATTTCAGGATGAAACCCGGTTCCAACCTCAAGAAGGGATGCCACTTTGCCTCTAATCAAAGCCCTTCCCGAGGTTGGTTCGGTGATGCGGGAAAGAATCTTGAGCAAGGTTGACTTGCCCGCGCCATTGTGACCAATGATTCCCAGAGCCTCCCCCGGAAAAGCCTGAAAGCTAACTTGATCGAGTGCGCAAAAATTTTTGTCGGAATCTGATTCTAAGTTTGAAAATCCAAGCCGTGATGCCAATGCTCGAAAATCATCAACTAATGAGCGAAAACCAATTGTTCCAAGACGGTAATTCTTTGAAAGACTTTTGACTTCGATAATGGGTTGACGATTCATTAACTGCCTAAACGCTTAGACATAATCGACGTAAGTGCGTTGAATTTTGTTATACAAAAGAAGGCCTGCAAAAAAGATCACGAAGGTGGAACAAATAGAAGGAAGCGCAAATTCCAGAGTGCATGCAGAGGAGTGCCCCAAGATCAATGACCTGTAAGATTCAACGATGAAAACCAGAGGGTTCCATGCCAAAATAGATTGGTATTTCTGAGGAATTTCTGAAATCGGATAAATGACCGGTGACGCATACATAATGAATTGGCTGAAAAGCCCCGATAGTCTGCTTAAGTCACGGTATTTTACCGAGGCAGCTGAAATGATAAAGCCAATGCCAAGTCCAAGAGCGGCAGATTGCATCACCAGTAATGGTAGAAGGAATAGGGTAGGCAAGGGTCCGCTCGTACATTCGGGAATTTGGGCTCGATAAACCAGTATGGCTGCAAAAAGAACCATTAGTTGAATGACAAAATTGAGAAGCGCAGAAATTGCCTGACCAAGGGGAGGAATTAAACGGGGGAAATAAACCTTGGAAAATAATCCGATATTGGACTGGAGTGCATTTGTTCCTATTCCCATGACACTTCCAAAATATTGCCAAGCTAGGTTACCGCACAAATAGAAAAGAAATGCCGGATGTCCATCCGTGGAAATACCCGCGATATTACTGAAAACAACCGAAAAAACGGCACTTCCAAGAAGAGCTTGTAAGATTACCCAGAACGGTCCAAGGATGGTTTGTTTGTAGGAAGTTACGAAATCTCGACGGATGAGCAGAAAAAACAATTCTTTGAACTTCCATATTTCAGGAAATTCAAAATCCCACCAAGAGCGGTTTGGTTTGATAGTGATGTTTTTGCAAGGATGATCCATAATTTCAGGATCTAGTTGAGGTGGGCAAAATTTAAGCCGATTTCTTTATCTCGGCAAAACAATCGGATATGAATATTCAGAGCCTTAAAATAAGGTGTAAATAAAAGGTGCGTAACTGCTTCCGCCCAGAATGATAAGAACTCCAAAAAGCAAAAGAGCCAAGATTATGGGAGTCAGCCACCATTTTTTGTTATGCAAAAGCATTAGGCCAAACTCCTTGATAAGTCCGTTGGAATGGTGTTCGTTGACCATTTTTTGAAAGTCTTCTTTATTGGGATCGTTCATTTGCTTTTGGATGTTAGAATTGACTAAGATAACGCCTCTTGGATGCAGGTTGTTCGATATCTATCCAAAAGGTTTTTTTATGAGATTTACTTTTCATTTTTGCTTTTCCGAAAATTTGAAGAATGAGACCAAAAGGCGTAAGCAATGTGTAGAAAAAAATAGGCAGAATTGTCCATGTGATCAAAGCATCGAGCAGGAAGATGATGTTGTCCCAGATTTTCCGAATCAGTTGATAGACATATTGAAAAATAAGGCATAAGAATCCAAGAAAGATTCCTATTGAACCAAACCAGTATGCGATTCTGAAATTAAATGATTCGGAGTTTGAAAAATAAAAGATCAGTCCAGTCCAAATCAAGCCGACAAGTGGAAACCCCACAATAAACTTTAAGCAAAAAAAGAACCTTTCCTTAAAGTGATTTAACGAAAAAGCTGAGGAATCATTCATGAAAAGATCAATCCAAAGTGAAATTCGAGACATGCATCTCCTTGGATATCTTGTTTCGAGCTGGTTGCTCGGATTTGAAGAGAACATGATTTTCCAAGACAAGCAGGTCCATCTCCGTCGCCATGAAACATCGGTAAGCATCTGCCGGAGTACAGACTATGGGCTCACCTCTGACATTGAAGCTGGTATTGACGATTACTCCACAGCCAGTCTTTTCCTCAAATTTCTTGATCAAGCGATAATATCGACCATTGCGATTTTTCGAAACGGTTTGAACTCTAGCCGAGTAGTCGATGTGAGTAATCGCAGGAATGTTGGATCTTTTTATCCGTACCCTTTGAAGAAGATCAGGACTCTGCATGGCTAGTTTATCCTCCTCCGTTGGATGGGTTCGGATGGACTCTTTGACGGGTGCGACAAGTAGCATGTAGGGCGATGAACAATCGAGATCGAAATATTCCTTGGTTTTTTCCTCCAATACGCTTGGAGCGAAAGGGCGAAAAGATTCTCGGTACTTAATACTCAAGTTCATTTGAGATTGTGTTTTCTCGCTACGAGCATCACCGATAATGCTGCGATTGCCAAGGGCTCGAGGGCCAAATTCCATTCTTCCCTGAAACCACCCCACGATTTTTTCTTCACTAATTGCATCGCAAACTAAATCCAATAACTCCTCTTCGTTGGAAAAAGAATGAGAACTGGCATGTGATTGAGCCAAAAAGTCTGAAATTTCATCATTTTTAAAACCAGGACCAAGAAAACTCCCGATCATTGAATCACTTTTATCTACTTGCCTTTCTCGATTCAAAAGATGGTAGTTTGCAAATAGAGCCGCACCCAAGGAACCCCCGGCATCTCCTGATGCAGGTTGAATCCATACATCGTCAAAAATCTTCATCTTGCGAAGTTTGCCGTTGGCCACGCAATTTAAGGCAACCCCGCCAGAAAGGCACAGCTTTGTTTTGCTGGTAGTTTCTCTAGCAAATGTTGCCATCCTCACTACCACTTCCTCGGTGACTGCTTGAATCGAAGAGGCTAAGTTAACCTCTCGCTCGGTTATCGTTTCCTCGGGTTTGCGGGGTGGGGCGTCAAAAAGTTTGGAAAAGCAATCGTTGGTCAT
>JAYOWQ010000071.1:0-209 GCA_038152055.1 Opitutales bacterium | reverse complement strand
TATCTAATTTCCTTTCTCGATTCAGGAGATGGTAGTTTGCAAATAGAGCCGCACCCAAGGAACCTCCTGCATCTCCGGATGCAGGTTGAATCCAGATATTTTCAAATATTTTTTTTGACTGAAGCTTGCCGTTGGCGACGCAATTAAGGGCAACCCCGCCGGATAGGCATAAGTTATCCTTCCCGGTTTCTTCACGGGCAAAAGTGGCC
>JAYOWQ010000070.1:0-6464 GCA_038152055.1 Opitutales bacterium | reverse complement strand
GTTGGTTCATTTTGATTAAGTAATCAAAGGAACTGGCAGGAGGGAAGAGTAAAGAAAGAGTAGAGGAAGAGTGAGGAGTGAAGTTTGAAATATTTCACTCTTCACCATTCAAAATTCACTCTTCTTTTACTCTGGCTTATTGTTCTAATTGATAAAGAGCCTGCACTTCCGCGGCGGATAGGGCTCGGTCGAAGATACGAATATTGTCTATAAATCCACCAAATCGAGTTGCTGTATTACTACTCCACCAATGACGGCCTATCGCAGCAACACTCCCAGAAATGGATGTGTATCCAGTATTAATCATATTTTTAAATTCACCGTTGTAATATAGATCAGTTTTTTCGCTACTGGCTGAGACTGTAAAGGAGTTCCAGCCAGATTCTGTTGCTAAGTGAAAAGCCCCATATTTTGGACCTAATACAAATGTTCCTTGGCCAGATCTAATGTACACAGAGAATGGACCAGAATAATACTCCCCCAATATCAACAAACCTGCCCAATCATTAGATTGATAAGAGTTACTTAAAAAATTGACCCATCCATTTACTGAGATTTCCGTTAAGGAATTAAAGGAATCAAAAGGGAGAAGAATGTGATCGCCGTCACTAGTGCTTTGGCCAGACCCTTCGAGCACGACATATGACTTTCCGTTATTTGTTACAAACTCTGGTGTATTTTGGAGAGTGCCGTGGTTACCTCTACCAGACATATCAGATGCATTTTGATCCAAGGGGTACCAAGCAATCAACCCATGCATTAGAGAATCAGAGATTTGAATTTCGGCAACCCCTGACTCCACGCTTCCGAAATCATTGCTTACCACCACGGAATAATTGCCGTCGTGTTGGGTGGCGTTGGCATCGGTCATGGAGAGGGTGGCGTTGGTTTCGCCGGTTAGGTTCACTCCATTCTTTTTCCATTGGTAAGTGAGGTACTTTCCTTCCGCGGATACGGAGATGGAACCATTAGTATCTGCAAAGATAGTGGTGGCGGTTGGTTGCTGGGTGATCTCTGGTTTTAAATATTTTAGGATTTGCTCGCTCAATTGATTAGCAGTGATCGAACCATCCGCCGCCTCCGCCTGCACCGTGGGCGTACCTGTGGAAGCATCGCCGGTTTTGTAGTATAAATCAATCGGAGCAGATGCATTGAGATCGGCGGCGAATACTTTGTTAGAAGAAGTTCCAGAGGCTGACGAGCCCCCAATAATAAAAATATCATCACCCACAATCACAGCTTGTGCAGCAAATTTATTCTAAGGAAGATTGCCGAAAAAATCCCAGTCATTGACAAGAGGGTCATAAATTTCAATTGAATTTAAATAGTTGGAATCAGAGTAGCGTCCTCCAGCGACAAAAATTAAATCATTAGCTGTCCACACTGGAGCCCATTCTCTTCCCTGCTTAAGCGAAGATTTTGAGCTCCATGAATTTGTATCGGTGTTGTAGGCTTCAACAACATTTTTTCCACCTCCATCTCCACCAATTGCCCAAATTTGGTTCTCAAAAAAAACAAGATTTGCTCCCCATCTTGCGGTTGGCATCGCTGCCTTGTTTGTCCACTCTTCAGAATCGGGATTGAAACAATAGACAAAACCCACCGAAGTAGTTGTGAATCCCCCAACAACATACAGTAAACCATCAACTGTAATAGCATCCATTGCACGAATGGCTTGCGGAAGAGGTGTGCTCAAAGACCATGTGTCAGAATTGGGGTCATAAACTTGGACATCATTAACGTTTCCGGAATCATTGATTCCGCCAATAAAATAAATTTTTTCTCTGAGAACTGATGTGGCATAAGCACTTTTTGCATTAAGCATTGGACTAATATCACTCCACTCGTCCTCTATCGGATCATAACATTTGCTGCTTGTATATATTTTTCCATTCAAGTGAACGCCACCATAGAGGTTTCCTAAATCGATAGGTGCCTTCTCCTCCCAAACTAATTCTTTCGGCTCACCCCGCTGATATAATTCATACCCACTTGGTGCGGACTGGTTGGCAGGTACCGCGATCAAACTGCCAGGCACGCTACCCGTAGCCCCACCCGTGGCATTCAATTCATCCAATACTTCCTGTGAAAGCATGGATTTGGTAATGGTACGATTGATATCATCCCGTACCTGTTGGGATAATTGATCCAGAGAAATAGAACCTGGAGTGATCGAGTTGTTCAGCTCAGTAATGACCTGAGAATCGAGGTCGCTCAAAGTGATGGTCCGGTTAATACTCTGAGAAACTTCCAGAGATAAGTCCTGCAAGCGAACGGTACGGTTTAAATCGGCAAGCAGATCTGCCGACAACCGCTCCCGGGGAATGGTACCATTTAGGCTATTCTGCACCTCCGTATCAAGCATGTTCAAAGAGATTGAACCGGGAGAAATATTGGCCGATCCAGCACTGAGGGCGTAGGGAACGGCGGCAAAGGGTCGGTCGGGCACGATCCGTTCGAATCCATTGATCCCGTCACTAAACCATACCCGCAAGTAAACGCCGTCATGTTGTTGGAATACCGATGCATTCAGTTCTCCCATTCCGGAGATAGCCGTATTACCGATCAAAATGGAGTACAAACCACCACGCACCTGCGCGCTGACGTGACCGGTTGGTTCGGATCCATTCTCACTGGTACCGTCATGGCTCCAGTAGGTAACGCTGCCAGCTGGATTAACCAAGGCGAATTTTAACTTTGCCTCACCATCGAAGCGCTGCCCATTGACCGATACCTGACCGGCGTAGTTAAGCAGGGGAGGAACCGCCCGCAGACTTCCCCATGAAAAGGGTAGCAGAATAAGTGCGAGGAGCAGCCGTATCATGCAATGCATGATTGTGCCACCCGGATGGTTTGTCAATCCTATGGGATATGTGTCACACCCAACTCAAACTCCACGAGAGAAGGGGGACTCTGAAAGCAACTCTTGGATCAGTTGGAAACGTAGGTAATGATGACTTTTCCGTGACCCGAATTTACCCCGGCAGAATTGTTTTGATTGGTTCCCCCGTTGAAGGAACCACCACCACCACCACCACTGGAAGCAGCGGAATTCGCACCTCCTGCGCCCCCGGAGTATCCACCGCCACCACCAGCTCCGTGATTGGCGCCCCCGCCACCACCAAATCCACCCCAGATTCCAGTCGTGTATTGGGTTACGCTACCACCTATCCAATTTCCGCTACTATTCGATCCTCCGTTCGTGTAGGTTACGGAACCACCGTTTCCGTTCCAGCCGGCCCCCCCCCCGCCATCATATCCGTTGGTGTAAATTATTCCGCCACCCAATCCATTAGTCCCACCGTTTGCAGAGTTTGCAAAATTCATGGTGCCCGCAGTTGAGGTGGTGGCATCTATGCCGGTCTGTCCGCTACCTGTAAAACTTGCCCCTCCGCCTCCACCGGCCCCAACGTAGAGTGTGGAGCCGGAATAGACAAAAGTTCCTCCTCCTCCTCCTCCAGAGCGAGAAGAACTGACATTTGTTCCCGATTTGCCTTGTTGACCAACAACAACGGTTAGAGTTGTGCCCGAAGTTAAGACAAACTCTCCCTTCATCCGGGCTCCTCTTCCACCCAAAGAAAGATCGCTTGAGGCTATTCCTCCTTGAGCTCCAAATGCCTCGATCGAATAAGTCCCCGAAGCGGGCAAAGTCCATAGTTGTATACCCTGAACGTTGATGGAGACGGTTCCCTCGAGTGATGTTCCGAGATAAGAGGAGTTGATTTGCGCTTGCGTCGGGCCTGTTCCATCTGTTGCTCCCGCATTGGTGAAGGTCCAGGGGCCCATCGGTTGTACGCTTACCGAACGGGTGACGTTGGCTTCGTTGCCGGCGGCATCGGTCACGGAATAGTTCAGGGAATAGGTCCCGGTGGTGGATCCGTCCACACTTCCAGTTACCGATACGCTGGCGGTGAGGTTGCCGTCCAGAGTATCAATTGCCTGGTACCCGGGATCGACCCAGGTCGTGCCCAACCCGTGAACGTAATTGGAGCCCCCGGTAAGTGTGATCGTGGGGCTGGTGGTGTCCGCTATGGTGACCGAGCGGGTTATTGAGTTTTGATTACCCCCGGCATCGGTGACCGAGTAGGTGACCACGTGCTGGCCGACCAAGGAAACGTTGACGTCGGCCCCGGTAACGGTGATGGAACCGTTGAGGTCAGCCCCCAGGGCATCGTTGGCAGAAGCACCGGCATCCGTATATGCAGTGGCAGCCTCGTGGGTCAGGCTGGAGGATCCATTAAGAATGATGGTGGGTAAAGCGGTGGCGATCGCCAGGGTGGCGGGTTGGGTGGTCACGCTTCCCCAGTCGTTGGAGACCACAAGGGAGTAATTTCCTTCGTCGAGGCTTGCGTTGAGATCCTGAAGGGAAAGAGAAGGGCCATTGGCTCCCTGTAGAGCGACTCCGTTTCTATACCATTGATAGGATATGAACTTTCCGTCCGCCTGGCCCGAAAGACTGGTCGAGGTTCCCTGAAGGGCGGATAGAGATGAAGGGGAGGAAAGGATTTCCGGCAGGAAGTAACGGGTGAGATTGGGGTCGAGCAGGCTGGAATTGACCGAACCCGCCGAAAGGGTGGAGGAATTGATTTCCTGGATCACGTCCTGCCCGAGCATGGAGAGAGTGATCGTACGGTTGAGGTCGGCAAGGACGTCCTGTGGTAGCATGTCACGGGAGATGACCAGAGTGTCGTTGAGTTCGTGAATCACTTCCTGGGAGAGCATGGCAAGGGTGATCGCTCCGTTGTTCACCCCGTTTGCAATGGTGGCGACATTCGCATGTTCGGCAGACTGGGCGAGTTCCGAGACGTAGGAATATGGAGTGGCGGTGATGGGGAGGTCAGGGGAGAGAATCGTGGGCCCGGACCCGTCTTGCAGATCAACCTTCGTTCTTACGAACAGAGAGTCGTGAGAAGCAAAAAGATCGGCAGGCAGGGCGTTCATGCCCTGACCGCCGAGAAGTACGAGGTATCGACCCCGGTCAACGGGGTTGCTAATCATCTGCCCCGGGGAATCCGCATGATTCCATAGCGCGGATCCGTTGGCGTCTACGATGGAAAAGGAGAACAGTGCCTCGCCCGTGTAGTTGATGCCATCGACCGAAAGTTTTCCGGCGAAGGGGACGGGCGGGGAAGCGAAGCCAGATGAACAGGCAAATAAAAGGAGCAAGGCGGGCAAGATGATTGATTTCATGACGTGTTTATTTTTCGGAATCCCGTTCAATTAGTTCGGTCTGATGATTGTAAAAGACTTTTTCAGGTTTTGCTTGTTTGAAAAAATACAACCATGCCGAGTCACGATTTCTGTACAGGTGTGGATAAACGGAATTACCCGTCCAAAGCCATTCCATGGAGGAATTCCAAAACCATGCATGTTCTGGGCCTTCGTCCGCAGCGTGCAACCAACCAAGGTCGGCATGGTAAATCCATCCGTTTCTGGCATCGAAAAAGACACCAAACCAAGTGGATTCCCTCCAACCTTCCGCTTCCAATTCAATGGCTGACCGCAAGGCCTCAGGCAGGTGTCCAAGATTGAACTCCCTGGCGAGTTCCTCGTCCGCGAGCACGATGATTACGAAGGTTGAATGATATTCATCATATTCGCCACGAATTTCCAGGACTCGCTTTTCAGGCAGGGCTTCGGCAAAAAGACTGGATCCGGAAATACTTAGTCCGGAATTGTCGAAACTCCAGAATACTTCAGATGGGGCCAACTCGGTAAAGGTGTCGTCATCCAGAGCAATCGATGCCGATACCGCAGTCGATCCACCCGAGGGAATGGAATGAGAGGCGGACCCGGTAATCAGTTTTTCAGGATATGCGAAATTCGCGAATGCCCCGGCCTGGGAAAGGATTTTTCCATTAGGTCCGGATTGCAAACCGTGAAAGGGCCCGCCCACGACCCCGATTTGAGAAATCTCTGCAAGGACGGACAAGGTGGGCAGAAGGAAAAGAAATCCCCGGGCGATGGGATACTTTGTAAGCATAATTAATAATGAATTACTTCAGAAACCACCCAAAGTCAATTGTCCTGAAGGAAATTTTTTGGCAAAATCAATTCGTGAGATTTTTAATTTTTGACAATTTTTCACGTCCAAAATTGGCGTTGACCGGAGTGAAATAGTGAAGAAGTCTAGACAACTCTTTTACAGATGAACCAAGTATCCAACTTAGCCCTATTTTTTTCCATTCCGCTTCTCGGCATCTTGCAAGGTTCTGATCATTCAGCAGATCGTCCAAACGTCGTCCTGATTCTTGCCGATGACCTGGGTTGGCAGGACGTGGGTTGCTACGATCTGGACGTGCCCAGCCCCATGGAAACCCCCAATATCGACTCACTTGCCAAAAAGGGTGTGCTTTTCCGCCAGGGATACTCCCCGGCTCCCACTTGCGCGCCTACCCGTTGCGCCATCATGAGTGGCAGGCACCCAGCAGTTCTGCAAAAGACACATGTGGTGGGGGGCAATC
>JAYOWQ010000069.1:0-6483 GCA_038152055.1 Opitutales bacterium | reverse complement strand
CCATCAACGTGGTCGATACCACACCACCGGTCATCACTCTGATTGGAGATGCCAATATCTCGATGGAAGCTGGTTTAAAGTATGTTGACGCAGGAGCGAATTGGACGGATGTTGTGGATGGAAACGGGGTGCTTGAAACAAATTCCGTTGTCGACTGGGAAACGCCCGGCAATTATCTACTCGTATACAATTACAAGGATTCCAACGGAAACGTCGCCAAAACCGTCAGTCGTTCCGTAAAGATGACAAACCAAGCTCCATCTGAAATCAATGCATCCAATGTACTTGAATTTTACGAGAATCTTGAAATCGGAACTTTCATTTCTAGATTCTTCGCTATCGACCCCGATCTGGTGCACCTCATTTCCTATTCGTTCCATGATTCAAATGATTCCATGGATCATGATCGCTTCACCCTTGATGAAAATGGCACACTCCGTACCACATCGCTCTTTGATTACGAGTCCGACAAACTGGAATACTCAATACGAGTGGTGGCATCCGACGAACACGGAGCTAAAATCGACAAGGTCTTTCAACTGTCGTTACTCGACGTTTACGAAAACCGGAAACCCGAGTCTATCGAACTCAATAATTCGATAGTTTTCGAAAATGCCCCCACAGGTACTGAAGTTGGTCGATTCGTTGGATTTGATCCCGATAGAAATGATACTCTCAGTTACACACTCGTCGGCATCCATTCCAAATTCATTGATGAGAACGTCTCTGACGATGAGGCCGTGTTCATCTCCGAATCAAACGACACTTTGCACGGAACCGAAGACTTGAATTACAGTACCCAAGTCGCAACCTCCTTCACACCCGTGGAAGATCATGGTTTTACATTGCGAGCGGATGGGACTCTTCTTACCACCCGCTCATTCGACTACGAAACAGATCCGATCTTCACCCACCTTGTAGTTAGGGTTGAAGACCAAGAAGGATATTCATACGAAGAAAACTTTGTAATCGAACTGGTAAACGTAATCGAAGACATAGACCAGGATGGTATAGAAGATGCTTACGACGAGGACCGGGACGGGGACGGATTTTCCAACGAACTTGAAATAGTGGAAGGTACGAACCCCGATGATTTTTATTCACTCATTCACAATCCGGTTGTTGACACAGTCGATGGATATATCGATGCAAACGGCACCTTTCATCTTCATGGCACGGTTGACTTCAATGGAAATGGCAGAGTGGACGACTTCGGATTCATTCTGTCTGACCAACCATCACGATTCGGTGAGCGCGTATATTGGATCAGAGGTCAAGGAACAACCGAAAAGTTCGAACTCTCTTTTGAAGAAAACCCATTTGAACCTACTCTTTACTTCTGGGCATGGGCTAAAAATGCTTCGGGTTATGGCGTCGGGCAGGTCAAGAAAATCAAGATTCCCGAACCCGCTCAAACATGGTGGGGAGAAGTCATTGAAATGCCCGGTAATTGGAAATCTTCCTCCTGGTTCGGAACCTTCATTTATTATGAGCAAGGGTGGCTCTTCCATGCCCAACTCGGGTGGCTATACGTCAATGCGGACGAGGATGGCGGTGTCTGGCTATGGAAGGATGAGCAGGGGTGGCTTTGGACCCGGGAAGACGCTTGGCCATACTTGTACAAGTATCGATCATCGGATTGGTTGTACTTCACGACTACTCAAAATTCAAAGCCCATTTTTTACGATTTCTCCACTTCCTCTTACATGGGCATAGATGAAATCCCGGAAGTTATGATCGAAGAAACGGAAGAGGAAATCCTGCAAACGGAAGAATTTTAGACCTTCAAGGCATGAGGTCATGCCATCAAGCGATTTCTTGCGTCTTATTTTGGCTATCATCGAGCCATCTACTCTTAGGAAACTTGCCGAGTTCTAGAATAATACTCGGTGATTCCGATTGGGGAAAGGCATCGCAAGAGGAGGTTGTCCGGGTTTTACAATCCACTTTTGATCAGTTACTGGACAAAGATAATCTTCTCTACGGGGCTACCATTGTAGTATTATCCACGGATTCCTCCCCAGTCTGCATCGATAGAAATGACGAGGCCAAATCCTATTACATCAAGATCAGCGCACAGGATAGACATTGGTGTCAGTACATTTTTCAATTCGCCCACGAACTTGGACACCTCCTCTGCGGAGCAAGAATGGGAACAGGCAAACAACAATGGTTCGAGGAAAGTTTGTGTGAAGCGATAGCCCTACACACCCTCGAAAAAATGAGTGAAAAATGGCAAAAAGTTCCTCCTTACCCGATATGGAAGGAATATGCTCCCGCTTTCCAGAAATACAGAGTGAATAGAATTCGGAAGCAAGCCTACCCCGAAAACTTCCAACTTGGTTCGTGGTGGCGTAAAAATTCCAAAACCTTGGAAAGCTATCCTTGCATGCGTAGGGAAAATCTTTGGGTGGCCATGAAAATATTACCCGTAATCGATCGCAACCCAAGCACCGCATGGTCGGCATGTTCAAGGTTGAACCATGAAATCAAGTCCGGAGAACAATCGTTCAGCGAATTTCTTCAAAAATGGAGAGCGGAGTGTCAAACCCAAGAACAGATTAGATTTGTTGAGGAAATCGCAAGTGAGTTCAATCTACCCATAATGAAAAATTCTTGAACTCATCGATGAACCCAGCGTATTTACAGGTTCGTTTTATCTGGGATCAAAATATTCGGCTGATACCAGATGAATTTTTTATCATCACTGCATACAATCCTATGGATGAAATCCTAGATGAGAGTGAAAATGTTTTCAGAAACCAAGTTCTCGGTAGAATGATCAAATCCTCGGGAGCTAGTTGCCTCCCAATTATTGGAGCATCCCATGATCTTTTACATCAAGAAGCCAGTTTCCTTACCAATGCTACCGAAGACCTGGTCATGGATTGGTCCCGTTTCTTCGATCAACGAGCGATCTATCGGGTGAAAGGAGATGACTTGATTCTTCTTTCATGCATTGACATGAAAGAACAACCATTGGGACTCTTTCGTGAAAGATTGATATCCCCAGACAATCGCTTCAGCGAATAAAGTTGGCAAAGAAGGCTACGATTACAGGCACGTACAAATTGTCATTCAAGCTAGTCTTGCCTATTTTCAGTGGGCACAGTTCAAGTGTGGAAACAATACCTGCAATCATGATGGCTTGTACGATCGTTATCGGACCACCCCATTTCATCGAAAAATCGGGAAGGAGGGGAAAGACTAAATAGGCAAGCAATAGACAAAGAAGAAAACAAGCAACCGCTCCTTCGAGAGTTTTGCTACCAATTCGTATCCTGCCGATGGATTGACCCGCTAGCGCAGCCACCGCATCGCCGAGAATAAAAAGACTGAGAGCAAGGCAGGCGCATGCAGCAAAACCCTCACTCAGAGCACTCAGCCAAGCGCAAAAAAATGAAGCTGCCGCAATGTAACTGGCACCGGTTAGTTTGGAACGTTCCTCCCGTCTGAGCATCGACCCGAAAGTACTGAGAAACCATTTGCCAAAGGCTAGGTTTCGGAATCTCAACCATTCTACGAATATTGAGATCAGCAAAATGGAAAGAGTAAACAGAACAAGAAATCCACGATCGGTTCCGAACAAGGACGGGCCGTAAAACACACCAATGGGTAAAACAAGGACGAAGCCATGAAGTAACTTACGGCGCACTTCTTCACTTGGTATCTTTCTGAAGGTTATCAAACCGAAAGGTAAATGAAAATGTTACAAGCGTAACGCTGTCCGGTCGAACTCTTAAAATTCGAACGTTGTCTGATTTTTGGGATCTTTGGCCTTGGACGAATTCTTATGATTCGTTTCCTCAACCAGTCCATCCTTCTTTTGCTGATTCTCATCTTTTGGAGTAGAAGGGGGGACATCTTGTTCAGTAGTTTCCTTAACCGCTCTTTTGGTTGCAATGGACGCAGTGTCATTATCATCATCACCGCTTTCTTTAGGCGCATTGACCACCCGATCAACCTTGTGGGAAGTCAAGGTACTGCCCTTTGCCCCGCGACCCTGAAAATCGAGCCAAGCAAAATCAAATTCAATCACCATTTCCTTCACTCTTTTGAGTTCAGGATCGAGATGAACAAGGATACGACTGTTTTTCCTTTCGTCGTCGTGAACCGCAAAAAAGAAAATTCTTGATTTTGAATGAGTCTTGAACAAGGGATACTCTTTCTCGCGGGTCACGCCTCCCACTTTAAACTTTTTGGCATACAATCGGCCACTCTTTCCATCCCTGTATACCATATTGTAAACCTTTTCCTCATCCCGACGGAAAACACTGACTCGCAAGGGTGATTTCCCAACGAATAATTTTTCGGCAATTTTCAAAACCTTCATAACCCCGTCCTTGCCAAAGACAATGATCTCATCGAGATTCGAACATTTCTCGATAGCTTCATCCTTTTTAAGCCCGAATCCCGCGAATCCGTCCTTGCGGTTCAGGAATAGAGTTTCGTTTGCCACGACTACCTGAGCCGCATTAATACGATCGAAAGGTGCAAGTCCCCCATCTTCCTCCCTGCAGATTTCCGTTTTTCTATCCCTGCCCTTCCCGTAATTTTTCTTGAGTTCCTTAAGGTATCTTATCGCATAGCGGGTCAGTTGGGCGAGATGACCTTCCACTTCCTTTATTTCCTCTTCAAATCCCTTGATTACCTCATCCGCCCGAAAGGAATCAAACTTGGAAATTCTTTTGATCCGAATTTCGAGAAGTTTGAGGATATCCTCCTGAGTAATTTCCCGGTGAAACATTTTTACGTATGGTTTCAACCCCTTGTCCACGGCAGAAATCACGCCCTCCCAGGTTTCCTCCTTTTCAATATCCCGATAAATTCTCTTTTCGATGAAGATTTTCTCAAGCGATGCGAAGTGCCATTTCTCCTTGAGTTCACCGAGACGAATTTCTAATTCCTGACGGAGCAACTCACGCGTCCGATCCGCTGAAGATTTGACTAAGTCGTTAACCGAAAGAAATTGTGGATGGTTGTCCTTGATCACACAGGCATTAGGAGCGAGACTAACCTCACAATCGGTAAAAGCATAGAGGGCAGGGAGAGCTTCATCTGCTGAAACTGTGGAAGGGAGATGCACCATAATCTCGACAAACTCAGCGGTATTATCCTCAATTTTGGAAACCTTAATTTTGCCCTTATCATTGGCTGCAAGTACGGAATCGATCAGGCTCGTTGTGGTGGTCCCGAATGGAATCTCAATAATTTTAAGCAGATGCTTCTTGATCACCTCGATCTTCGCGCGGACACGAATACGACCGCCTCTGGATCCGCCATTATATGCAGTGCAGTCCGCAATCCCACCTTGAGGAAAATCAGGTAGTAAATCAAACGGGTTGTTACGCAGGGCGTCGATCATGGAATCGATAATTTCCAAGAAATTATGAGGCAGTATCTTGGTGGAAAGACCAACCGCAATACCTTCAGCCCCCTGAGCGAGAAGCAAAGGAAACTTGGTCGGGAAAGTAACCGGTTCCTTGTTTCTACCATCATAGGATGATGCCCAGGTTGTGACTTTGGGGCTGTAAATCACCTCCAGCGCAAACGGAGTCAAGCGAGCTTCAATGTATCGGGGGGCTGCGGCCGAATCACCGGTTAGCACGTTACCCCAGTTTCCCTGAGTATCGATCAGCAGTTCTTTCTGGCCGACTTGAATGATTGCATCTCCGATGGAAGCATCTCCATGGGGATGATACTTCATGGTATTTCCGATAACGTTCGCCACCTTGTTGTATCGCCCGTCCTCCAGCTCCTTCATCGAATGAAGAATCCGACGCTGAACGGGTTTCAAACCATCATCCGCATGAGGAACCGCCCTTTCTAGAATAACGTAGGATGCATAGTCGAGGAACCAATCTCCGTACATATCGTCCACGTAAATCGCGTCGTCATCTCCTCTGCTCGATCCCTCAAGAGCCAAAGCCTCAGGGTCAAATCGGCGTTTGCTCTCTTCTACAGCAGTAACTTCATCTGCAGATTCCTCTTCCGCTTCAGTAGAATCTCCAGAATCTTCGTTGGAATTAATCTGATCGGAACTCATGGATTGGCCAATTAAGCGGCGGCAGTCTCAACGACTTCCTCACTAGCTTTTACCGATTTTCTGTCAGCAGATGGATCTGATTGCTCAGCCTCTTCTGCCTCTAATTGTTCTTCATCTACCAGATCATGCTCAAAACGAAGATTACGAATGATATATTCCTGACGTATGGGTGTATTCTTACCCATGAAAAACTTGAGCATTTCCTTGATCGACTCATTTGCATCGATCTTTACCGGGTCGAGACGGATATCATCGCCAATAAAATGTTTGAATTCATCTGGCGAGATTTCACCCAGTCCCTTAAATCTAGTAATTTCAGGATTCCGGCCCAAAGTCTTGATTGCGGCATCACGCTCGGTGTCATCATAGCAATAAAGGGTAGTCTTTTTATTACGCACTCGAAACAAGGGTGTTTGCAGAACAAATAAATGTCCCTG
>JAYOWQ010000068.1:0-6745 GCA_038152055.1 Opitutales bacterium | reverse complement strand
GCATTCTTGGCAATTGCCTGTCCTTGTCCGGTAAAAATCTTTCCATTTATCCCAAGAAGATCACCCCGTTCCATTCCGGCTTTTCGGGGTACACTGCCGACAAGCAATGCCCAGTTTGCCCCGTCAAAGCCTGCATCCAAGTCACAGGTCGGGCGAATATCCTTAAGTAAAGGAAAGGCACAATCATCGAGTTCCATGCATACTCCCTCAAGGGCTTTCATACCTGGCTCAATTTCAATGAGATTAAGAGCAACGGGTTGATTTGGTCCAAAAAGACCGCCCGATGCGATGCGGAAAAGAAGAGAATAGCCAATTTGACCGGCTGCTCCGGTGACGGCTACGCGAATTGGTGTTTGGTCGTTCATAATAAGTTGAGGAAAATCTAGTAAATTGGTAACTCTAAGAAAAGCGAGCTTTGTCCACTACCTCGGCTGCGGTGCGGAGGCAAGCCTCTGTGGTATCCCAGTCAATACAACCGTCGGTTATTGAAACTCCATAATCAAGTTCATCCAGCGGACGGGGAAAAGACTGGCTGCCAGCCTTCAAATGACTCTCCAGCATAAATGCATGAATGGACTCAGTACCATTTTCTACCTGTTCGAGAACAGCCTTTAAAACTTCGGGTTGCCTTTCTGGTTCCTTATCACTGTTGGCATGGCTGCAATCAACCATAAGCGAGCAAGGTGCATTAATCTTTTCGAGCAGAGACTGAGCCTCTTGCACATATTTGGATGTGTAGTTTGGGCCTGCCGAGCCACCCCTTAAAATTAACTGGCAGTCAGGATTTCCACCAGTCGTCACCGCAGAGGCTCGGCCATCCTCGGTAATTCCAAGAAAGGTTTGGCTTTGGGTTGCGGCAACAATTCCGTTAACCGCCGCCTTGAGGTCCCCACTGGTTGCGTTCTTGAACCCCACCGGCATGGACAACCCCGATGCCATCTGGCGATGCGTTTGCGATTCCGAGGTGCGAGCGCCAATCGCCGCCCAACTCAAGGAGTCAGCCAAATATTGAGGAGTAATCGGGTCGAGGAGTTCGGTTGCTGTGGGTATGCCGCGGTCAAGCACTTCACCAAGAAATCCACGGGCAATCCTGAGACCGGAAGGAATGTCGCAACTCCCGTTGAGCCCGGGATCCATGATCAGGCCTTTCCACCCCACCGTGGTACGGGGCTTCTCAAAGTAAACCCGCATCAATAAAAACAGACGATCTTGAAGTTCCTCGGCAAGAGCCGAAAATTTCCTGGCATATTCGCGACAGGCGTCAAGATCATGAATCGAGCACGGACCAACCACCCCGATCAGGCGTTTGTCACGGCCATGAATGATCTCGTGCAAAGCCAGACGTGAGCGGGCCACCACATTGATTTGATCATCCGTCCGCGAAATGTCGCCCACCATTTCCAGAGGAGATGGCAGGGGGACGGATTCCGTAATTCTAAGATTCGTTACTTGATGCACAGCCAAAGTACCATAGAACCTATGCTTGCATGAACAAGACAAACTTTTAGCAAAGAAGCATGTCGATGCGATTTTTTGAATTTCCCATTGCTGGAATCGTCAAGGTTTCAGGGGAGGACGCCCTGCCCTATTTACAAAGTCAACTGACGGCTGACGTGGGCAAACTCGGGATTGGTTGCTTGCGATCGGCCTTGCGACTCAGCCTCAAGGGCAAGGTATTGCTTGGAGCGTTGGTCTTGAGAATGGGGGAAGAGGATTTCTGGTTGGTCTGCAGGGATTGCTCCCCATCCGTGGCCATCGGTCTTCTGGAAGAAAACGTGATCGCAGACGAGGTCGATTTTCATGAAGTGAAACCAAACTGGAAGCTTTCCGCGATCCACCACTCCGACTCCGCTACAGAGCCAAAAAATTTCGCAGGAATGCCCGAACTGCAGGACGGAACCTTCGTCTCCGGAGAAAACGGGTTGACCTTTCTCGATTGCGGCACTCTTCCCGGTCATTGCCTATGTCTCCTTCATCACGTCGGTCATCAGCCAACATGGATCAACTCCTTGCCTCCGACCGAGCCTTTCGAACTGGAACTTCTCCGCTTGCAGAATGGCTCCTTTCGGGCCGGAGTTGAAATCGGGAACGAAGAATTCCCGCAAGAGGGATGCCTGGAAAGACTGTCGGTCGATTTTGACAAGGGCTGCTACTTGGGACAGGAAGTGATGGCCCGCATCCATGCGATGGGCAAGGTACGACGGCGGGCGGTTGCAATTCGTGGTTCTACCGACTCCGAATACCTTACCCCGATGCCTTTGCTCGACAAAGGAAAAAAAGCGGGCGTCCTAAAGAGCCAGTTTTTCAATCCACACCGCAAGGAATGGATCGGTGCGGCTGTGATTCACGAAAATTCATTGTCGTCTATCGAAGATGGGAGCCTAATCGTTGAATTGACCGGGGAACCGGTTCACTTCCTCTCACAGTGAACGAATCTGAAAAGACAATCGAAAGGGTCGTGGGCGCGTTCGAAAATCTGGGTTCGTCCACGCAGCAGGCTCGGGTCATGGCCACGCAACTCGTAAAGCGTGCAAATCAATTGGCAAGGGAGCGCGGTACTAGCCTCGTTGAGGAACTTGGTAAACTTTTGGAAACGGTTTCTTGCGGATCTCAAGGACGCCTGAAACCCACAGATATCGAGGATTTTTCCTAAAAAAAGCCGGAAATACGCGGAAAATTGCGGTTTTTGAGAAAAAATGTTTGACCGAAGCCAGGAAAAAACCGAGCTAGAAGCTTACAAACCTAGTAAATCAACCCTTCCAAACAAAAGGAAAACAATATGAATAAAGGTCAACTCGTAGAAGCCGTACAAAAAAACTTGGGTAAGGATACCTCCAAAGCCGCAGCAGACGCCGCTCTTAATGCAGTTCTTAACGCCATTACCAAGGCAGTAAAGAAGGAATCCGTCCAAATCATCGGTTTCGGAACCTTTTCCGTGGTCAAACGCGGCGCTCGTTCGGGCATCAACCCCCAAACCGGCGAAAAGATCAAGATCAAGGCATCCAAGAACGTCAAGTTCAAGGCTGGAGCCAAGCTCAAGGCCGCGATCTAATCTTACAGATCAAACTACCCCTTTCAAAGGGCCCATGGAAATCCATGGGTCCTTTTTTTTGTCAACAGTTCAAACCAAGGGTAATTCTTCAAGAAACCCCTTCAGCCCGTCAAGAAAACCGTTCTTGTCATCGACGTGCAGATCATGGCCTGCGTTTGGCAAGGTTAAGATCCTTGCGGATGGAAAGGCTTGTTCGACCATAGGGAAATGCTCGCTCCTCAAGTAGCCGGATTTTCCTCCTCTTAAAAACAGGGTTGGTCCATCGTAAGAGTCCTCCGCGGCCAAGGGATTGTCCGACAAATCGGACATTCCCTTCCGCAGGACTTCAAGGTTGGCTCGCCATTGCCAGTTTCCCTCGACCTCCTGCAGATTGGTGAGGAGAAATTGGCGAAAGGCCCAGTTGGGTATTCGTTCGGAAAGCATCTCGTCCGCATGTTTGCGAGATTTGAGATCGGAGAGATCAAGGGAAAGCATGGCGTCGAGTGTAGGGAGGTGATGCTCGGGTGGATAAGCCCGGGGAGCGATATCAACGACCACCAACCCGCGCAAACGCCTTGGCCTGGCGCACGCATACCCCATCGCCAGTTTACCTCCCAGGCTATGCCCGCAAAGAACGAAAGGTGAGGAAAGGTGGCGTTCGATCCATTCACTCACCCCCTCCCGCATGAGCTTGTGACTGGTGGATTTACCGTGGGGGGATGCTCCATGATCGGGAAGATCGAGAGCGAATATACGATATTCCGGGGAAAGGGCCTTGGCCACCGCCCTCCAATTCCTGGAAGACCCGAGGAGACCATGCAAAAAAAGGATGACCGGACTCCCAGCCGCTCCATACTCCTCGAAGTGAAGGGTCACGCTCAAAATAATTCCATTTGCGAAGGATCCCTCTTGCGTGAGGAGCTGCCGGACTTGGTTTCGGTATCCTTGACGAAGGCTTCGCCGGAGGGAAGTTCGGACTTACTTGCATCTTCGCACACCGAAGCGGGCTTCGCATTTTCCAGACCCGCAAGTATTTCCTTGGCTCGCCCGACCACCTCATCCGGCAATCCAGCCAGTCGAGCGACCTGTATACCAAAAGATCTTTCGGAAGCTCCCGGGGTAACCTGACGCACGAAAATGATTTCATCGTTCCATTCCTTCACCGCCACGGAATAGTTCCGCAGACGAGGCAAACTCTCCGCCAATTTCGTAAGTTCATGATAGTGGGTGGCAAACAGGGTCTTTGGACCTTCGGATCCCTTGCCGTGCAAGTGCTCGATTACGGCCCATGCAATACTCAGGCCATCATAGGTGCTCGTCCCACGACCGATCTCGTCGAGCACGATCAGGCTGTCCCCGGTACAATTGTTGAGGATGTTGGCCGTCTCGTTCATTTCCACCATGAAAGTGGAATTCCCCCGGGCCAGTTCGTCCCCCGCCCCAACCCTTGAGAAGATTCGGTCGACCAGCCCGAGCCGGCAGGATTTTGCGGGTACGCCAGCTCCCACTTGAGCCATCAGGGTGATGAGCGCGACCTGCCGGATAAAGGTGGACTTGCCGGCCATGTTCGGACCCGTAATCAGGCACAACTGTTCGTCCGAGGAGGAAAGATTGCTGTCATTGGGCACAAAGGCATGCGTGCCCGCAAGGCCCAGGCTTTCGCGCTTGAGCACCATTTCAACTACTGGATGACGCCCCTGTTCGATGAACAGGTCCCTCGAACCTTCAACGAACTCTGGAATACAGTAGTCACGGTCACGAAGAATCGCCCCCCAGGAAGAAAACAGGTCCACCTCGGCCAGTAGCAGGGCCACCCGAGCCAGACCGTCCGCATGCACCAAGGACTGACGAACGACCTCTTCGAACAATTCCTGCTCCTTCGCCACCGCCTGTTCCTCGGCGTTGAGAATTTCCTTTTCCTTCGTTCTTAACTCGTCCGTGTAAAAACGTTCGGCATTGGTCATGGTCTGCTTGCGCAGATAGCGTTCGGGAACCAGGTGCAGATTCGCCTTGGTCACTTCGATAAAATATCCAAACGCCCCGTTGTACTTCACCTTTAGGTTGGAAATGCCCGTCTTTTCCCGCTCCTCGCTTTCCAACTCCAGAATCCAGCGTTTTCCACCACCGGCCAAGTCGCGCAACTTGTCGAATTCCTCGTCATACCCTGCCTTGATCACCCGTCCGCCATCACCCTTGACGTCCAGCTTGATCTCAGCGGGCAACTCCTCCTCCAACGCCCGTTCCAACAAATCTCCCAAATCCTCGAACAAATCGATTCGTCCTCCCAATCCACGAATGAACGGACAAGACTCGTCCAATTCAGTGAGAATCTTGCGGATCGCAGGAAGGCAACGGACGGTCGAACGCAATCCACCCAATTCCCGCGGACGCACGACACGGTTGCGCAACCTTCCGAGAATGCGCTCGAGATCAGCCCCTTTCCGCAGGATTCCCCTGAGTTCTTCGACCACACCTGGAGAGCGGGAAAATTCTTCCACGCATGCCTGACGGCGCCGGATCTCGGCAAGATTGCGTCCCGGTCTGGCCAAGTAACTCTCCACCAGACGGGCTCCGGCCGGGCTTACGGTATCGTCCATACAATCCAGCAACGAACCCTTGCGCGTCTGGGCGGAAGTCCGGAAGATTTCCAGGTTGCGCTGGGTGGCCGGATCGAGCAACAACGCCTCGCCTTCCCTGTACTCCTCAAGGGTACGCAAATTACCCGGCTTCCCCTTGAGTACGTCCTGTGCATAAATCAGAACGGCCCCCGCCGGCCCGAGTCCGGGATGGTCCAGGTCGATTCCAAATCCCTCCAGGTTCATCACTCCGAGGCTTTCCATGACCTCGCGGGCCCCGGAGCGTTGGTCGAAATCGAAGTCCGCCCGTTCCGTACGGGTAACTTCCCCAAGAGCGCGATCGATATCATCGGCCAATGCCTTGCCATTTGCCATCATTTCCAACCTTCCGCCGAGGCTTTCCGGCATCAGGACCTCCATGGGGGAGAGGGAGTGAAGCACGGAAAAAAGATCCCCCGGACTGTCTTGAGCCGAGAGGGCGAACTTTCCGGTCGAAAGATCGAGCCAAGCCGCGCGGGCTCCTTTTTTATCCAGGTCCAGAGCCAATAGAAAATGGTTGTGGGATGCTTCCAGCTGCCTGTCCTCGAGCACGGTCCCCGGGGTGAGGATTCGGGTAATCCCGCGCTTTACCAATTTGCCTGGCTTGGGAGGTTCCAGTTGGTCGCAAATCGCTACTTTGATTCCCCGGGCGAGCAACTTGCTCAGATAGGATTCGGCGGCATGAAACGGAATTCCAGCCATCGGCATCTCGTGTCTCTTAGTCAGGGTAATGCCCAGTAGGGAAGCTCCTCGCTCGGCATCCTTTTCGAACAACTCATAAAAATCACCCAGTCTAAAAAGCAACAGAGTATCCTCCCCGAGGCTCTGCCTGGCCTCGCGGTATTGCTTCATCATCGGTGTTTCCGCACTCATGAAAGAAAACAACCAAGCAATCCACGCACGATGGATTCGTCAAGGGAATGAAATTGACGTGAGAAGAAACTTAGAAATTCGCGCCCACTCCCAGCTCGAGCAAATGCTGGAAGGATCCCTCGAAAGACTCGTTGGAAGTCAGTCCGAGCAGACGGTATCCCCAATAGGCGGAAAAATTGTTGTTGAACAAGTACTCCAATCCCATCGAAAGATCATAGGTAAAAAC
>JAYOWQ010000067.1:0-6817 GCA_038152055.1 Opitutales bacterium | reverse complement strand
CTAGGGGAAACGGATTTTAAGTCCGCAGCGTCTACCGATTCCGCCACTCGGGCATATTCATCGTGCATAGCAAGGTTAGGGAATTGAATCGACAATATATTTCAAATCAACGTGGAATAATCTGATTCATCTGCTTCAGGAGGCTGATTTCGTTAACTAGGACAAAAGGTATTTCTTGCATTCGTAAAACTACTATGGTTCAAAAGAAGAATGAATCCTAGAGTTCTTTTCGTTGATGATGAGGAGTCGATCCTCAGGGGGATAAAATTAAATCTGGGCAGGTCTTTCGAGGTCACTTTGGCTAATGGCCCGCATGAGGCAATAACCATCATCAACGAGCAAGGTCATTTCCCCGTCGTCGTGTCGGATATGCGAATGCCCAAAATGGACGGGGCCACCCTCTTGAGAACAATCAAACAAAACAATCCGGATACCATGTGCATACTCCTGACCGGGCACGCAGATTTTGAATTTGGTGGAACCGAGGCCTTGCAATCCGGCATGCTGTTCAAAATACTCAACAAGCCATGCCCACCTGACAAGCTGAAGGCCACGATCAAAGCGGCCCTCAAAGGAAAGGATGGAGACAAGGAAGAAGAAAAGGCTCCGGACTTCGTTCTATGAGGTCGCGTTCTTCAACTTGAGCGGAATTGCTTCAAGGAAACCACGACTAGATAGCATCCCATTAGAAACATAAGCACCGATGACATGCCTATCAAAGAGTCGACCCCGTTGACCTGAATCATCCAGACCAAGGCGGTCATAGGCATGCCAATCATAAGCGCTGCTGGAAAAAGAGCGAAATTGTAGCCCCTGCCCTTCATTTTCAGAAAAACCACAAAGGTGAGAAGAGCGAACGCGGCAAGAAGTTGATTGGTTGCCCCGAACAAGGGCCAGATTGCCTTCCACGCAGGCTGGATCGATCCATCGGGCATGGGAAAAGTCTGAACAACCAAAATCGCTGGAACAATGAGCGCTAATATCGTACCGAAGTAACGACTCGATTTGTTCCTCCATTCAAAAAGCTCCTCAATCAGAAAACGAGTCAGGCGAGTACAAGTGTCCAAGGTGGTTAACAAAAAGGTACTAATTGCAAGCATGGCAAATTCGGCCCCCAAGTGAGGGGGTATTCCCAATGCCGAAAAGAATTTTGATGCCCCGGTGGCGAATAAACCGACCGGAGATCCAACGCTTTCCCGTTCGCCCATGCTCAATACCGCAACGCAGGATAGAGCGAAAACCGCCAACAGTCCCTCCAGAAGCATGCCCCCGTAGGTCACTCTTCTAACGTCCGTCTCCCGCCGGATTTGCTTGGAGGTCGTTCCGCTGGCAACGATACTATGAAAGCCACTGCATGCCCCACACGCTACCGTGATGAATAAGACTGGCACCAGCCTCCCAAGTTTTTCCGATTCCCAACCGATGAATGCCGGAAGTTGAAGGGGTACCTTCGTAAGAAACATGCCCAGGGCTCCCAATAAAAGAATCGCGTAAAGAAAGCCAGCGCTCAAGAAATCCCTGGGTTGGAGCAATACGCCAACGGGCAAAACAGCCGCTAAATAGCAATAACACAGAGTGATGGATATCCAGATTTCCTTGGAAAGGGATATCATGGGAAAAAAATGCCCGAACGCCAGTCCAAGAAAAGTAAGAGGGAAAAATACCAGGGCCAGTTGCAAAAATGCAAAACGTTCGCTGCGTAAAAGAACGCCAAAGATCACTGCGGTGAGAATGAACCATCCGGAAGCCGATGCAACGGAAGGTTGCTTCGTGAAGGTGGTGGCAGTCAAATCAAGAAATACGATGATGACGTAAACGAGAGCGAGCAGAACAAAAAGTAAAAACAACTTACCTGCCCGTTCGCCAACCAGCCCCCTCATGACCTCGGCGATTGAACGCCCCTGATGACGCATGGACATGAATGCGCTCCCAAAATCATGCACACCTCCGACAAGAATCGCTCCAACCATGATCCATGCCCAGGTAGGTCCCCATCCAAAATAAGTCGCGGCGAGAATGGGGCCGACAATCGGTCCGGCTCCGGCAATCGATGAGAAGTGATGCCCAAAAAGTACGGAAGCGCGGGCAGGAGAATAATCGACGCCATCTTCCATGGTCACGGCTGGCGTTGGCTTGGAATCATCCAATTGACAACGAGACGTCAGAAAAGCCCCGTACCAACGGTATGCAAGAATGAAAACAATCGCACTGGTCAGTAGTATGGCAGTCAGCATATGCAAGTGTTTACCATTGAACTTACAATTTGCAAGTCACTCATCCCGGTGATGGCAAACCAACGGCATGGATCAACGAAAGGATAAAAAATCTCCCGGGATTCATTGAATCCGCGGGAGATAAAGCGCAAGACCCGGCGGAAGTGGAAGATGCTCGATATCGATCTCCTACCTTCAGTCTTTCCTGCCCTTGGTTACCAAGGTTCGACCGGGTAATACAAATCAAACGAAAAATACGACCATTGGGGGATACCTCGGATTGGCCATGATCCATCTGGGTCTTCGCAATCGATTCTCGCATTCACGACCAATCGAAGCATTATCTGAAAACTCTGATCTTTTTCCGGTTATTAAGGGAAACTTATTCATGGAACCTCCTTTTCTCGACAGGCAAGAAAAGCAGGCGATCGCTTTTGGCACTCGCCAAACATTTCCCGCATCGCAGAGGAGGGGGACTCGAAGTTGGACTGCTCCAACAAGACCGCTCGCTCAAGGAGGTACAGGCAGTTTGTTTTTCCCATCTCATGGAATTGAACATGATTTCATTCCTTTCGTTACGTTTTTAGTTATGGACTCCTCCCGCAGGAGTCTTGAGAAATTTTGTCGTGCCCTGAATGCATTCACCCTGTAAATATGCAGCAGAACGGAGCAACGGGAGTGATTTGTGCGGAATTATGCAAACATACACCCCGATGATTGATTTTACCGGAAAACTCCACAACTTACTAGAACTCAAACTCAAAGAAGTTGCAAATTTTCGAGGCATTTATTTTCCTCTGCCCATTCTGTTCAATCTCCAGAAAATATGAATTTTCGTCTCCCCGACCCTCGTCCAACCTTGCCGCTCCTTGTTTTTTCAATGCTGTGCGCCTGTACCCGGTCCGCCCCCGAAGTGGTTGGCGACTGGCAAGTGAATGGCTGGGCGTTGGTCGAAGTGTTGGGAACGGAAGGTCCGATTGAAAGACATGGCCAGCTAACTAGCGAGAAAGCTCGGGCAATAGAAGCTTCCTGGAGAGAAAAGGGTCAGCGAAAAACCAAGGTTTTCTCTCAATCCAATGAACGTATTGCAGTGCTTCGTTTCTTCAAGAAAGACGGGGACGAGTTCGTGGTCGTCCTTTCGAAAAGAAAATAAAAAAGGCGGTGAGTTTCTTCACCGCCTTTAAGTTTCAAGAACCGGAAATATCCTAGGAAAGAGCTTCTTTCGTGGTCTTGATGATAGCCGCGGCGATCTTGTACGGATCACCATTGGAAGCAGGTCTGCGGTCCTCGAGACGTCCCTTCCATCCGTCCTGTATCGTACCGACAGGGATACGTATGGAAGCGCCTCGGTCGGAAACGCCATAACTGAACTTGTCGATCGACTGGGTTTCGTGCAGTCCGGTCAGTCGCTGGTTGTTATCAGCTCCGTATACCGATATGTGGCGGTCAATGTTCTTTCCAAATTCCTCGCATATCTTCTTAAACAAAGCTTCACCTCCCTGATCACGCATGGCTCCGTTGGAGAAATTTGCATGCATGCCGGAACCGTTCCAGTCTCCCTTGATCGGTTTCGGGTGCAGATCGATGGCGATATCGTAGGACTCCGCGGTTCTTTCAAGCAGATAGCGGGCAAGCCAAATCTGATCACCTGCGCTTTTCGCCCCTTTGGCAAAAATCTGGTATTCCCACTGGCCCATCATGACTTCTGCGTTGATACCCTCGACGTTCAAGCCTGCCTCCAGGCATAGGTGCAAGTGCTCGTCCACTAGCTCGCGACCCTTGGTGTTGCGGGCGCCAACGGAAGTGTAGTAAGGTCCCTGTGGAGCTGGGTAGCCGTCCTTGGGAAAGCCCAAAGGACGTCCGGTATCCAAATCAATCAGCGTATATTCCTGCTCGAAACCGAAC
This sequence comes from Opitutales bacterium, assembly GCA_038152055.1. GTDB lineage: Bacteria > Verrucomicrobiota > Verrucomicrobiia > Opitutales > Seribacteraceae > Chordibacter. Next base: position 2,699 of record JAYOWQ010000067.1, on the reverse strand, counting down.
CAAAAATCGTCGTCGTCATCATCAATGGTGGCCCTGCCATTGGATTCATGAGGCGTACCGTCCGGATTCAAGACTTCACACATTACAAGCCATCCGTTGCCTCCGAAACGATCGGGATCTTCTGTTACGAAAACCGGTTCGAGCAGACAATCCGAAGAACCACCCTCGGCTTGTTCGGTCGAAGAACCGTCAAAGCACCACTGCTTTGCATCCTCTACCTTGCCGCTGAAATCATCAACGATCATCGTTTTACTGCGAAGGCTCTGGGTAGGCTTGTAGCCATCGAGCCATATATATTCTAACTTGTGCTTACTCATAGGATTAAGGGTTAATTGTCTGAATTTAGACTGGTACGCATGGGCATAGCTATGCAACAGGCGTAGTCAAGTTCGTTAGCAAAACGAATGCCAAACGCGATTACGAGCAACAAATGTAAAGAATTTACACGGAAAAACGTGAACTAGGCCCGAATCTGACGATCGGGTGAGCAAAAACATTCAAGAAAATTCTAATTACGCCATGGCCGCTCAGGCGCGTTGGCGAGCAACCTCATCTCGTCACTGACTACTGATATTGCCGACTTCCAACAGTTGGCCTTGTCATTCACACGCTCGAAAATATCCAGGTTAAGGGACGAAACCAGCCATGAGTCGACCTTGAGTTCGTCTTCGAGTTGACCGGGAGACCACCCGGAGTGCCCGAGGAAGCATGCCATGTGAATGTCATTGCACTGCTCACGCAAGGCTTCGGCCTTGGGTATATCAATGCCAAAATAGAGCCTGAACGACTCCGGGGAATCTCGCCATTCCCATGCGGCAATGATCAATTTTTCTCGCTCGACAGGCCCACCTTCGAAAACCTCGCAGTCTCCAAGCGAAAAGTTCTTGAACTGTTTATCCAGTTGATGAAGACGCTTGCCCATCGGCCGGTTCAGAATCACGCCAAGAGTACCATCCACTTCGGAATGATTGGATAAGAAAACGATACTTTTTGAAAAATTCGGATCCCTTAGTCCAGGATGAGACAACAAGATGCTTCCGGACAAAACCGTGGATTCTCGAAATCTGGAAGTAACGTTCAAGTGCCCACTAACCTAATCGACAAATGAAGGTAAAATCAAGAATTTGAATCGAAAAATCCGGTCAGGCACTTACTTCGGCCGCGGAGAGCTTTTCCTTTTTAGCGACAGCGGAACCTTCACTGGCCTTGGTTTTATCAGTTTTTGAGTCTTCGGAGACCTCACCGGGAACTTCAGGTGGCGCGGTCGCCTCAGCATCTCCCCATTGTTCCTCGTAAAGAGCTTTCAGGTGTGTGAAAACCTCCACGATTGATTCGTCCGTCTCGATCTCGAAGAGTTTGAGAATCAACTCCTTGTTATTGCGCAACTGCAAACGCTTGCCCAGCGTTTCCATGCCACGATAACTGTTGATGACGTCACGGGCTTCTTCTTGTTTGTCCAAGATTCTCTTGGCCTCTCTGTATGTTATTCCCATTTTCCTGTCCTTGTTAATAGTTACCAATTCAAACACGGATGAGCGAGAAACCATCGTCTGTCCCACCATCCACTCACAATTAATACTCTTACGCAAGTTCGATCACAATTCGATGAAAAAACGTCTATTGGGTGATTTTTTTATTCACACTCGGAAACCACAAGAAAAAAGCGGCCCCTAGAAGAGACCGCTTAAAAGGATTGCCGGCTGAGTCGCTCTAGTCTGAAACCACGTCTACCATGGCTTTGAGAATGGTATTCCAAGTACCCGGATTTTCCAAGGTTGCGTTGGAAAACATACATCCGTCCCAGCAGATGTGCTTCATCCCACGATCCTGAAAATCCTTAAGCCAGTAACTCGAGCAACGAGTAATATCAAGTTTTCCATTGGGATCGTCCGCAGGGCAATGCTTGCCCGTCTTGTCATGAGAACCGGCCCCATGTACCTGACCGTCGTTCTGGGCGACGTGGAAATCGATAGTCCATGGGCGCAGTTTATCCGTCATTCTCTCGTAGGCTGCATAAAATTCGTCTTCAGAATACCCTTCATGAAGAAGCGCATGCTCAGGAGCATTGTATCCCATAAGATAAAGATAGGTGTGAGCGAGATCAGCCTGAAAGCCAAGAGTTTCAGGCTGACCGACGCCTTCAAGCAAGTCCAATACGTCTTTCCAACTGTGCATTCCGGCCCAGCAGATTTCACCTTCCACGGCAAGACGCTCACCATGATCAGAAGCAATTGCAGCCGCTTTCTTGAAAGTGTCTATAATACGGGCCGTGCCCTCTCCGGGATGGGCTTTCCATTTTTCCACTCCGAACTCCGCGGAGTCTATGCGAATGACACCTCCCTTGCGTACCCCATGATCGTTAAACACCTTGGCAATCCGACAGGCAACTCTTACCGCGTCCAGAAACTTGCCCTGTTGTTCATCGGTTCCCATGGCAGAATCACCCACTGTGCCCGGCCAAACTGGCGCGACCAGGGATCCGACGTCAAAACCATGCCCGGCAATTAAATCGGCGGTCTCCTTTAATTTGTCATCACTGGCCTCAGGATCGGTGTGAGGATGAAAAAGAAAACAATCAACGCCATCAAATTTTCGGCCGTTGACTTCCGCGCTAGCTGTAAGATCGAGCATGCGTTCAAGGCTAAACGGAGGTTCTTCGCCTTCGCCGTCGCCTTTACCGACAAGACCGGGCCACATTG
>JAYOWQ010000066.1:0-6991 GCA_038152055.1 Opitutales bacterium | reverse complement strand
AACAGGGGCACCACCGGCAAGGAACAACGCATTCGTCCATCGACCATCCGGGTAAGTCCTACCTCTTTGCCCAGCAGATAAACCACCAGCAAGTCAGCCACCGAGCGGGTCATGCTTACCACCAGACACCCTAGACCTTCGGGGCCTCGGTTATCGAGATGATTGACTAATTCGGAAAAAGTCGCCCGGACTTCCCCGGCTTCCGGCGGAAGCGTCATCGATGAATGGGTCATGGGCCGGGGATGACTGAGTTCGGCATGCACGAATTCCAGCTTCTTGTCGAGGCTCCAATTCCCGAAATTTTCACCGTCCTCGATACCGGCCGCCCCCATCATCTGCCCGAGAGCGAGATCATAAGCCGCGCTGTTCTGACGAACGTCCAGACGGGCTAGATGCAATCCGAAACTATTGACCAGACGAAGGACGGGACGAACGTAAGTATCGACCGTGCGCCGGGCGCCCGCCTGGTTGAGACTGGAAATCAAAAACTCAAGATTGGAACGCAAGGGGAGAATTCCCTCGCTCAAACGATCGGAGACACCCAGAACGAAAGCTTTCCATGGCTCCCCGGTATCATCCGCAACCCCCCATTCCCGCAAACGGGCAACCAATTCCTCCGGCGCTTCCAGACCCGCCCGACTGAAGGCGAGTTTCTGCCCGAGTTCAAGCAGGCGCGATTGGACCACGTCTTGAGCGCCCTTGTTGAGGGTTTGAAGAGTGGAACGGGTAACGGCGGCTGTCACTTTTGGATGACCGTCCCGATCCCCGCCCACCCAGGAACCAAAAATCAACGAGGGCAGTTCCTCGTCGGTCAGGGGTTTTGCATCCGGCCAAACCAATTCCCATGCATGCCGCAAGCGGTCGTCCAGGTTATTGAAGACCACAGGAAAGATTTGCTTGAGATAGTAACTGAGATTTTCCAGTTCGTTCTCCACCTCGGGCTTGCGGGAAAAAATCTCCCCGGTCAGCCAAAGCCTTTCCAGAACCGCTTGCAAGGAACGGTCGCAAAAGGTCTGTTCGAAGGTTGTCTCCACCGCATCCCTTTTGCGCAACAAGCGAACGATTTCGCGGTGTAATCCAAGAACCGCCCAGCGCTTCGCTTCGGTTGGATGCTTGGTAAACACCGGTTCAACACTTACTTCCCTGAGTTTGCCCCTTACCTCCTGCTCGGAAAATCCGGCATCCTTCAATTGCTTGAGATATCTCCCCCAACGCCCGGGTTCGGCATCTCCACCCAGTTCTTTTTCCCGCTCGCGGGAACTGCGTCCGGATCCATGCTCCTCCACCAGGTTGAGCAGTTGAAAGTAGAAGGAGATCGCCTGAATGGTCTGCGGATCGAGCGGACTGGCAGGGTTGGAAAAATCTCTCTCCCTCAACAGGGTGGCCGCATTACAAAAGCCCAGACTATCGAGTACGCGGGCAAAGGCTTGCACGAGAAATTCATGATCGGTCGATACCCGTTCGAGACCGGACTCGATTGAACGCCCAAAGACCGGATTGTTGTTCGCTAAAGTTTCCACGTTAAATGCCATTCAATAATAAGAAATAGATAATTCCCGACAAGCGACATCGGTAAAATTAGATCGAATTCCATACTTTTTGACATGGTTTTCAGTCCTTGCCTAATCCAACTTCTATTGATGTAATTAAAAACTGCGGGGTAATCAATTAAATGGGGAACAATACTATGAAAAATAACATGAAGTCCGTAGCGGAGTGGAAAAAGCTTGTAGAGGAGTATCAACGTCCTCACCTGGGCCGCGCCCTCTGGCAATGCGCCAACACCCTCGGGCCCATACTCGGAATATGGATAACTCTTTACTTCCTTCAACCATTGTCCTGGTGGATATCGATTCCTCTGGCCGCGGTTGCAGGATTGTTCCTGGTCCGCGCATTCATCATCTTCCACGATTGCGGGCACGGGTCCTTTTTCAAAAACAAGAAAGCCAACGACGCCCTCGGCTTTTTCACAGGCATGCTCACCTTCACCCCCTACCATCACTGGAAATGGGAACATGCCGTGCACCATGCCACCAATGGTGATCTGGACAAGCGCGGAATCGGTGACGTCTGGACGATGACGGTCGAGGAATACATCACCTCCTCACGCTGGATTAAGTTAAGCTACCGGCTGCTGCGCAACCCCTTCATTCTGTTTGGACTCGCCCCGCTCTTTCTTTTCTTTGTGCTCGAACGGATTCCCTCCTCCAAGTGCAAGCCCCGTGAGCGCCGATCGGTTTACCTGATGAACTTTACCCTTCTTCTCTACGGAACTGCCATGAGCATGATTTTCGGCCTCGTTCCCTTTCTCATTTTACAGACCGTAATGATGGTGGTAGCGGGTGGATGTGGAATTTGGCTCTTTTACGTGCAGCACCAGTTTGAAGACACCTATTGGGCACAGGGCAAGGACTGGGACTTTACCGCCGCAGCAATGGAGGGAAGCAGTTATTACAAACTTCCCAAAATCATGCAGTGGTTCTCCGGAAACATCGGATTCCATCATATTCATCACCTCAATCCAATGATTCCAAATTACCATTTGGAAAGATGCCACCATTCCGACCCCTTCTTTCAGATCGCCCCTGAGCTCAACCTTCTGAGCAGCCTGAAAACGATCAAGTTCCGCCTCTGGGACGAGGCAAACGGAAAGATGATCAGCTTTGGAGACCTCAAGCGCCAGCTTGCCAGCGAGCAACTGAAAGCCGCCTAGGTTCTTCTCTTTACTGAGGCGAAACTGGCCTCAGGACTTCTTTTTTACGATTGCGTAAAAGCAACCAAGCTCGCCCTGTGGAATGGTAAAGTAAGGAGATAGCTTATGCACTCCCTTCGTCAACTTGACCTCAAAGGTAACCGACTCGCTTTCAGCCCTGACTGCTTTGGTCTCAAGATCCTCATTATTCAAACGTATCGTTGCTGAAGCCGCATCAATCGCCAATCCGGGCTGGGTACGGAATGCTTTGTCGGCACCGGGAACCTGATCACCGGCAGGTAACGCCTCGTTGATTGCTTTGCCGGATTCCTCGGGCCAGCGGCGAACCTCGACCTGATAGTTTCCCGCCGTCAACACCTTGATCGCCCAGTGACCCTCATGTTTTAATCCCTGACTGTTTGGGCGGACCGGTAACTTTGCCCGGTTTTGCTGCTGGTTCCAGGGAGGATAGGCTTCCTGGATCCAGTCATGACTGGTGAGGGAAACAATCGGATGATCCGGGTGTCCGACGTACAACTCCGTGGTGCGGGAAAAGGTGGGTTCAAGTTCCGCCCACCAGGCATCGTAAAATGCCCGCATTTCTTCTACCTTCGCTGGGTACTTCACGGAAAGATCGTTTTCCTGCCCGGGATCAGCATCGATATGATAGAGTTCCTTACCGTTTACCAACCGCCAGCCCTGACTCATGACCGCGGATTGTTTCCACTTGATGGGATCGCATACCCGTTGGGAATCGGTGACGAGCATACGGTCCGGCCAGTCGGCCTTGTCACCTTCCTCCAGAATTTTGCGAAGGGAAACTCCATCAAATTGATATCCCTTGGGACTGGACCCTCCGATCAGGTCAAGCAAGGTAGGGGCAATATCCACCGCATGGCACAGGGTGCCTATCTTTTTTAATTTGTTCATTCCACCATTGGGCCAGTGCATGAAGAAAGGCACCCGGTGCCCACCGTCGTACTCGCTTCCCTTTTTCCCACGCATGCCGGCATTGAAGACGTCATGACCAAATGCGGTACCGTTATCGGTGGTGAAAATAAAGATGGTATCCTCCTGAATACCAAGATCTTCGATCAATTGCCTCGTTTTCCCTACATTGTCGTCTATGTTCGTGATCATGCCAAAAAAGGCCGCCGTACGGTCGGATTGATCCTCATATAAATCAAGGTATTTTTGCGGACAATGTAGCGGCCCGTGCGGGGCATTGGTGGAAACGTAAGCGAGAAAGGGCAACCTGCGCTTGGCGCACTTGGTGATGAATCTGTTTGCCTGCTCAAAAAAGACGTCCGTGCAAAAGCCCTTGGCCGGCACGATTTCACCATTGTGAAAGTATCCGCCATCGAAGTAGGAATTGTCCCAGACGTCGGGGGTCTGACCCACCCCTCCTCCTCCATGCCGGTAGACCTCATCAAACCCACGATCTTCCGGACGGTAGGGAAAATTATCTCCCAAGTGCCATTTCCCAAACATTCCCGTCTGGTAGCCCGCATCCTTGAAAAATTGTCCGAGGGTACCCTCGTCCTCCCGTAGCATCGATCTGCCCATAATGGTGTGCCAGGCGCCCGTACGATTGGTCCAGTGACCCGACATCAGGGCCGCCCGGGTGGGCGAACAGGTGGGAGCGACGTGATAATCCTCCAACCAGACGGATTCGTTGGCCAACCTGTCCAGATTGGGTGTTCTGATCACCGGGTTACCGGTACATCCCAGATCCCCGTATCCCTGATCATCCGTTATTACGATGACAACGTTTGGTCCACGACCGGACAAAGGAATCAGGGCGGATGCCAGAAGGATCGTGATAATACGAGCGAATTTGGAACTTTTGATCATACTATCCAATGTATTAGATCAGGAATTTTCATCTTTCCACGCGAAAATTGCTTTTCATGAAAGGTTGGCAAATCGAACGGGCTTGCGCTTGCTCCAGTGGGCCATCTGCCCTATGGTTGTTTCTTAGCATGAAATTAGGCTTATTGATACTGGTTCTCGCGTCCATCTTCCAAATCGGTTGTTCAGATCATGGGCAAGGTCACGGATCGCTCCACCTTCACCAACCCCTGCGGGGGGGAATTCTTTACGAATTGGGAAAGCATGGATCCGGGCACAACCTCGAACTGGTTACCAATGATATGGGACAACTTGAACTTTTCGCGCTCGACGCCCATGCGGAAAATTACGTCCGTATTGCTCAAAAACAAATCAATCTTCGGCTCTCCGATTCCAATGAATCCATCACCATCCTTCCCCTTCACGCGGTCGCCGATCCGGCCACCGGTGAAACCGTGGGTAATACATCGCTATTCCGCTCGGCCTCCCCAGTTATCGATCTTCTTCCTCTCAAGGGCAGCTTGACTTCTCTCTCGATCGGCAGCTCCAAGTACGAGAACACTCCCATTCAATTTTCTGGAAACCCAAAACCATGAGCATTGAAGAAAAGCGTGACCAACTGGTCGAGGAACTGATGCCCTTCGAGGACCACCTCGAACGCTTTGCTTACGTCATCGACCGAGCAAAGGACGCGCCCGGACTGGATCAGCAGTACAAGATCGACACCTTCTTGATCAAGGGCTGCGTATCCCAGCTTTGGATATTCCCTAGGTTCGAAAATGGAAAGTGCTATTTTCAGGCGGATTCCGACGCCTCCATTACCAAGGGAACCGCCACCCTTCTCTGCGAACTTTACAGCGATGAAACCCCGCAGTCCGTGATCGACCTCGAGCCCGACTTTCTATCTGAGGTGGGTATCACCCAACACCTCTCGCCCAACCGGCGCAACGGCCTGACCGGGGTGAGGGAAAAGATCAAGTCATACGCCCAGCATTGCCTGAGCAATTCCGCCTGAGCATTCAGGGAAATTTCTTATTTGCCGCCCAGGGAAAAAGTTCGGCGGGTGAAGCCTCGAAGTGGACGAATACCTCTTTGTCCTGATGATTGAGTTTTATCTTGTTGAGAAAATCGAGCGGAAGATCCGGTTTGGCCAGTGGATCTTTCATCCGCTGCCTCATTGCGGTCAACTGGGCCATACCCAGGGACGCCTGGCCCACGCTCCAGATCGTCTGGGCGGATTCGGAATCAGCGCACCTGACCACGAGATCAAAATGAGCCCGGCCAGCGGAAAGTTTTGAAGTGCCGGAAACCTCCTGTATTTTATACATCGCATCACCAAGGGTAACGGCGAGCGGACCGAGCGGTCCATTAGGATCAGATAATTTACCGGATTCCATTTGCCTGAGCAATTCCCCGTCCAGCGGAACACGAAAAGAGGCAAAATTCTCATTTCCCGCATTATCTGCGGAATCCATAAATGTGTTTTCATGGGCAAAAAAAGCAAGCACCCCTGCACGCGACCCGAAGGCGAAAGTGGTCGATCCGCTTTCGGCCTGCACGCCCAGGGAAACCTTCAGGAAACCAATTTCTTGCAGAGATTGATCGAGCATGCCGACAGGGATGGCAAACAGGGTTGCCCTGCCGACTTTTTCCGAATTTTCCAAATCTGCATACAACTCAGGCTCGACCCTTGGTCTTTTGCTCATCTCCTCTATTTTTTCAGGTTGAATCCGACCAGATTCACGAAACCGTTTGATGTCATGTGGGTCAAAAGCCGGACCCGATGCCCACCGGTCGAATTTTTCAAAGATTTGGTCAGGCGATACTTCACCCCTTGCTTTGAGAATCACGGTTAGGGGAAAATTGCCAGGTCTCGTGATCAAATCGGGGGAGAGCGCCGGATAGTGAAGCGCGTTTTCCAGAAAATTGCCCATCACCACCGAAACTTTACTCGCATCCTTGAGCTGCAGCCCCATCTCTTTTTCCAGGGCAACCACATGGTGATCGCCCATAAAGTTGGAATACGCAAACCCTATGAGCCCATAGGTTTTGAGCACCTCATTGAAATAAGGGCTACCCAGGACTTTGTTGGGACTTAGGGTAAAAACGGCTGCACCATCATCGGGTTTCCACTGATTCGCCTTCAATTCGTTAATTAAACCTACGAAAACGGTCAGTACGAAGAATAGACAGCATGGGGATGATTTTTTCATCACAGAAATCACATCGTTAACCAAAGGTAAATGGAATCAAGATCATTTTTGCTTACCCTAGCCCTTCGTCTTCTCTCTCCACTGATCAATTTTGGCAGACATCCGCTCGACCCGTTCGGGCATCGAACCGGCAAGGTCGTTCCGTTCGTTGGGATCCTTTTGCAAATTGTACAAATGATAGTCCGCCGTGTCCCACTCGTGAAGTTTACTGTAATGACTCGATATATCCTTGCCA
>JAYOWQ010000065.1:0-7010 GCA_038152055.1 Opitutales bacterium | reverse complement strand
GCCTTGAATCCACAAACAATTGCAATTTCCGTTATGCCTGCAGCTCGGGCACTTGCAATTTGCCACTCCATAAGTGGCTTTCCGTGCAAAGGGACAAGGCCTTTGGGGCAATTTTCAGCGAGCGGTCTAAGCCGACTGCCTTGACCGGCTGCAAGGATTATGAGTTTAGAAATCACGTGTTAAAAATTTGGTTTTATGTTTGTTAATCATGTTGCCTTTTGAACTGAGATCCTGACCTCACCCTCTGTTCCCAAGATCCATGAGCCAAATTTTTCAGCAATATATCTCGATGGCTTGTCAAAGATTGAAGGCCCATCGGCTTCCCTGTAAGTCATGGGATGAATATCTTTCAGAGTCTTAACTATATCGGAAGTCAAATGATAAGTTCTAGGAGCCAAGCAATTATCAAGGTAGGTATAAACAAGGCCTTCACGAAGTTTCATTTTCGTAAGAACCTCCTTAATAAACTTAGTATCCAACTCGGATAGGGCATCTCTTATCCGGTCGTAAATTGGCCAATAATTGCCTCCGTCACCGTAGAGATAAATCCATAGCACGCCAGATCGATTAGAGGTTATCCTGTAGTGTTCTTTCAAACCTTCAATTGGAGCAAGAGTGTGATGCAAGACTCCATTAGTCGCTACAAAGTCGAACGAACCTGACTTGAAATCGGAGAGATTGGTTATGTCAGCATTAACTATCTCGACATTATCGATTTCAAGCTCATGCAACGCACGCTTAAAGTATGATAAACTTGTTCCTCCAATGTCAGCAGCAACTACTTTGGTCGCTCCTAACCGAACCATCGCAACTGAAAGTCGGCCAATCCCGCAACCACCGTCGAAACAGATCTTACCATCAAAGAAAGTCTCGTCAAATCCAGAGTCACGGAGTCTACTTTCAACCAAATTGACCGAGTGGATAAAGGTTTCTTTGGAAAATGTTGTCCAAGCTTCTTCAAAAAGCTCTTCGGTATGATCTTTATCAGCCATGTTTATATTTTGATTATCTTCGACCAGATGTTCCTCCAAATCCAATACTGATTGCAGAAATGCAACTTGTTTTTCGAAGCTATCCTCCAAGGCAATTTCTGGATCTTTTTGGGGCTGCATAATTACATCTTCAAGAGTTTTCATAACCATTGCGGTACTTTGTATACCAAAGTGCTTTGATTTACTTTGGAGCGTTTTTTCTAGAAGAGAGAAAAAGGTTTCTTGTGTTTTCATGTTGGTCGTTTGTTTCTGAATATATGATTGATTTAATTGAAAGAAGTCAGCCACCACTGCATTAATTTGTAACTTTGATCAGCGGCTTTGTGTGGCCTTTCCGGATGCCACATGATTCCAAGGATTGGCAGGTCAGGGTGGTAGGCGCCTTCTACAATATCATCATCGGATAATGCGAAAATTTCGAGAGGCGGGGCAACCTGATCTCTTGTGATTCCTTGGTCGTGGTAAGAATTTACATCTAGTGTTGAGCCAATGAGCTGCGTTATCTCAGGGGTAAGTATTTTCACCGGATGAGAATTTGTGACATGAGGCTTGGGCTTCCCCAATCGTTCCGAAAGGTTTCTCGATATTCCTCCTCCGAAAAACCTGTTGATCATCTGCAAACCTCTGCAAACGCCGAAGACAGGAATGCCTTTTTTTTGTGCAATGGACAGGAGCTCCAATTCGATTCGGTCTCGCTGAGGGTAGTAATCTCCAAAGTTCACCGTTTCCCCGGGAAGGGGTTGGAGGTTGTTGCCACTAGAGAGAAGAACATGAGTTATTCCTGTTGAATTCAGAAAATTGGCAGGAGAAGGCAATCGGTTGGGAATCAATACAGGGGGCACACCCAATCTAGACAAAAGTTCCCACCAGTCATGGCTTAGGCAGTCTCGTTCCTCATTTGCACTACCTCCAGAATGAATGCATCTTGCTGTGATTCCGACGATTTGGCGCACCTAGCGAATCTTTCTAATTTGCCTGCCTTTGCAATCAAGCTCCACGAATTCAGCCCCCGCTACTTGCTCGAAGATGAGCTGTCCGCATCCAATTGCTGAAGGAATTTGAAGTTCCGCCGATCTGATTGCCATGTGCGAAGCTGCTCCGCCGTATTGGGTAACAAGCCCGACAATCCCTGCTCCGAAAATCCAGTCGAATCCCGGATCCGCATTTTCAATCAAGGCAATTTTTCCTACCAGTTTATGAGGATTACTTTCCTTAGCCGATATTGGTTGAACGGGTGCTTGGACGCAACCTTCAGTGATAAAGTTAGGCTGAGATTCTGGGATTTCAAAACAATGAATGCAGTCGGCCCCTACGATCATTCCCGGAAGCCTAGTCAAATCGTACACGATTTGTTTCTTTCGATAATGAGATATTCTCATTCTCAATTCCCGTTCGAGGATCGAGGAGGTACTCTTCCATGACTCGCTGATAAGAAGCTCGACCGAGAGGTGTGAGAGGTCTTCATCGCAGAGGTCAAAAAACTTTCCCAATTTACGAATCAAAGTAAAAGCCGAATCGATGTTCTTGGTGAATTCGAACTTAAGCTTTTCCCGTGCTGGAATTGCCCTTGTGATAAATGATGAAAGTTCATCAAAAGAAAATTCAAAGCCCGTTTCCTTAATCAAGGGGGCAATTTTTTCTCTTAGCTGTTCGAAGCTATCGAGTGGGTCCGGATCGCTTGAATCTTCAGAACATTCCAAAAGTTTCTGCGAAGAAGAGATTTGCTTCCAAGTTTCTCGGTAGGAGGGGGAAGTTAGGTCGTAAGTTCCTGGTCTTAAATGGCCATACTGGGCAAGGAATTCTTCTTCCGAGATATTTGTCTCTATGCATTGCGTCATATCCTTCTTGAATTTTCCTGCAATGGTTGGAATGGAGGATAAAATGAAGTCAATTTCCTTCTGGTTTGCCGTTCCTCTTTCGACAAGGCTGCGAAGGAAAGAGCTAGCCATGAAAGAGTAGCGTGCAAGGATGGAGAACGGAAGCGTTCCGAAGGTTTTGCAATCACTAAGAATCCGCCTGATCGCCTGAAGGATTTCAGGGACCGATTTTGGCTCTCGAGAGATGATTTCCAAGCGGTTGGTCTCAAGCGTTTTCGAACAACTAAGTAGAGAATCAATGGGGTGGTCGATTTCCTTAACGATACGATTTGTAAGTTTGAGGTATTGCTTGCGAATTTCATCGCACTCGCTGGTATTGAAACCGTCGGCGATCAACCTCGTCTTGATGGAGTCAAAGTTGAAGTCGATGCAATTGAGAGCAACTTCGAACTCATACTTGTCATGAAGGTGGGGTTTTTTTCGTAGCCTGTTGATGGAATGATTCACCAGTTTCTCGCCGAGATCGTCGGAGAGGCTTGCTGGCAGAAGAGAATTCAGGCTTGATCTGACATCCACATAGGGTTGTCCGCAAAGAAGTTTCATTAAGGGAACTTCTCGGCACGCCCTATAACCAATCTTCTCTCTGGCCTCGGACCATACGCCAGATGTGATGATGTGATGGTATAAACTCGAGGAAAGAGGGGAGGGGTGGACACCAATGATTTCAGCAGGATTCCAGTCTGGCATATTCGCCCAGATTGTGGATTTTCCGAGAAGTCCGGGCTCACGCTGATCGAGCAGTTTGCAGTTTTCTGAAAGGGATTTTAATTCGTTTCCAACTTCAAGATCGTCAATCCCTTCATTGCCCTTGATTTGGACGATCTCTCGCACTTGAAAAACAAAGCAATTCCCTTCCTTGTCAAAGGCGAACTCAATGTCGAGTGCGTCATGTCCCGTAAGCTCGGTAAGCTCTTCTGCCGTTTGTTTGAGTGCCTGCAGAAATTTTTCAGAAATACAGTTTTCGGGAGCGAAGTGAGAAAGGTAGAAGGTACGAAGCTTTTTTCCCGTTCCCGAGGTTACGGAATCGGTGGATTGTGTAGAATCGTCGAAATTGATCAGATAAGTGGGGGCTCCCCTCTGGTAATCACGAGTCATCATCACTCCGCTGATTGAAGTGTTTTCAAGCAATGGTTGCACGAAAACTTCGTTGGCATCGTCCGCTGTTCGATGGCTGGAAAAGCTAGAGAGAACTTCCTCGACGGCTTTTTGGATTTCCGTTTCCTCTTTTGAGTCGACTTGGAGGACACTCTTGAATTTTCCAGCCAAGGACTCCTCTGAGCTATCCTCGGCGGCAGCACTACTACGTACTACGACCTTTGCCTCTTCAAAGGCTTTCTGTACCTCCATTATGATCGTCTTGGAATCTTTGAGCCATCTTTGCTCGGAGAATCGCACTTGATCAAGTATGGTAGCGGACTTTACCAAGGGGCGAAGCCTCTCCAAGGTCTGAGCCTTCCCTTGCAGAACGAAAGAAGATAGCTCCCTATTGGATCGAATCGCACTAATGTCGGGACTGAATCTTTTTCTTGTAACAGGTATACCGCAAACTTTTTCAAGATCAGAGAAATCTTCTATTCCTTCAGCTTCTTTATCCAAGAACTCCTTGAGTCCAAGAGCTGCGTGTGACGGAAGCCGACACAGCCCCCGAAAGGGTCGCCCCAGTTGCATCGGTTCTTCTTCCCAAAGTTCAATCTCGGTTGGCGCAGGATCGATGCCATCAAGAAAAGAGGGAAGGAAGACAATCCTGTCACTAAGGAAAATCAGGTCGTTATTTAGTTCATCCCTGATACAGGTGAGTATGTCTTGAAGGCGGTGGGATTGCCAGTTGGGGTTGTAGCGGAAGCGGAGGTTGGAATAAAGCCTAACGACTTTCTCAATATGGTAGCCTCCAACATACATGACTTCACGAATACCACCACTCTTGAGTGATTCGAGATTCCAATCGATGAGCCGTCTTCCTTTCCGGTCTTGCAGTAAAGACATGGGATATCCCTTGGAGCTGTCCAAACTTCTTACACCTCTTTCAGACCCAACTATGATTGCCTTCATTATGTTTTGCCTTTGACAGGGGAGCTTTGAGCAGATTCCCACCCCCTTAGTTCTTCCAAGTTTTTCCATACTTTCAAGAATGCCTCTCCTACCAATTCCGTTTGACGGACATCATAGTCGTGTTGACATATCTGCACGCAGATTACCTCTTGGTCATGAAGCTTTTCCGCAACCGGGCATATGCCCTTTTCGTAATCAGGATGCTCTTCCTCAGGATGGAGATTCCAGGGGAAACCATCTCCACCATAGGCAATCTTTCGTTGGTAAATGGGTTGCAGGTGAATGTTTTGGTAGCCTCCATATACCCAAGGCACTCCTTCTGCCTGAAGAGCCGCCACGACGGTATCGCGCGAAACGCCCATGGCTTCCAAATCCAGTCCGATTGCGAAGATATAAAAGGCGTGACTAATCTCTTGATCAAAGAGAGGGAGTCTGATTCCTGGCAAATCTTCGAGCATCTTTGCAAGGTTCTTGCCCGCGAGATATCTTCGTTCGACTACATTCGGTAATTTTCCCAACTGCACTCTTCCTATTGCCGCCTCAATTTCGCCTAGACGGAAATTAAAGCCCAAACAGTTGGTTATGTCTTCCTGACCCTTATCTTCAACAACGGCTTCCCCGTGGTTTCTTATCAATCTCATCTTCTCGGCATATTCGGGGTTGTCGGTAACGGCCATACCTCCCTCCCCGGTGTGAATATGCTTGTGATAATTAAGGCTGAATCCACCAATGTCGCCTATTGTTCCCGCCCATCCCGCCTCTGTTCGTACATATGGAGTTTGGGCAGCATCCTCAATCAGGACCAATCCATTTTCTTGGGCAATTCTCTTAACTTCAATCAAGCCTCCAGCAGACCCGAAGATAAGAGGCATCATAATTGCCTTTGTTCTTGGCGTTATGGCTTTTTCGACCGCCCTTGGGCAAAGATTGTAGGTTTTACGATCGATGTCGGCAAAGACAGGAATGGCATTCCAGGCAAGAATTGCGGCAGCACTAGCCGACATTGTCCAAGGACTAACGATCACTTCGTTCCCCGGCGAAATTCCGATCGCTCCTACAGCAGCAACGAGCCCTGAAGTCCAGGAATTGAAGGAAACAGCATGATCGACTTCAAATAGGGCGGCCCATTCCTTCTCAAACTCCCTTACCTGCTGTCCCCCGTAAAACCGATCGCTCCAGGAACCGAAGAAGCCTGAAAGGTTGCCTGATTTCAGAACTTCGGTTGCGACTGAAAGCTCTTCTTCTCCGATTGTCCGAGCAGGAGAAAAAGAATCCGCGATGATCGGTTTTCCATCGATTAGAGCTAGTTGGGACATCTCAGTTTCTCCCGTTCAGGATAGTTTCCTCAAACGGGAGGCGAATATGCTACACTGGAAAAGGAGTTTCCACTTGTCTTCTTCAGACCAGTCAATGGTGTTCCGATACTCTTTTAAGTTAGGGTTTTCCCTTTCCTCCTGAGGTGAAAGGGGAGGTGGGATTGGATGATAGTTTGCAAACACTCTCTTTTCCTCAAGGAATCCGAGCCCCGATACTTTATTCTCGTAGGTTAATGGGTTTTCCCTTGTTGAGAAGGAGGCTTTCCCCTCGGGGTCCTTCGTGAACCGTAAAAGTGATTCCATTTCTGTTCTGGATAGATGATCATTTTCGATCAAGGTTTCAAGCATCGTTGAAACGGTAAAGCGATTAAGGGAAAAGAAATCGAAAATGAGGTTTGAGTGGCTTAATGCCAGTATTCCATCCTCACGGAGTACCCTGTGAGCCTGCTGGTAAAAAAATCGGTCTTCATCGGAGGAAAAATAAGCGGTTACGCTAAATGCCGTAATCAGGGATAAGGATTTGTCGGGAATTGAAAGTAAGGACTTCAAGTCTCCCTTTATGAACTTTACTTTTGGATTTTGCGTGAGTTCGCAAGGCACCTTGTCCAGCATCTCTTGGTCGAGATCAATTCCGATGACATGATTTGCCTTCATCGCAAGCATCTCTGAAATAAAAAGACCTTCACCACAGGCAAAGTCGAGTGCTTTATTGTCCTTCAAATCCGATTCCTTAATCAAGGAACGGCAAACTTCCATCCGATGCTGGTGGTAAGCTC
>JAYOWQ010000064.1:1137-7038 GCA_038152055.1 Opitutales bacterium | reverse complement strand
CTCAGTTGAGAAGCGTCGAGTGATACGCGAATGCTCTGAAAGTTGCTTCGTCCCCCTTACGGTCGGGGGGGGAATCAAGTCTATCATCGATGTTCGGATCGCCTTCAAAAACGGGGCTGACAAAGTCGCCATTTGCACGGAAGCACAAAAGACTCCCAAACTCCTATCGATGGTTTCCCAAGAGTACGGCGACCAAGCCGTTGTCGTACAGGTGGACTTCAAAAGAGAAGGAAATGAATTTATGGTCTGCGTAAACGGAGGCAGAGAAACTACTGATGTGACCGTATTAGAGTTTGCCGGCATGCTTTCGGACTTTGATTTTGGTGAACTATCCCTCCAGTCCATCGATAGAGACGGAATGGAAACAGGATTGGAAATCGAACTGATCAAACAGGTCACGCAAGTCGTACCACAACCGATCATTGCAATGGGAGGAATCGGATCTCACATTCATGTTAGTGAAGGGTTTTCCGTAGCAGGAGCGGAGGCAATAGCAGTCGGCAATATGCTTCATTTTACCGAACATAGCGTAACGAAGATTAAAAGAGCTCTCTGCCGTGAGGGCCTTGGAATCCGATTGAATGATTCATTTGATTACGGAGGAAGCTCTTTCGATCAAAGACTTAGACTGAAACGAAAAGATTGCATCGAATTAGATAGGCTGAAATATGTGCGCCATGAACCTGAATTCATCTAACCCTGAAGTGAAGGTTTGCAGTAGGTGCTTATATCATGAAAATCACCCGTTGGGAATTACCTTTGACGAAGAGGGCGTCTGTAGCGGTTGCCGGATTCACGAAGAGAAACTGACGCTAAACTGGAACGATCGCCTAGATTCCCTGAAGTCCTTGACTCGAGCCTATTTTTCACCAAGCAAAAAATCCTACGATTGCATTGTTCCGGTCAGTGGTGGCAGAGACTCCTACTTCATCGTTCATACCGTTACCAAAGTTTTAGGGATGAAGCCTCTGCTTGTTTCGTACAACAAGCATTTCAATACTCCTGAGGGGATTCACAACCTCAACCACCTCAAGACGGTTTTTGACTGCGACCACATTCAAATGAATGTTAATCCTCGATCGGTCAAGGCAATCACCAGGCACGCCTTGGAACGGTGCGGCAGCGTTTATTGGCATTGCATAGCAGGCGAAACGGTCTACCCGGTCCAGACTGCGGTTCGATTCAAGGTTCCTCTGATCATCTGGGGAGCCCATCAAGGTGTCGAACAAACGGGAATGTATTCCCACCTCAACGAAGTCGAGATGTCACGCAAATACAGAAAGGATCACGATCTAATGGGCATCGAGGCCGAAGATTTGATTGAGGAAAAAAACGAGCTATCCGATGAGCACCTCAACCCATTTCTGTACCCCTCCAATCGTGAGATTGAATCCGTTGGAGTAAGGGGAATATACTTAGGTAATTTTATTCCTTGGGACACCAAAGCACAGCATGAATCCATGCTCGACGAATATGGCTATAAAACCCGAAAGCTTCTAAGAACTTTTGACTGGTACAACGACGTCGACTCTCATATCTACTCTGGGATTCATGACTGGATCAAATTTCTAAGACACGGATACGGTAAAGCAACCGACCACGCATGTAGAGAAATTCGCTGGGGAAGGATCGATAGAGAGCAAGGAGAGAATCTCGCTAAAGTTTACAGATCGATTATTCCCCGGAAAAAAGAAATCGGGACTTTTGTCAAATGGCTAGGAATAGATGAAATTGCTTTCATGGAGATGGTTCGGCAGCACTCCAGATTTGAGATTCCTCAAACAAAAAACGGGAACAAAAATCCTTCTTCGGAAAGCTTTCACGAGATTCTTCCCTTTAGATCCAATCCATATTCCGGAGAATACCAAGGTAAGGAGGACTATCTTCTTATAGGAAAATGCTACCCTGATTCTTGAGAACTTTGGAATGGCCAAGAAGAAAAAGTGAAACCTAGAATTTTAGTACTTGCGAATGATGCCGGAGGGGCAAATCTTCTTAAATCCATAATCCATGTTGAAAAAGATCTCGCTTCGTGGACCGTATGCACTCCTGAAAATTCTCCGGCGTCAAAAATATTCAAAGGGGGATATGGATTTGAGCATTTGCTTACCGATCATCCAAAATCCATTGATGAAATCCTTTCCACAAAACCCGACTTACTTATTTTCAACCCAGGATGGAATTCATTCCCTAAAGATTTTATTGCGGGAAAGAAAGAACTGGGATTTCCTACCGCCGCCCTTTTGGATCATTGGATTGACTACGACAAAAGACTGCATGAGAACGATGCGGATTACTTTATCGTCTGCGACAAACTTGCTTTCGATGCAGCATTTGCAGCCTCACTTTCTCCCGTCTTGAAGCTAAACAACTATCATTTCAAAGAGCTCAAGAACTTTGATTTGAAATCAGAAAACGGATCGCCCGACGGCAAGGACCTTCTATTTGTTTCACAAACCATTTCGCTACATGATGAAATCAAGCCAGATATTGATCCGGGCTTTACCTACCTTGGGCTAGAGGAAGGTAAAGTCATAAAAAACCTGCTCGAGAACTTTGATCAAATTGTCGAGGAGTTTAAAGTCACAGGAATTCGCTTTAGACTTCACCCATCGGAAACCAAATTTCGACATCATGAATTGACGAACTGTTTCCCTTCCGTTCCTATCTCCCTTGAAAAACCATCGACAAAAAGTCTCGCTGAATCAGTCAAGGATGCCAAAGTTGTAATGGGGATCAACAGCATGGCCATATACGAAGCACATGTTCTTGGGAAACCCGCTTTCGCAATTCGCCCTCTGCCCTCGACTTGCATTACGATCCCCATCCCCGAAGAGCAAAAGCTGGATAGAGCCGTTGATGCCAAAAAGACAAACATCCTCAAAGAGCACCCAGAGTATTTCGAGCACCACCCACTCGAAGATCTCTTGCCCATCATGATTCCCTCGATAACCTGAAAAGATGAAAGTAGTGGGTATAATCGAAGCACGAATGGGTTCCAGCAGATTACCCGGAAAAGTCATGCTTCCCTTTGGCGAAGAGCCTGCTCTGGGACTGCTTCTGAAAAGGGTCAGTTCCGCCGAGAAACTGGACGAGGTCATCGTTGCCACAACCGAAGAAAAGGGGGACCTCCCCATCATCCGGTTCTGCGAAAAAATAGGTGTGAAATCGTTTCGCGGAAGCGAAAACGACGTTATGAAGCGGGTTCTCGATACCGCTCGGCATTGTGGAGCGGATTTGATCTGCGAGCTTATGGGCGACTCCCCTTTTCTCGATCCAAACGAGATAAACAGGGCGATCACCGAGTACCAGGCGAGGGACTGCGACTACCTATCCAACTTTTGGCCGGAGAACACCTACCCACTTGGGTTTGCGGTTCAGGTTTACCGTACGGAAGTGCTTTCAAAGGCTGAAAAGATGACTCAGGATCCGGTCGACAGATCCCATGTGACTACCTTCATCTACCAAAATCCGGACCTGTTCTTACTTGAAGGAATCAACGCCCCTTCCGAGTGCCATGCTCCGAATTTGCGAATGGCACTCGATCAAAGTGAAGACTACGAGGCCATGCAGGAGGTGTTCGAGGGAGTGAAAGGAAGCGAAAACCCGTTCTTTTCCATGAAGGATTGCATACGCTTCCTGAGGAACAACCCTCGGGTCATAAAAATCAACCAAAATGTCAGGGTCAAAAAGATAGAAGAAGGATGACCAACAAGCTCAAAGTCGCCTTGATAGGCTGTGGACAGATCGGATACGGTTGGGATCCGTCCATTGCCGGATCAGGCTCGGAGGCTTTTTCCCATTTTGCCGCCATCAGCCAATCAGAAAATTTTGAGTTAGTGGCTGTGGCTGACACGGATTCCGAAATTTTGGAGGAATTGAAAAGGCATGATTTCCTTGAATGTGAGAATGACTGGAGAAGGATGCTCGGGGGAAGAGATCGGTGGGATCTTGTAGTCGTGGCGACGCCCGATGAAACGCATTCGGATATTCTAAAAGAAATATCCCAATTCAATCCGAGTTGCGTATTCGTCGAGAAACCTCTCTGTATGGACTCTCTCTCCGGCGAACAGATCATCAAGTCTTTCGAAAACGAAGGAATTTCTCTCCTCGTTAATTACTCAAGAAGGTTTATGCCGGAATACCGTGCCCTTGGTGAAGTGATTCGGGAGGGACGCATGGGCTCACCTCTTTGCTTTACGGTTCATTACACCGGAGGACTTTTGCACAACGGTTTTCATTTCCTTGACTTGGCGCTCTGGTTTTTCGGTCTACCCGAGGAAGCTAGGATCTTTCACGGTCATCAAAAAAGGAATAAGTCGAAGGATTGCTCCGCAACCATCATCTGTACTTACAAATCGGGACTTCAGTTCAACCTAATTGGAGTCGGCCACGAATCTCCCACCCACCACCAAGTTGAATTCATTGGCTCAGAAGGAGGTTTCCGAATTCTAAACAACGAAAGAATCGAGTGGCAAAAGAGCGTTCCCATGGAACGGTTTGAAGGGTTTAGGAAATTATCTACGGATAAATACCAAGAAATAAGAACCGGGCTTGCTCTTCCCTGTGCATACCGTTCAATTGCAGAGCATCTGGAAAAGAGCACCCCCTTCGAAAGGAACACCAAGTCATGCTTGGCTCTTAATAACTTGATCGAAAATGGTTTAACCGTTCTTCCTCAGCATTCATGATTTCTTCACAAATAAATAAGGTCGCCATCGTAGGCGGCGGGACTGCCGGCATAGTCTCCTCTCTCTTATTTGCAAAGCACACTGATTGCGAAGTTCATCTCATCGAACGGGACGATTGCCTCGGGGGACTTTGCCGATCCATGCCGTCCAATTTCAGTGAGGATCTTTACTTCGACAGCGGTTCGCGATTCATAGTCAGCAGCGGCGTGGAAGAACTCGATGAGATGCTTACCGGCGGCATTTGCTCAGAATCCCTGCTTTCTTTTGACAAAATAAATTCGGCTAGTTATTTCGCAGGCAAATTGAATGCCGAGTCTTCACTATTGGATGTTTCTTCTCTGCCCAAGGAAACCTATGAAAATGGTCTTAGGGATTTTGAATCCGCAGTCCGCAACCAATCGAACCGAGGTTCGGAAACTTTCGACAATCTGGAACTTCAACTAAGAAATGAATTCGGCGACACCTTCACCGAAAAGGTCTTTGCTCCGATTATTCGCAAATTCCAGAGACACGAACTTCATGAACTCTCGCCGGACGCCCATGAAATGAACGGTCTTCGCTTTGCCGACCTTCAAAGCATTGAGCTTTTTGAAAAGTTGCTTCGGAACAAGGGACTGAAAAGCCAACCCCGAAAGAAACCCCACAAAGCACCTTCAATCTTCTATCCTTCAAGAGGTGGTGCAAGTCAATGGATAGGCAAACTTCAGAAAAAACTGGAACTTGCAGGAGTTAAGCTAAGGTTCGGAGCCAACCTTAGTAGAATGGCTCCACTTCAAAATGAATCCCTCGAAATGACTTTCTCAGATGAAACTAGGGATTTATTCGACCAGGTCATATGGACGGGCCCCAAGGCCCTCCTCCTTAGGTTGCTCGGTCTCCTTCCCCCTGGAGAAAAGCCCTCTTTCCGGATGGCCTCGGTAAAAATCGCTCACCTCCTTCTCGACCGACCTGCTAATCATAAAATCATCAATTTCCTTGCTCACGACCCTCAAGTTTTGCCTTGGCGGATCACTTGCTATGGATCTATACCCGGCCTCCGCAAGGACGGTCTCTGGCCGGTTACGGCCGAGATTCTCTCCGACACCCCATCGGATCATGAAATCCCTTGGGAAAAAATCTTTGAAGACCTCAAGGTCATCGGTGTCATTGATCCTGACTCCAAAATCCTCGAAAGCCGATCTCAGTTCATTCCCAATGCATTCCCTCCCCC
>JAYOWQ010000064.1:0-1127 GCA_038152055.1 Opitutales bacterium | reverse complement strand
CCCCCTAGCCTCTTATTGAGAAATTGGCAACTTAAGGAAGATGAGCTTTCCAAGAGTATTCCGGAAAACATTTCCGTCCCCAACCAGATAGCCGCCACCGATTGCTTCCGAGCACAAGTCGCGCCGACAACCTATCGCAACACCTTGGAATTCATGGAAAGGATCTCTGATGGAAGATAAAGACTTACCCGGATGTTCAGCCTCCCTTAACGAGTTACCTCTTTACTCCCGTTGGCCGGCCCGCCTACTGGGTCTCGAACCTTTTGAGAGGAAAATAAAGAACGAATCCGAACTAAACCGGGAGTATGAAGTAGAGCAATGGCGCCCCTTGCTTGAGTCTGCGAAAGAATCCAAAAAACCAATGACCGTTTCCGATGTAGATCATTTCATGTTCGGGCAAAATGAAAAAGTATTTTGTCGTATCCAGGACCAATTCCGCCTCATGAGCGGAACGGAATGCTATGCACTCTATCACGATCTTATCGCGGAAACGCTCCAATCGCTTTTACCCTGTACATCACTTGTCGAAGTCGGAGCGGGCTACGGATCAATCATCCTTACTATGGCCAAAAGGAAACCATTTCTCGACATACCTCTGCATGCGTACGAATGGACTCCATCGGGTCGCGAACTGACCGAGGAACTGGGAAGGAACGATGGCCTATCTCCCAAGATTGGCTTTTGCGACCTAAATTCAGATCAAGTGCTTGAGCCTATTCCGCCCGAAGGTTCCATAATTTTTACGTCCTCGGTTTTTCCATGCATCCCCGAGCTTAGGAAGGAAAGTCTGCTTTCCCTTGCTCGGACCAAGCCCAAGGCAATCGTTCATTTCGAACCGATCATGGAGGAATATAATGAATCCGGCCTCTGGGAATCGATGGTTCTGAGCTACCTTCGAATCAACGATTACAACAGAAATGCGCTTTCCATGCTGGAATCACTTGTCAATGACGGGATGATCGAGATCACCGAGAGACGTAAAGCGTGTTGGGGTTACAATGCTCTTCTCCCGCACTCCGTCCTGATATGGAAACCAGCCTTATAGTATCTCCTTTTTTGCAAAAATGAAAACATCCTCTCAAAATTGGGAAAACAGAAAAGAATCAGGAAATTATCTTAGCCATGCA
>JAYOWQ010000063.1:0-7267 GCA_038152055.1 Opitutales bacterium | reverse complement strand
TCGCACCGTAAATCCTCCATCGATACCAAATGGCGCAGCCATCTTCTCGGCACCCCGCAGCCAATCCCCAGCACTCCGCCTACCACCACTGCACGGTGGCAATTGTCCCCGCCCACTTTTGCATTCTGGAGGAGACCAAGCGAGAAATCATCATCGTACTTCCATGCGAAGTACAGGGAGGCAACAAAGGATTCGGGAAGGTAGCAGGCGGTGGATAATTTTTCTCCCACCACCACCCGGTCTGGCAGGTCCACCCAGTTCATAAATTTTGAAACTGATACTCCGGGAATGGGTAATTCCGCGAGTACCTTACGAACTGGAATACCGTCACTTACATGCAGCAGAATCCGGGTGAAGTCAGCCGCTGCCCGCAGGGAATATTCATGGTCATGGGTTGCACGAACCAGGGATACTGCATGCTGGATCAAGGTTGCCGGGTCGGTAATGTCCAGTGCTTCCAATCCTGCGAGAAGGCCGGGAATCAGGCTAAGGGCACCGATGTGCAAATCTTCTGACCCGCAGGAATCAAGGGCTTTTCCTCTCGCATAATTGGTGAAGAACTTACGGTGGTATTCCTCCGCATAGGTATCGTTGTGCCAGTCTGGTGTGAGCATTACCTGAGCGTATCGGTTTAACCATGCATTGAGGTCAAATTCACCACGAAGGATGATCCAGCGGTACAATTCCACCGAGAGTTTTAAATTCAGGGTGTTTTCTCCAGCCTGTAAAAACTGGTGGTAATGCACGCCCGGTTGTCCCCAGTACTTTGCCTGATCCTTTAGAATATCTGCCTTCGGCCCTATAGGATGGTAGGTTGAGCGCCAAAGGATACTGTCTCGGTGGGGGGAGCGTGGGGGGAGGTAGTCGTCAAAATCTCCGTAGTCCCGGTCGAGTGCATCCCGGTCATAATACCAATGAGTTGGCATTGCGATGGCATCGCCAACAAGGGAACCCAGGAATGCGTTTTGCAAGCTCACGATTTACATATTACAACATGATTGAAAGATGGACAACCCGACCCAATATGAAATTTCCGTGCCAAGTATGACCATGACCCTGTTTTATGATGAAATTTATTCATCAGGACTCGATCGTACCGCCCGCTTCCCCGTGGACCGGTATTCCATGATTGCCGATAAAATAAGAGAGGAAGACGGGGATGGATTGATCGAACTTAAACAACCAAGGCTTGCAAAAAGAGAGGAGATTTTGCTCGCCCATGATGCTCAATTTGTGGACAGGTTTTTAGCCCGGGAATTACGAGAGGATGAAATGCGCCGGATCGGGTTGCGCCCATGGAAACCGGAAATCGTTGAGCGGACCATGCGCCTGATCGGTGGAGCCATCGAGGGACTCGATCTTTTGCAACTGGGTATGCCCATTGCGGGAAATATGGCGGGGGGGACCCACCATGCATTCCGCAGGGAAGGTGCGGGATATTGTATTTTTAACGATCTCGCCGTATGTGCCGAGGTTGCCCTTCAGCGCGGGCAGGCGGAGCGGGTGCTCGTGCTGGATCTCGACGTCCATCAGGGGGATGGTACCGCGGAAATTTTCCAGGGGGATGACCGGGTGTTTACGGTGTCCGTGCATGGGCAGGATAATTTTCCATTCCGTAAAAAAAGGAGCGATCTTGACATAGGCTTGCCCAAGGGGGTGGGGGATGAGCAGTTTTTATCCGCGGTCGATCAGGTCATCGGTGAATTGAGCGGGCAATCTTTTGATCTGTTGTTTTTTCAGGCGGGTGTGGATGCTCTTGAAACAGACGCCCTTGGGTTGCTCAAGGTGTCGAGGAAGGGAATGAGGGCGAGGAACGAGCGGGTGTTTGCATGGCGTCGCAAACTTGGCGTACCCATGCTTTTGTTCATGGGGGGTGGGTATTCCGAACCTATCGATCATAGCGTGGATGCGTTTGCCGATCTGTTTTTCGGAGCAGCCCGCGAGTACAGGCATGCCCTTGCCCGAAAGAGATAAATCTTATTTCGCCCCCGCGGATTGTTCTTCTGTTGTTTCGACCTTCTTTTTATCGGGTGTCCATCGTTTGATCACCGAATAGAAAAAGAGCCCAAGGTGCATACAGGTGGGCAGGGCGGCAGATACTCCCATGATCAGCCCAAAATAAATGTTCTTTGCATTTTCCCGTCCGGTAGGATCCTGAATGGCCTGAATTGCCCGGTTGGTGTACTTCGCGCCCCTCTCGGCGAGTTGTTCGGGAGCAGTTTCCCACAGGCTGATCATCCAGCCGCCAAAAGTGAACACGAACAATACCCAGAAGGTCGCGAGTGTCGCGATCACCAGATCGAGAGAAAGATGGAAGACGTATTCCGAGGTTTTGGTGGATGCGAGGGCTCGTTTGATAATCCAGATGGTCACGAAAAAAGATAAGCTGTCGAACAAGGCTCCTAGGATACCGACCGGAATTTGCAGTTTTAGGTAATGAGCCGCCTCGTGAGTCATCATGTAGTGGGGGAAGGCGGTGAAGATCGCCCACCAGTAGCACGCGACGTTAAGGAAAATGAAAAACCCGAACAGTATGGGAAAGAATACCTTGATCGATCCACGCTTGCGCTCGTAGAGATCGAGCACCTGGTGGAGGGCGTCTCTCCACATTGAAATGATCTCTTCCATAATGAGGGCAGAATGAAGCAAGGGATGAAAGAAATCAAGATATCCGAGGTAACCGACCGGTTAAAAATGAAGAGGAGCCCCAAAAAGACGTAATAAATCGCATCTTTTCGCTAAATATTATTTGTGCAAACCTTACCAAACACATCCAAAATTTTTAATCGCATTAAAGCATGTGTCTGCGTAAGTTATTTATTAAACAAATCGAGATCATGCCAGGTGTCCGAAAGATTGCTTTTAGAAAGATAGTTTATTCATTGACGTTGTTCGCATGCCTGACCTCGTTTGCTTCGGACAACAACGACAAGGACGGGGATGGGGTGTCGGATGATGACGAACTGGACTTGAGCAGGAATCCAAACTTTGTGGAATTGCATGACTGGACGGCAAATTACAACCCCTTGTCCGCAGACTGGAATCCAGCAAGTGATGGCAACTGGACGGTCGACGGAGCGGATGCGAATCTGTCGGTTACCCAAAGCACCAATTCCGCAAACACGCGTTTTTTGACCCCTTATGACCTGCTGAACGTCGAGATCAACGGGACGATGCGTGTGAGCACGCATGACAACGACTTCATCGGTTTGTACGTCGCTTACCAGAGCGCTTCCGATTATTATCATTTCAAGTGGTCTCGATCCGAAGTAATAGACACCGTGCCCCTGGATGGTTGGAACCTGTTGAATTCAACCAATGGTTTCGTTTCTCGCGTCGACTACAACGAGTCGGATTCTAGCCAGGGATGGGAGCTTTCCGTCGATCATAATTTTTCCCTGATTCACACCGAGGGATTGTTGGAGATGCGCGTGCAGGGAAAGGATAATTTCTCCGACTACCCCTTTCTTTTTTCGCTGGATGGCAACTACAGCGCTGGGAAGTTCGGATTCTGGACGGGTTCCCAGCAGGACGTCAGCTTTTCCGGGATAACTTTCACCCAACTGCATCCGCCGGTTCTGACCTTGATTGGAAATTCGATCCAGACGCACGAGGCCGCGACCGAATACCTCGATGCCAACGCCACCGCTTTTGACGAGGAGGATGGTAACCTGACTTCTTCGATCACTACGGTGAGCGACGTCAACGTCAGCAAGACTGGAACTTATTACGTCGTTCACAGGGTGATCGACTCCCATAATATTGAGCGAAACGCCACCCGTACGGTAATCGTCGAGGACACGACCCGTCCGGAAATTACCTTGATCGGGGATGCCAGCGTGACCGGCCTCGAAGCGGGTTCTTCCTACGAGGATGCCAATGCCACCTGGACCGATTCCCTGGAAGGTTCCGGTACGGTTCTCGGAACGGGAGAAGTGAACCTGTACGTTCCCGGAACTTACCTCATTACCTACAATCACTCGGACGCTTCCGGAAATGCGGCGGAGACGATGACCCGTTCGGTCACCGTTGTGGATACGACGGCACCGGTAATAGTTCTGAACGGTGATTCCAACCTTACTCACGAGGTAGGCGAGGTTTACGAGGACGCGGGTGCAAACTGGACGGATATTGTTGATGGGACCGGTACGATTTCCGCAACCGGGGAGGTCAATGCATCGTTAGTGGGAGTTTACCTTCTCTCCTACGATTATACCGACGCCAATGGAAACTCGGCCGAGACCATAACCCGTACGGTTAACGTCGTGGACACCACACCGCCCGTTCTTCAACTTGTCGGTGGGGCGGCGATCACTCACGAAGCCTCTACGGATTACCAGGAGAGTGGTGTTGTTTGGAGAGATTTCGTAGACAGCAACGACACCAACGTCACCCTGGAGTTGAATGGCACCGGAGAGGTCGATTTTTCGACGCCCGGTATCTACGTCCTGGCTTACTCCTTTTCCGATTCTGCCGGAAACGAGGGAAATGCAACCCGAACCATTACCGTTGTCGACACAACAAGTCCTGAGGCGTCCTTGCTCGGGGACAGTAACCTCACCCATGGAGTGTGGAAGGAATTTGTAGATCCATGGGTTGATGCGAGCGACAGTGTGGATGGCAACCTTAGTGACCGGGTCGTTCGGTCCGGGGAATTCGACGTGAATACTCCGGGTGCCTACCTGCTGAGTTATTCGGTGCAGGACGAGGCCGGTAATACTGCGGAAGTGAACCGTACCGTAAACGTAGTGAACTCTGCTCCGACGGACCTTTCGCTTTCCAGTGATTCCATCAGTGAGAACATGCCCGTAGGTTCCCTTGTTGGATCTTTCAACGTCGTCGATCCTGACGATGCCAATCGGTCCAGACAGTACTCTATCCAGATTATCGAACAAGAGGGTACGGACCACGCGAGTTTCGTTATTGAACCCAATGGAGATCTTCGCACGACCCGCGCATTCGATTACGAGACTTCGCCCGCTTCATTGATCCTTGTTTCAGTCACCGATGAACTGGGAGGAAACTATCAGGAGGAAATGGAAATCTTGGTGGTAGATGATTCTTCCCCGATCATCGAAACCACGATGGAAGGTGCCGTGAACAAGGATGGATCCGTTACCGTTGGTGGAAATCTGATCGACGCTGGTGGTGAGGCCGGTCTGTTGGAATGGGGATTGCTGGTGGCTCCTCATTCCTTCACCGATGAATCGACTGATGGGGTAGAGGAGATTTCCCTGCCCCAGTCTTCCGGAACCCTTGCCTTCAGTCACGACTTTCTGCCGGGTGACACCTGGGGCATAGTATTCGTTCGAGCTTATGCAGTAAACGGGGAGGGGAAATCATATGGTTTGGAGGAAAGCATTGAC
Source organism: Opitutales bacterium (assembly GCA_038152055.1). Lineage (GTDB taxonomy): Bacteria > Verrucomicrobiota > Verrucomicrobiia > Opitutales > Seribacteraceae > Chordibacter. The sequence goes on along the minus strand of JAYOWQ010000063.1, from coordinate 1,901 downwards.
CATGCAAAGCAGTATCTCGGTTGGGCGGACGCCTCGCCGATCGAAGGACTGTCCGGATGGTGGGAGAGTCAGTGGTTGGGCACCATTTTCCATCAGGAGGAAAGTCCCTGGGCCATGCACCTTGAAATGGGGTGGATATATCCGATCGCCAGTGACGACGGTTCTCTTTGGCTTTGGCAGGATGGGGCGGGATGGATGTGGACCTCTCCTGAAATTTTTCCGTTTTTCTATTCTTCCGACTCCTCGGGCTGGCGTTACTTCTTTGGCAACGTAGGCGGGGTAAACGTCTTTTACGATTATGGCCAAAAAGCTTGGACTGATTTGCAAGTCGGTTCCAATCCCTAATCGGTTGATTTTCTTGATCCTTTCTGCAAGATAGAAAATTATGTTGCTCGGTTGGCGGATGTTTTGCGCTGGATGCGTCCTTTTTTCGCTACCCCTTTCCCTTGCTTACAGTCAGGACCTGCAGAATGGATTGCTTGGTCACTGGCCACTGGATGGTAATTTTTCTGACATTTCCGGAAATGAAAGGCATGCAAGCCTCAGTAATGCAAACGGATCCCATACGAGGTTTGTGGAGGGTAAGATTCTTAAAGGGCTGGATCTGGATGGAACGGATGACTATTTAAGCGTAGCCCATGATTCTGGGATTGATCTGCGCAGAACAGTTTCCTTTTCGGTATGGGTGAAGCTTAATTCAATAGGCACGGGTTACACGCCATTGATTTACAAAGGCGGAGGCGGGGGAGGAGGCACTAGAACCTATTCTTTATGGATTCAGAACAGCAGTAAATATTTTCACGGTACCAGTGCGGACTCTAGTAGCCAGCAGCATGCAGACTCTGCCAACAATGCAATATCAATAAACGAATGGTTCCATGCGGTACTTTTAGTGGATAGAACCAATGGTTTTATCCGGGTTTATAAAAACAACGCCTTGGTTGCTAATGATACCACGCGTTCAACGGATTCGGTCACATCCCAAAATTCATTGCTCTTTGGTGCTACTCAGGAAAGTTCGAGCGAATATAAAAAAATTGACGGACAGATTGATGATATCCGCCTCTACAACCGCGTGCTCACCACCACCGAGATCGCCCTGCTTTATAATTCCGCAAATACAGACGATGATTCGGACGGATTATCCAATGCCGAGGAAACGCTGCTGGATATAAATTCATCTGCGAGTGATACAGATGGGGATGGATTGACTGATTTTCAGGAAGTTAAAGGTTATCATTCCTATGAACAAATAAATGGTAGTTTTTCCTGGCCGGATGCAAAAGCGGATGCGGAAAGCAGGGGAGGGTACCTTGCCACCATTACCAGTTCCGCGGAGAAAAGTGCGGTCGAGCAAGCCCGCACTGTTACTGAAGTTTGGTTGGGTGGTTCTGATGCTGATAATGAGGGATCCTGGGCATGGGTAACGGGAGAGGAATGGAGTTATTCATCATGGGAAAGCGGTGAACCCAATGGAGCTGAATTAGAAAATTATCTCATAAGTTGGACTTCAGATGGAAATTGGAATGACATCACCAATACAACTGCACCATACATTTTGGAGAAGGAATATTATTCTGATCCCAAGGAAATAGACTATTTTAGCAGTCCCATTACATCGAGCGACAAGGACGGGGATGGATTCTCCGATGTGAATGAATCGCTGGTGGGGTCAGAACCAAGTTCGTCCTCGTCTACCCCTTTGCAAAAAGGATTGGTTGCCCACTGGAGGTTTGATGAGCACAAGGGTACAACCGCGGTTGATTCATCTGGAAATGATTACCATGCCCATTTGTTCGGGGCAGGGGATGGTTCCTCCGTATGGGTGGATGGGATAATGGGTGGCGCGATTCAATTGAATGGATCGAGTGATTACCTCGCCATTCAGGGGTTGAATTATA
>JAYOWQ010000062.1:116-7450 GCA_038152055.1 Opitutales bacterium | reverse complement strand
TTTTTGGCCAGTTCGATGACCTTGCGGATACCGGGAGCGTCCACCGCCACTGGTTTCTCATAAAAGCAGTGAATTCCTTTCGCTACGGCATATTCCAGTTGAGCAGGTCTGAACGCGGGAGGGGAGGCAAGAATGACGTAGTCGAGTCCGGCATCGATCACCTTTTTATAACAATCGAAGCCGGTGAACTTATTTTCCTCGGTTACTTTGTAGCGGGAACCACAAACCTTCTCCAACTGTTTGCTGCGCTGGTTGATTCGGTCCTCGAAGAGATCTCCGATCGCAACCAACTCCACTTTGGAATCGGCCGCCATGGCATTGCCCACGGCCCCACATCCGCGCCCCCCGCATCCGACCACGCCGATGCGGATCGGCTTGTCATCGGTGAAGCCCTGAGCGACATAGGGAGCAAGCATGGCGCCTGCGGTTACAAGTCCGCTGTTTTTTACAAAGTTTCTACGGGTAAGATTGGATTCTTGCATGATTTAATATTTGGGAAAGGGCAAAGGTAATAAGAGATGGAAACTGCGGTTATCGTAACAGGCAAGGTAAAATAATACCATGTTCCCAAGAATTATTCATCCCATCCTTTGCTAAAAATATCTCATTTATTGTCTTTATTTGTTGGAATTGAAGAAAAGAATGACATTTCATGACAATATGAAAGCCAGTTACGAAGCTTTGCCCTTGGACGGGGTATCGACCTTTCGATTCATCGAGATCGACCGAAACGAGGGCTTTGACGGGCACTGGCACTACCATCCGGAATATGAACTCAAATGGGTCCGTGAAGGGGTGGGCCAGCGCATGATTGGAGATCACCTGGATTCCTTCGGGCCCAATGATCTCGTGCTTGTGGGATCGAATCTTCCCCACTGTTGGCGGACGGCACCGGAATTTACCGGTTGCTCCAAGGCCCATCTTCTCCAGTTTCCACCCGAATCTCTTGGCCGGAGCCCGGAAATGAACGAAATCAGGGATCTGCTCGAACAATCGGGGCGTGGATGGCGCTTCGATTTGTCGGATCAATCGGACCACGATTCAGTGGGGTTGGCTTTTGAGGCCTTGAGTTTGGCCGAGCGTGGTTCATGGGATGCCTATGCTGCCTGGATTCGCCTGCTTGGACTGCTGACAAGATTGCCTCGCCAACCGCTTGCCACTCAGGCGTACCAACCAAAGGAACCTGCGGATGACCGATTGGCCCGGGTGATCGATTTCGTGTTCGAGCAGGTCGACAAACAGGCAGGATCATCGATCTTTGAGAAATCGTGCACTTTGGTATCGATGACTCCGGCTGCCTTCAGCCGCTTTTTCAAACGCCATACCGGGCGCACTTTTTCCCAGTTCGTCAACGAGGCTAAAATTGCCCGGGCATGCCGGTGTCTCGTGGAATCAAAGGAGACCGTGCTTGCGGTGTCTCTCGAATGCGGGTTTGGCAGTTTAAGTCACTTCAACCGTCTGTTTGTCGAGCACAAGGGATGCTCGCCGGGCAGGTGGCGGTCGCAGTTCAAGGCTGCGTAAGGCGATTCAGGATTCTCCCCGGTATCCTTGCAGCCCGAAGCAAGGAAAGGCTTCGCAAGATTCCCCACCATAGCGCGAAGTACAGGAGGGCAAGTATCCACCCGCCAAAGAGAGCGCCGGTCAGGCTTGCCCCGTCCGTTGCCCACTTTTCCCGAGTCTCTTCTTTTTCCGGGCCTTCCGGCAAGAATCGAGCCGATTCCGCAAGATAATCGAAATAGAGCCAGGTGGCCAAATTAACCAGCCCCCATCCTAGGATGGTAAAAAGAATCAGGGATGCCCAGATGGGGAAACGCAACTTCCCCAGAAATCTTGGGAGAATGAGAGCGGGTGGAATCAGTAAAAAAAGACCCCAAATAATTAGGTGGGACGGAATCGGCCCCAGGCTTGGAGGAAGAAAGCCCGGGGGCATGACAAATGAACCTTACGCTTCCTCGGCGATCGACTTGATCTTGAGGTCCCTAAGTTGACGCTCGGTCGCTTCTCCAGGACTGTCGGTCATCAGATCCTGTCCCTTTTGGGTCTTGGGGAAGGCGATGACGTCGCGAATGCTGTCGCGGTTGCAAAGAATCGTAACCAAGCGGTCCAATCCCAAGGCAATCCCACCATGTGGGGGAGCTCCATAGGAAAAGGCTTCCAGCATGTATCCGAAACGGCTCCGAACCACGTCGGCAGGAATCTTGAGTACGTCTTCAAATACTTTCTTCTGTACTTCGGGTTGATGAATCCGGATACTTCCACCACCAAGCTCAACCCCATTAAGAACGATGTCGTAGTGCTGCCCGCGGACCTTCTTGGGGTCGGATTCAAGCAAAGGCAAATCTTCTTCCACCGGGGCGGTGAAAGGGTGGTGCGAGGCGACGTAACGGCCTTCTTCCTCCTCGAAGTGCATCAACGGAAAATCTATCACCCAAAGGAATTTCCAATCCTTGGGATCACGTAAGTTTATGCCTCTTTTTTCGAGCAGAGATGCGGCTTCCAAGCGTACCCGGCCAAGAATATTGCAGGAACTTTCCCAAGCTCCGGCTGCGAAGAAGACCACGTCGCCATCCTCCACCTGAAGGCGGTCACGAAGAGCGTTTTGCTCCTCCTCGGAGAGAAATTTAAGAATGGGGGATTTCCACTCGCCGTTCTCGCATTTAATAAAGGCCAGTCCCTTGGCCCCAAGGGATTTTGCGGTTTCCTCCAAGTGTTTCAGTTCACCCTGAGTGAGGTCGGCCAGTCCTTTGGCATTGAATGCCTTGACCACCCCGCCGGATTGCACCGCGCCCGCGAATACCTTGAACCCGGAGTTGCGGAATTCATCACAAAAATCCTCGATTTCCATTCCGAATCGCATGTCAGGCTTGTCCGAACCGAAGCGGTTCATCGCCTCATTGAAAGGCATGCGTAGGAAAGGAGTCTGAATTTCTTCCCCGAGGGTTTCCTGCCATACGGTTTTCAAGAGACCCTCGATGAGTGCATACATGTCCTCGCGGTCAATGAAGGACATTTCCAAGTCGACCTGTGTAAACTCAGGCTGCCTGTCGGCCCGTAAGTCCTCGTCCCTGAAACAGCGGGCGAGTTGGTAGTATCGCTCGATGCCAGCCACCATCAGCATTTGCTTGTATTGCTGGGGAGACTGAGGGAGGGCGTAAAATTTCCCTGGGTTCAAGCGGCTGGGTGTCAGGAACTCGCGGGCGCCCTCGGGCGTACTCTTGAAAAGCACGGGGGTTTCCACTTCCAGAAATCCCTGATCATTAAAATACTGGCGGATGGCATGAGAAGCCCGATGCCTGAGTTTGAGGGCATGCAGATTGGGTTGCCTGCGCAAGTCCAGATAACGGTAGGTCAGTCGCAGGTCCTCGCTTACTTTGTTGGCGGAGTCGTCGAGTGGGAAGGGAGGCGTCTTGGACTGGTTGTGGACCAATATCTCGCTGGCAAAGAGCTCGATTTCTCCCGTTGCTAAATTCGCATTTACGGTGCCTTCCTCGCGGGATCGCACTTCACCGGTCACCTCAATCACACTCTCTGGCTTGAGCTTGGGGAAAAGGGCGGAAAGGGTGGCGTTCTCCGGATCCAGTACCACCTGAGTCTTGCCTTCGCGGTCACGCAGGTCGAGGAAGAAAACGCCTCCGTGGTCCCGCAGGGAATCGATCCAACCGACGAGGGTGGCTGGAGTTCCGGCGTTTTCCTTGCGCAATGCGTTGCAGTGATGTGTCCTTTTCATGTGAGCTTGGTAAAAAAGGCGGGAATATACCCGATGCAAGGACGGTTGGCAAGCGGGATGAGGGGAACGCGAAAAACCTGAAAAAATGTTGATTCCCCGCTTTTCTCGGCGTGGATTTTGCGTTATTAAGAAATGCCTTATGGCACGAATCAACAGCAACTACGACAAACTCGCGGCCGGCTATCTCTTTCCGGAGATTGCCCGCCGGACCAACGCCTTTTTGGAGGAAAATCAGGGTGTTCAAGTCATGCGACTTGGCATCGGGGACACGACCGAGCCCATTGTTCCCGCGGTTTTGGACGGCCTGCATCAGGGGGTCGGCAATCTCGGGAATGCGGAGAGTTATTCCGGATACGGACCGTCCGAGGGCGTACTTCCCCTGCGTCAGGGACTTGCCGACTTGTACGCCGAGCTTGCCGTGAAGCTTGATCCATCCGAGTTTTTTGTGTCAGACGGAGCCAAGTCCGATTCTGCAAACATCCAGGGGATCTTTTCCAATGATTGTGTGATCGCGGTGCAGGATCCGGCCTATCCGGTCTACGTGGATAGCAACGTGATTGCCGGGCGTACCGGGCAGGCGACCGAGTCCGGTTACGAGGGCTTGGTCTACATGCCCTGCACCGAGGAGAATGGTTTTTTTCCGGAATTACCCGAAGGCAAGGTCGACGTGATTTACATCTGCAGTCCCAACAATCCAACGGGGGCGGTGGCCACGAAGGAACAGTTGAAAAGCTTTGTGGACTATGCCAACGAGCGCAGGGCGGTAATACTGTTTGATTCCGCGTATGCCGCCTTCATCACCGATCCCGAACTTCCGCGTTCCATTTATGAAATCGAGGGGGCGGAGACCTGCGCCATTGAGATGAACAGTTTTTCCAAGACGGCGGGATTCACCGGGGTCCGCCTCGCCTGGACCATCGTTCCCAAGGGCTTGATCACCGAGGATGCTGGCCCGGGCAAAGTGCACGCCCTGTGGACGCGCCGGCAAAACACCTTCTTCAACGGGGCGTCGAATATCGTGCAGGCGGGTGGCATTGCCGCTCTTTCCGCCGAGGGTAGAAGGCAGACCGACGAGCAGGTCGCCTTTTACCTCGAAAATGCCCGCATTATCAATGAAGGGCTCAGGTCCTTGGGTATCACCACTTATGGCGGGGGCAACGCGCCTTACGTCTGGTTGAAGGCGCCCGGAGGACTGACCTCCTGGGAGTTTTTCGACAAACTTCTCCGCGAATGCCACGTTGTGGGTACACCCGGTTCCGGGTTTGGTCCCGCAGGAGAAGGGTTCTTCAGGTTGAGCGCATTCGGTCACCGGGAAAACGTCGAGAAAGCGGTCGCCTCAATCAAGGAAAACCTCGCGATTTGACCCGAGCTCTTTTTCCAGCAAGATTGTAAGCGTTGCCAATGGAAAACGAAGACAAGCATACGTTGCCCGAGGAAGTACCCGCGATGACCCTTCGTGGAACCGTACTTTTTCCCAAGGCCATGATGCCCTTGCGTATCTTTGAGGAGCGTTACAAGCGGATGCTCGCCGACGTATTGAACGATCACCGCATGTTCGCCATCGTCTGCGAGCGCGAGAACGTCTCCGAGGAGGAGTCCTTGAACGAACCCCCCTTCGGGATGGCCACTGTCGGGCTGATTCGGGTATCGAAAAAGAATGACGATCAGACCTCATTCGTCCTTCTACAGGGCCTGGAGCGTGTGAAAATCCGCAACATTGTGCGGGAAGATCCCTATCGCGTGCTTCGGGTGGATCCCATCGACACTCTCGTGGATCCGAGCAAGCCAAGTCTGCGGGAAGAACTGCTTGAGCAAATGGAGCGCAACAAGGAACTTGGAGGCGAGGTAAACGATGACATCCTCGAATATCTCCGCCCTCTGGAGGATGACGTTGCCTTTGTCGATCTAGCCGCCTTTACCCTTTGCAAGCACCTCTTGCGCAAACAGGCAATGCTTGAAGTGCAGAGACTTAACCAACGGGCCCGCATGCTTCTTGATGATTTGAAGAAGGAAAACTACAGGCTCGAGTTGTACAAGAACATGCTTGGCAAGCAAGAGGACGACGGGTCCTTTCGCAATTAACCCTTTCTTCAGGGTGTTGGATATTTTTCGAACAACCTGCCCGACATGAGCAAGCGCGTTTACACGGAGGAGGAAAAGAATCGCAGAATTTCCCATTTTCAACGGGTTATCCGGTACCGCAAACTCTTCGGTTGGGTGTTTTCCGGAGTTGGGATCGTCCTCTTTTTGGTTGGTTTGAAGAATTCCCAGAATCCATTGATCATGATAAACGGGGCCCTGTTTTTCGGGTATGGCCTGTTTATGGTACGGCAGGCGAAAAAGGCCGCTAGCCAGCTTGGTGGATCAAAATAAACCCGGGTTCCTTGTTTTTTCGACCTCTTTAAAAGCCGGCTTGTAAGGAGCGGTTTAATCCATCCAGGCCTGCGGATGAAGCATTTGAGGATCATGCGCCTCGTTTTCCGCAAAATAGATTCCCATGCGCAAGTAGGGCAGTCTCCACTGCGGAGTATCCGGGCGTAGTCTAAGGATTTCCTCGAACAGGGTCTCCGGGGCCCGACCCTGCAATTCGTAAAGTTCCTTGACTCCAATATCGATCAGGTCACGGGCAACCCGTACGTCCATGCGAGGTATACGCATGATGGGCGAGGCCATCGCCACCTTGTCGATCTTCTTTTTTTTCTTTCCCTTCGGGGATTCATCGCCGTAGGCAGGTTGCCTGCCGAGCAGAGCGTCGAGTGGAATAATGTCTTCAAGGGCCATATTTGGAAAAATCAGCAAAGTGGATCACGCATTATTCCTTGAGGTTTTGCAATGGAAATTCGCTCCCTTTTAGGGAATGCGCATGTACGAATTCTTACTGTGACTATTTTTTTACAATGCACTCAGGGAGGGTTCCTTGTTACGTTCATTCTTTAAAAGGTAACTTTTTTGAAAATTTTATGTAATAAAAGGGCTCTTTGCGCTAATAGTTGGTTTAAGCATATATATAAGGTGGTCATTTTTATTCTTTTGAGAAATCTTTTTTCGGCAATCCATGAGGGCGTATCTTCATGGATTGCTGGCTTTGTAAACACGAGGATCCTTGCTGTTTTCCTCTTGTTGAGCAGTTTTTTCCAACTCCATCCTTTCACCTATGCAAATCTGGCAAACCATAGCCTATGGATTGAACAGAGTGGCGCGGTAAAGGGAGTGGGGAGTAATCAGTATGGTCAATTAGGCGTGGAGGTTCTCCGGCAATCCGAAAACCCAATAAGGTCGAAATTTGGGGTTAGGGAAGTCGCGGCGGGAGATTATCACACAGTGTACTTGAAGGGCGATGGCACGGTGTGGTCAGTGGGCTATAATTACGGGGGCCAGTTGGGTGATGGTACGACCACGGATCGATCCAATCCCGTACAGGTGAGCCATGCAGATGGCACGGGATTTAGCGGAGTGGTGGGTATATCCTCGGGTGGGCTTCACACGGTGTACTTGAAAAGCGATGGCACGGTGTGGGCGGCGGGCAGTAATTTGTACACACAATTGGGAGACGGTACGACCACGGATCGATCCAATCCCGTACAGGTGAGCCATGCAGATGGCACGG
>JAYOWQ010000061.1:0-8281 GCA_038152055.1 Opitutales bacterium | reverse complement strand
TCCTTCCCATGGAAGAGTGCGTACGCATTCGGACTGGGGAAAAGGGTGATGAAGCTCTCTAATCAGTCTCACTGAAACAAATCTGGGGCAAGATCAAATCACCCCACCCTCTCTCAGGCCCGGTTCCTTGTGAACCGGGCTTTTTTTGTGCCTTTTGAAAGAAGAGAAAGAATCGTATGAAAAATTATATTTGCTCATTCATACCTAAGTTGCCTAGTTTCTGAGATCGTTAATCCAGCCGTATCGTTTAAAACAAAATAGTCCTATGATATCTAGATATATTCTTGCTCTCCTCACTATGGGCCTTGCATCTTTTGCTTTCGCCCAGGACACGGATCCTCAAACTGGCTCTTCTGTGGCTACCATCCAAGTTTCGGATCCCGCACCTGAACCTGGTGAAGAAGAAGCCTCCCTCGATAGCGGCAATACCGCGTGGATGCTCACTGCAACCGCACTTGTGTTGTTTATGACTCTACCCGGCCTTGCTCTCTTCTACGGTGGTCTGGTTCAATCCAAAAACGTTCTTTCCGTTTTAATGCATTGCTTTGCAATCGCCTGTCTTGCCTCCATTATTTGGTTTGCTGTCGGCTACAGCCTTTCGCTGACCTCGGGCAGTGGAAAAGACTGGATTGGTGGTAAAGATGCATTCTTTCTACAACATTTGAGCGTGGATTCCCTGAATGGAGATCATCCTGAGACAGTTTGGATTATGTTTCAGATGACCTTTGCCATCATTACCCCAGGTCTGATTGTGGGTGCCTTTGTCGAACGGATTAAGTTTTCTGCGGTTCTCCTATTCAGCGGAATTTGGTTGGTAGTGGTCTACTGTCCCGTTTGTTACTGGGTATGGGGAGGCGGCTGGCTTGCCGAACGTGGGGTGATTGATTTTGCCGGTGGAATCGTGGTTCACGCCACTGCCGGCGCATCGGCTCTCACCCTTGCAGCGATGCTTGGCAGAAGGCATGGATTTCCAAGAAACTTAAAACCCCCGCATAGCCCGGGCATGGTAATGACCGGTGCGGCCATGCTGTGGGTTGGATGGTTTGGATTCAACGCTGGTAGCGCAGCCGCGGCTGACACCAGTGCTGGCATGGCCATGCTTGTAACCCACTTGTCTGCCGCTACCGCGAGTTTGGTTTGGATGTTGGTTGAATGGCGTAAAACCGGCAAGCCAGGCCTTGTCGGAATTGTGACCGGTATGGTTGCAGGACTTGCCACCATTACTCCGGCATCAGGGAGCGTGGGACCCTTGGGAGCCATAGTGATTGGCGCTTCAGCTGGCATTGTTTGCTATTACGCCTGTGGATTCATCAAAGAAAAACTCGGTGTTGACGACTCGCTTGACGTGGCGGCAGTTCACGGAGTTGGAGGCATCCTAGGCACGCTTCTCGTTTCCTACCTTGGATGGAAAGGCGAGTTGGGTGGATTGGGCATCAATCATGAATTATGGAAAGATCAGTTGGTGGTGCAGGCGCAAGGTTGTCTCGCTGCAGTCGCTCTCTCTGTTGTGGCCACTTACGTAATTGTCAAGGTCGTATCCGCAATTACCTCAGGCATTCGTGTTTCGGATGATGATGAAACAAAGGGGCTTGACCAAGCCGCGCATGGCGAGAATGGTTATACCCTCAGTTAATTAATTGCCCAGATAAATACCTCAAATTCTTTACCTACATGAAACTTATAAAATCCATCATCAAACCATTCAAGTTGGAAGACGTTAAGGAAGCCCTATCCGAAATTGGAATCGAAGGCATGACGGTGATTGAAGCCAAGGGCTTCGGTCGCCAAAAAGGACACACCGAAATATACCGCGGTAGCGAATACACCATAGACTTTCTCCCCAAGGTAGTCATTGAAGTCGCAGTACCCGATGATATCGCAGATAAAGTGATAGAAACCATAGTTAAAGCGGCCAAGACGGAAAAAATCGGTGATGGCAAGATCTTTGTCTTGCCTGTCGAACAGGCCATCCGCATTCGAACCGGCGAACAGGGCGAAGTCGCTCTTTAACGCTTAAGTAACCTACCTCAAAACCTTTTCATAAAGGCTTCCGAGCCTATATCCCTCGGGAGCTTTTTGAATTAGAGCAAGCCTTCCAGCGTCCATATCAACCATGCAACCGTGGCGTAAATGGGAAAGGCCATGAATTGCTTGAATGACTCCATCCAAAGACCTGGCTTGGGTAATCTTTCGACCCATGCAGGCCATATTGACAAGATTAAGTAAGGAGTTGAGAGCCCTAGGGCCGTGCTGGTGAAGATAGCAAAGGATGGCCAGAATGACAGGGCAAGGGCCGCTCCTATTGCCGCTCCAAGAAACGGAGCCATACATGGAGTAGCCACGATGGTTGCCAGAATACCGGAAAAGAAACTTCCGCTAAGCCCGCTTGATTGAGTCAATTCGGAACCAAGTCCGGTAATGTTCCTACCAATTTCGAAAACGCCACTTAAACTCAGTCCGAAAAGCAATAACAAAACGGCAAGACTGCAAACAAAGATTGGTTCCTGTAGTTGAAAACCCCAGCCAAGTTGCTTCTCCATTCCATTTCGCAATACCAGGAGGACGACTACCAGAACCCAGAATGAGAGCACCACTCCGGCAGTAAACACCCATCCGTGCAAACTGACTTGAGCTTGGTTGGAGCCCGATTGTTTTACAAATCCCATGATTTTCAAACCGATCACTGGGAACACGCACGGCATGAGATTGAGAATCAAACCGCCAACCCAAGCGAATAGCAGGAGAGTGAAAAACCCGTAAGTCTTTTCACCCTTCGATTTCATTTTCTTTCCGGAAATGACCCCCAGCAAATCCTCCTCGGTCAGGATTTCGGAAAAGAGTACCGGTGCGCTCTTTTCGCCTTTTTTCGACGCGGGATAAAATACGTTGAAAGGCACCCCTTCTCGCCCAAACGCCTGCAAGGATTTCAAGATATCAGAACTTCTTTGGGTCCAGTCCGCTCGTAAGGTACGCACCTTTGCCTGCTGAAAAGAATTTAAAACTTCCTGAGATTGGTAAACCCTTTTGTTCACCTGACAGGTCAAACACCATTTCGCCGTGTAATCCACGAACAAGGGTTGTCCGCTTGCAAGAAGTTCATTCTCCAGTTCCGGAGTCCATTTTTCCCAGCGTAGGTCCTTGGCAGATGGGTCTGAATTTCCTGACCAGGCGATAAAAACTCCAAAAAGCAAGGATAGAAAGGCGAAGATTCGCCAGGCTGCACTGTTGAAAAAATGATGCTGCGAGCGGCCATATGCCCAAGCGGACATGGCAACGAACACCATCAATAGAAGCAGTCTTAGCAAAGCGTACTCATCTTTGAACACCTTGGATGAAACGGCTGGTTTCTGCGGAATAAAAGTTGAATCTCTCTCAATTGGCACCGATACAAACCATCCATTTTCCATACTCGGGTGAACCATCAAGACATTCAGTAAGGTTGGTTGACGCTTAGCCGAGTCTGAAACGGACCATGAAAATTCCGCCCCACCCTCGATTCGACTCGGCGGACTCTTTATCTTAATCGACGAGTCTTCGGGAAAAAGCCAAAGGCTATCCAGATCAAGATCAGGAACCGTGGGATCAAGGATAGAAAAAATTCCCGAATTTCCATAAGACACCGCTTGAACCTTGGCATTCAATGGCAATTCTACCGGGAGAGAGGAACGAGCGTTATCGAGAATGGTCAAACCCCGTAAATCCAGTTGTTCCTTTTCCCCAAGTACGAAACTGAGGGAAATTTCACCTTCATAAGGCAGGCAGGTCGATTCGTTGCATACCAAGGCGGAAAAGGTGCCATTCAAAGTATAATTCTTACCTATGTTAACTTTCGAAAATTCCGGGACACGGGCACTGGCAAACAAGGTGAAATTACTATCCAAGGCATACCCAGTCATGCCTTCATGCTCATACAAATAAGGAGCCGGGAACTGCACTTCACCAACCTGCCAGCCGGCAGGCATTTCCCATTCTAAATTCGTTGGATATCCGGAATCCCCGGCATTCTTCCAATAAACGTGCCAACCCGGCGCAAGGGACACGGACACACCCAACCGGATTTCACTCTTTGAGGAAATGACTTGAAAATCACTAAATGAATCTATCTTGATCAAACTGTCTACACTACGGGCATCGAGCCCTCCTGAAAGAGCGGGCAGAAATGATATCGTGCAGATAAATCTAAGGTAGCTTATCGCCTTCATTAAATGGGCGGATTGCCATGATTAGGGAAAGTCGTTCAGGGATCCCCGGGAACTTTCACAGAATTCAGCAATGCTTTTTTGGAGGGCAGTCGGCCAAACCACAGGCTCGGATAAGGTTTTAAAAACATGTACTTGAGGGATTTTCTCCATTCCAAGTTCAAGTCCCGCTAAAAAATTATCAAATGCCTTGTCCCACGGAACTTCCACACGAATGCTATTTTGCATGCCTGCCCAATCATCCAGACCAAGCCTTGTCATTGCCATAGCTTCAATATCATCTTCATTGGAGGGTAAATTCCGATCCGACTGCAAAGCAACCAACCACTTGCCAGAGGTTTTTCGGATCATTGTTTTCAAACCGTCGTCTATCGTACTTGGAGCATTTGAGGGGGCATTCGTGAGTTTCAATCCTAGACCGTTGTAATCGTTCTTGGAAACCTCATCGGGTGAAAACCTGGGGGTGTTTCCAACAAGGAAAAAGACGAGGTCGGGATCATAACTCATTGCAGTGGCAAGCCCATACCACGGCCCGACAACCCCTGGCAGGGGCTTGGCATAGAGCAACTCCTTTGGATAAAATTGATTTCTTCCCTCTTTCAATCCCGCGGGTGTCCGCCCAAGACTGGTAATCCACTCGGTTGCGAATCTTTTATTTTCCTCACTGGCTCGGAGAATGGTTTTGCCCAATGCATGGGCCTCACGAAGATTCCAGAAAAGAACGAGATTGAAGTATGAATTCTCTGACAACTTGGTCAAGGACTCCAATAAAGCCACTTTCATGCGATCCAATCTGTCCGGCCCTTCCGAACCGTCCAATTGATAGGTGCCGGCGTCCATTACGTAAACGACATGCTTGCCCTCATAGGTTTGATCAAGGAATTCAATTTCAGAGGCCAAGTCCACGAGACTTGCTTTTTCTGAAAGTTGCAGAGAAGGAGCCAGCATTTCCTTCAGTTTCAGTGTACTGCTTGTTTCAGTTGTATCAGGCAGGCTGTTGAATATTTCGGAGTCATTCAACTTTCCCATTTCGTCAACCTGTTCGATCAAATTTTCCAAATCCAATTTCTCCTGCATGGCTACCGGAGACAGTTCTTGCTCAGGCGATTTTGCAAAATCATCATCTTCGGGGATGCCGATGTCATCAAGCGCAACGAGGACAGGTTCTCCTCCCTGCGGAGAAGCCATCCTCCAAACCCCCCACACAATCAAGCCCCCGAAATTTGTTAATAAACTGACGAGAAGCAGTAACTTGAAGTACCAGGGGATAAATCTTACTTTTTTTGAGCGAGGCTTGCGAGAGGCACCGGAACTTCCCATTTCGTAGATTTTTCCACCGTTCTGGATAAGATGATCGTGCCAGGTTTGAAACTGATCCTCTTCGATACCGTATTTTTTGCACTGCTCTTCCCTTGGAATCCCACGAATGATCGATTCCAGAACAATCCTGAGCTTCTGCTCACCGGTAAACTCAGTTGGCATTCGTGAGTGTCTAGCAAAGCAACCGCTGCCGCGCAACCGCCAATGCGCTGATGGCGGCGGTTTCAAGTCGTAAAGTCCCTGAACCCAGAGAGAACGGTTTACCACCCATTTCCTGAACGTAATCTTCCTCCTCCGCAGTCCATCCACCCTCAGGCCCGATCAAAAGGTTCCACTCCCTCGCATTCAAGTCGGCAGCGAATGATCCGGTTCCGATTTTCAGGCTGCACATCCACAAATCCGCATTTTTATCGAAAAGAGAAGCCAGATTCCGAGGTGGGTCGATTTCGGGCATCCATGCATTGCCCGACTGCTTGCATGCTTCCTGAACCAGTCTCGACCATTTATCAAGTTTGGAAGCCAGCTTGGAGTCAGAAATCCGTCCTTCAGAACGTTCGGTAAGCAGTGGAGTGAGGCGATTCGCGCCCAACTCGGTAAGCGGACGAATCAATTCCTCCCATTTGTTTCGTTTTCCTAGAGCAACGGAAACCCGAAGGCGCACCCTTGCAGGCGCATGCTCGGCCAAGCTTGAAACCCTCACCCGGACTCGGGACTTGGCTACCTCCGTGCAGATTGCCTGAAATATACGCCCCTTCCCATCGAGTAACTCGATGGGAGTCTCTTTTGGGATGCGAAGAACACGGAAAAGATGATGAGACTCCCGCTCGGAAAGGAGGAGTTCATTTCCCAGAACAAGATCCGAATGATCCACAAAGGCGCGCAAGATTCTACCCATATTTATTAGTGCTACCTAAAATGTCTCTTGCTTGGCAACCCAACTCCATGCAAATTCTCAAGGATTAGTTGAACAAGTGTAAAGCGGAAGAGGAAAAACAATGCGGATAAGTGGAGGAAAAGCAAAAGGCATACCCCTGAAATCAATAGCTTCGAGCAAACTTCGTCCCGCAACGGAAGCGAGTCGCGAACGATTGTTTTCCTCTCTTTCGCCCTACGTTAATGGATCACGCGTACTTGATCTTTTTGCCGGCACCGGCTCTTACGGACTGGAAGCCTTGAGCCGTGGCGCTGTGGACGTCACTTTCGTCGAAAGAGACAGAAAGACTTTCAACGCCCTGCGATCGAACCTTGCCAGTGTACTCAAAAGCGCAGGACTACCCAATACGGTAGCCCGCTTGCACAACCGTGAGGTTTCTGAATTTATCCGGCATGCCACCGGATGTTTTGATTTCGTATTCATCGATCCTCCCTATGCTGATATCGATTCAACATGCCCAGAAATCTTCACTCAATTATTAGCATCAAAATGCCTTCTTCCTGGCATCCGATTAATTCTTGAATCACCGGGTGGAAAACCATTTGAATTTTCTGGATGGAAAGTCGACCGTATTATTGGAAAAGAAAAAAAAGGCTCTCCCGTACACCGAATTTACAGGCCATCTCCTTCTGTCCTTGACCAGTAAGGTCCTGCAAGTAGTCCAACTGCAGCAACCATTGCAGTTTCAACCCGTAAAATGCGATCACCTAAATGAAAAAGCGAAAAGCCTTTTTTGCGCAAAAGACTACGTTCATTGTTCGACCAACCTCTTTCTGATCCTATGGCAAGGCAAATTCCTGCATTCAAATGAGTATTTTTAAAATGAGATAGGCAATTGGTGGCCTCATAAATATCTAGAGCAATTTTTTCTTTTATCATCATTGATTGATTGGAAAAAGCTGTTTCGAGAGACTCATGCTTCTCACATATTGGAATCCTACAGCTAAATGCTTGTTCAGCCCCTTTAATAAGTAACCTTCTCCATTCATCCTGCCAAAGAGAGCTTTTTGCATAGGAAGGCTCTCCTTTCTCAGTTCCGAAAAAATGGATTTCGTTAACCCCCAATGCACTGGCTTGCTCAATAATTTTACGACAAGTCTGGGGTCTTGTTAAGCCAATCAGAAGTGAAATGGGAAGAAGATTGCTTTCATCAAAATAATTCCACTCGAGAGAAATTGTAACTGCACCAGATTTTTTCCATCTAACCAATCCTTTTCCTCGTGTTCCATTAACAACACCAACATCAACTTGATCACCGTCTAATGCTCTAAGTACATTTTTGAGATGATGCGTACGGGCATCTTTTCTTGACCACTCTACTTGGCAGGTGGCTTCCTCAAATAGAAAAAGATTCAACGAGATATCAACCAAAGTGCCTGATAAGGGCGAAGTTCAAGTGCCCGGGACCCCCAGCTTATTTCACCACCAGTGATGAGATCCTTAGCTTCTCCCGCAGGGAACCATTTTTTGAGAATGTTCATGGGTTTCACAGGACAGCTTTGGGGAAGAAAATTGTAGAGGCAAACAATCGACTGGCTGTCATCCATTGAACTACGCACCAGTCCAAACACCGAGTCTCCAAAATCGAGAATTTCCTGAGATGCGTCTGGATGAAATGCAGGAGCAGCCCTGCGTTTTCTGAGCGTCGTGACATACCAGTCGAACACTTTGGAACCAGTGGTGTTCTTTTTCCCGAGCATACTCTCCAGCTCATTAAGCTCCCATTTTTTGCGGTTTAAAGTACGGGCACGGCCTGTCTCTCCAAATCCTTTTTGGTCATTGGGTGTGGCACACAGGGAATGGAAATAAACCGCAGGAATCCCCTGCA
>JAYOWQ010000060.1:1214-8433 GCA_038152055.1 Opitutales bacterium | reverse complement strand
GGATGTCCACCCCGCCTTCAACCAGAGCTGCAATCTGAGCGTAGTAAGCATCGACCAATTGATCAAAGGTTACATTGCGTTTCGAAGGATCATTCACGTCAGGCGACAGCGAAGCCGTACGGTTTGTCGGGCCGATGGCGCCTGCAACGAACCTTGGTCGTGAAGGGTCCTTGATCATCGCTTCATCCGCCGCCTCCCTGGCCAATTTGGCCGAGGCAACGTTTAAATCATGGACGACGTCTTCAAGATGATAATCTGCCATGCCAATGCTGGTAGCGCTGAAAGTGTTGGTTTCCACCAGGTCGCTGCCCGCAGCAAAATAGGACTGATGGATTTTACGGATCACATCCGGGCGTGTCAGGCTGAGCAAGTCGTTGTTCCCCTTAAGTTCGCCATCGTGTTCTTTGAACAATTCTCCACGAAAATCCTCTTCCTCCAGCTTTTCTTGCTGGATCATCGTACCCATGGCACCGTCAAGAATCAGAATGCGCTTTTCAAGGATGGCGTGCAGGTCTCGTTCCAGCGGTCGGGAAATGGAAAAATCTTTCATAAACGTATCAACGTATCATGATATGTTGATGCGTTTTGCCAACCCTAATCGATGAAAACGAATGAAAAGAATAACGAAATGGTTTTGCCAAGCCGTAAAAATATCTTCATGATTAATGGCTTATCTTTTCGGGACGTAGCGTAGTCTGGTTAGCGCGCCTGCTTTGGGAGCAGGAGGCCGTGAGTTCGAATCTCACCGTCCCGACCATCTTCATCCCTCTCCTCACTAGCTAAAACTGTCTAGGCCAAATATCATGGAACACGATGCTTATGGAATTTCCCGATGGGGTGATGGATTGATTGGCGTTCTTTCCAACGGCAACGTTTCCTTGCATGATCCACTGGATGCGAGCGCCAGTCCTGTCGATTTAGCCGATGTTATCAAGCAGTTGGAGAAAAGGGGCATCCAAACCCCTGTCCTTTTGCGGGTGGCAAACTTTCTTCAGCATAAGATACGATCGATTAATTTGGGATTTCGTGATGCTATCGCTCAGGTTGGGTACCGCGGAGGATACCGTGGCGTCTTCCCCATCAAGGTTAACCAACAGGCTCATGTAGTCGAGAGGGTGGTGGAGTATGGCAACGAATTTGATTTCGGTTTGGAGGTCGGTTCAAAAGCCGAACTTTTGATTGCCCTGTCTCAGGAATCATCTCCCCAGTCGCTAATAATTTGTAACGGCTACAAGGATTCGGAATTCATTCGTTTGGCATTGCTTTCTTCCAAGCTTGGAACCCGAACGGTTATTGTCATGGAAAGTGTTCGTGAACTTGGTTTGATTATCGCAGTTTCCAAGGAACTGGGTATCCCTCCAACCCTTGGGATCCGAGTGAAACTGGCCAACGTAGTAAGCGGAAATTGGTCAGCTACTAGCGGTGATCGTTCGTCCTTCGGACTTTCGGTTGCTCAAGTCGTGGACGTTGTGGAAACTTTGAGAAACGAAGATATGCTCGATTGTCTCGTTCTACAGCATTCTCACTTGGGTAGTCAGGTTCCTAATATGATCGAGATTCGAAGGTTTGTTCAGGAGGCCAGTCGCCTATTTATTGAAATTCGCAAACTCGGTGTAAATTTACAGTATCTCGACCTGGGGGGAGGATTGGGGGTCGACTATACGGGTGAGAAATCTTCGAGCTCGAATTCGATCAATTATTCCTTGGAGGAATATTGTTACAGCGTGGTGGAAACGGTTGCTTTCGAGATGGATGATGCCGGTGTGGAGCATCCATGCATCGTTACCGAAAGCGGGCGTGCCTGTGTGGCTCAGTCATCCATGCTTTTGTTCAGTGTACTTGAGAGTACAAGTTACGAGAGTGAAATCGACTTGGAATTGGAAAAAGGGGATCATCCCTTGTTGCGATCCCTGATTGATTTATCAGATGGTTTACAATCGGAAAGCCTGCTTGAGTCCCTTAATGACGCAACCTACTATCGTGACGAGTTAAGGGCTCTTTTCCGTCGAGGCCGATTGTCTCTGCCTATGTTGGCTCGAGCGGAGAGGGGGCACCACCGAATTCTTGGTAAGATCCGCTTGATGATGGACGAACTGAATGACGTTGAGTGGAGTGAGGAACTCAATCAGAGGGTTCAGCGTATGGCGGATATTTATCATTGCAATTTTTCCCTTTTCCAAAGCCTGCCTGACGTTTGGGCGATTGATCAGTTGCATCCAATCATTCCTCTAACTCGTCTGAACGAGAAACCTGACCGCAACGCAGTGCTTTGCGACGTAACCTGTGACAGCGACGGTCGCATCGATCGATTTGTGTTGGCGGATGGAGTTGCGGATTGCCTGCCAGTTCATTCTTTGCGAGATGACGAGGAATATTATTTGGGGGCTTTGTTCGTGGGTGCCTATCAGGAGACTCTCGGAGATTTGCACAACTTGTTCGGGGATACAAACGTCGTCACGATTCGCTTGAAGGCGGATGGGCACTTCGAGTTGCTTGACGAAGTCGAGGGCGATACCGTTTCCGAGGTTTTGAGTTATGTTGAATACGAACCCAAGCGCTTGCTTGAGCGATTCAAGTCACATGCTGAAAAAGCCGTTAAGAATCATGGTGTCAGCTTGGATGAGTTGAAGGAACTTGTATCCACTTATCGCGAAAGCCTCAGGGGGTACACTTATTATGAATCTGATTAAGAAAGGAAAAGTATGTCTAAAGTATTGGTAGTAGGGGCCGGTGGAGTCGGTTCTGTCGCTGTTCATAAAATGGCTCGGATGCCCGAGGTTTTTTCCTCCATCACTTTGGCAAGTCGAAGGGTTTCGTCCTGTGAGAAAGTTGCTGATTCCGTAAATAAACGTTTTGGGGTGAAGATCGATACCGCCGAAGTGGATGCCGATGAAATTAAACAAACCGTTCGACTGCTCGAGCGGATCAAGCCAGATCTTTTAGTCAACCTTGCCCTTCCTTATCAGGATCTTCCTTTGATGGATGCCTGTCTGGAAGCTGGCGTGCCCTACATGGATACCGCCAATTACGAACCCAAGCACGAAGCCAAGTTCGAATATCGTTGGCAGTGGGAATACCAGGAGAGATTCGAGCATGCCGGGCTGATGGCATTGCTTGGATCAGGTTTCGACCCGGGGGTAACCAACGTGTTTGCCGCTTGGTTGCGCAAGCACCACTTTGACCGTATCGATACCCTTGATATTTTAGACTGCAATGGTGGGGACCATGGACATCCCTTTGCCACCAATTTCAATCCTGAGATAAATATTCGCGAAGTAACCGCTCCCGCCAGACACTGGGAAAAGGGCGAGTGGGTTGAAACTCCAGCTTTGTCCTTCAAGCAGAGCTTTGTTTTCCCTCAGGTGGGGGAAAGAAACATGTATCTGATGTACCACGAGGAGCTTGAATCCTTGGTGAAACATTTTCCTGATATTCAGAGGGCCCGATTTTGGATGACCTTTGGTGATGCTTACTTAAAGCATCTTGAAGTTCTGCAAAACGTTGGCCTTACTTCCATTGCCCCTATCGTTTATCAGGGTCAGGAAATCATTCCTCTGCAATTTCTCAAGGCTGTGCTTCCTGATCCTGGGGGGCTGGGGGAACGAACCAGGGGGAAAACATGCATTGGAAATATAGTGACTGGAGAAAAAGACGGCTTTCCGGTAACCAAGTACTTGTTTAATGTTTGTGATCATGAGGAATGCTTCCGGGAGGTTGGAAGTCAGGCAGTGAGTTACACAACCGGAGTGCCTGCAATGATTGGAGCCGCTCTTATGCTTAAAGGAACCTGGAGTGGTTGCGGAGTTTTCAATATGGAACAGCTCGACCCCGACCCTTTTATGGAAATGCTGAATCAACATGGTTTACCCTGGGAGGTTCGTCAGTTGGACGCTCCGTTGAATTTCTGATGCTTCCAACTCAGAGCGGAGGACCGGGCGCCTTCGCCCAGTTCGATTTAAGCCGGGTTCCTACTCCCTGTTATGTAATTGATCAGGAAAAAATTAGGTTTAATCTTCAATTACTCCGGGATATCGGTGATCGGTCTGGCGCCAAAGTTTTACTTGCCCTAAAAGCGTTCTCCATGTGGTCGCTTGCAGGGCTGATTGAAGAGTACCTGGACGGTTGTTGTTCCTCCGGATTGTGGGAAGCAAGGCTGGCTAGAGAGAAAAAATTCGCACCCCAAAAAAAAGGCAAGGTTTTGTCCACTTTTTCCCCCGCTTTTAAAGAGGATGAAATTTACGAAATTTGTTCATTATCAGACCACCTTGTTTTTAATGCTCCCAAAGCTTTTGGAGTCGAGCATGCGAGGAAAAAGGGAGTTTCGTGCGGATTAAGGATTAACCCGGAACTTTCCCTGGGACTCGATCCCAAGTATGATCCATGTGCCGAGAATTCGAGACTGGGTTATCCGATGAGTAAACTAAGCTCGGATGAAATTTTGGGATTTCACGGTTTGCACTTTCATACTTTGTGCGAACAGAACTTTGCTCCACTTTTACAAACCTGGAAAAAGGTTGAGCAAAAAATTGGAAGTATTCTTCATCAGTTTGAATGGATTAATTTGGGAGGAGGTCATCACTGTACCAGGGAGGATTACGACCATGATGGCTTGGTGAATTTGATTTCCATAATCTCGGAAAAGTACCGAATGCAGGTATTTTTGGAACCCGGTGAAGCGGTGGCTTTGGATGGCGGTATTTTGGTTGGCGAAGTGCTGGATGTCATGGAAGTGACTAAAAACCACGCCCTCCTTGATCTAAGCGCAACTTGTCATGCGCCTGATGTAATCGAAGCTCCTTACCGTCCATCTCTCATGGGTGAGTGTGAGGATGGAAAATATGAGTACTTGCTGGGCGGGGTCAGTTGTCTGACTGCGGATAGTTTCGGCAGCTATCGTCTCAATCAAAAATTGCAAAGAGGGGACAGGGTCGCATTTTTGGATCAGGCCCACTATACTATGGTAAAGAACAATACCTTTAACGGCGTCCCTCTGCCGTCCATTGCCCTGTGGAATTCTCGGACGGACGAGCTTCAAGTGATCAGAAAGTTCGATTATGATTCATTTGTCAGCCGGTTATCATGATCAAAACTCAAAGTATGCAATTTTTAGAATCGGAACTTGCGGTAAAGGAAAATCAGCCTGACTCCAGATATCAGATCATTCCCTGTCCTATGGAAAAAACGGTTTCCTATGGTCTGGGGACATCGATGGGACCTCAGGCAATAATCGAAGCCAGTCAGGAACTCGAACGCTCATCGATTTGCTTAGAGGGAATTTACACTCAACAACAGATCGATTGCTCGGTTGACCATGAAATTTGCTTGGATGAATTACGGGTTCGCGCAAGAAGCGTGGCTCAAGCAGGACAATTTCCTGTGATTCTCGGTGGAGAGCATTCTCTCACTTGGGCTGCGGTTAATGGAATATCCGAATCCATAGGAAAGAAAATCGGAATTGTGCAAATCGACGCTCATGCCGATCTTCGGGAAAGATTTGGTGGAAATCCGCATTCCCATGCCAGTGTGATGAACTTGTTGGTGAATCAAGGTCACAAGCTGGCATCTATCGGGGTGCGCGCGCTTTGTGAAGAAGAAAGGAACTTTCGCCTCGAGCATGATGTTTTGTTTTGGGATGGTGAAGATCTCGTTCGTGGAAATGCGGACAAGGTTTTTCTTCCCAAAGATTTTCCCAAGGAAATTTATCTCAGCTATGATCTGGATGGATTGGATCCTTCGATCATGCCTGCCGTGGGGACGCCCGTACCTGGTGGATTATCGTATTACCAGTCCATCGATCTTGTGAAGTCCGCGCTACAGGGAAGGAAGTGCGTGGGTATGGATCTTGTGGAACTTTCGCCAATGCCTCACGACATTGTTTCTCCTTTTACTGCATCGGTTTTGCTTCAACGCTTGATGGAATTGGTTTAGGGTGTTGGTGGCATTTGCTCGATCATGGAAGCGGAAGAGATTATTGAACGACTTTCCCTAAAACCTCACCCGGAAGGTGGATGGTTTCGCAGAACTTACGAGTCAACCAAACAGCTTGAGTCGACAAACGGACCAAGGCCCATGTCGACCTCGATAACTTATCTTCTATCCAAGGGCGAAGTGTCACGTCTGCACTATCTCGATGCCGATGAAACCTGGTATTTTCATGATGGGAAAACTGTAGAGCTTCATCTTTTCGAAAATAATCAGTATCGGTGTATTCTTTTGGGGTCGGTTCTTGAGCGAAGCAACTTTCAGCAGTTTACCATACCAGCGGGAACGATTTTCGGGGCCCGGACAAACGAACGAACCATTGGCGGATGGAGTTTGATGAGTTGCTCGGTTTGTCCGGGTTTTATTCTCAGAGGCTTTGACTGGGCGGATATTTCCATTCTGAAGTCGCGTTTTAGGAATTATTCCAGGTTAATTGATCAGCTATCCGCTTGAATGGTAACCCGTCCTGAAAGGTTGAAGATTTTCGACTGGGGAGGTGGTCGGGTCCTGGAAGCCATGCTTCATGGTTGGGATGACTGGGGTTCATCGTTGATTCGACAATTTTACGAGAATTCAGGCAACTTGGAGAAGTCGCATTACTTAGGAGGGAGATTTGAAAATCTTTATCTTCCAGTTGACAAGGTTCCTTCCGTACGGGATCCCATTCGCTTGGCCAGAGCAATGGGCGAAGAGAAATTAAGGATTTCGAGCGTTATTCTTTTTGAACCCGTCGATCCGAAGCAGAATCCATATCCACCTTTTTGGTTCAATTGCGCTTGCCCCGGTGAATCCACCGGTTTACATGATCACGCCCAGCTTTCCAAACTTTCCGGAGTCTTTTACCTGGAAGCTGAACCTAACGCAGGAAACCTTTTTTTTCACAAGGAAGGATTTTTCGATCTGGAGATCATCCCCGAAGTTGGAAAACTCGTTTTGTTCGAGCCTTGGATGCGTCATGGAGTCCGTGTAAACAAATCATCCAAACCAAGATTGTCGCTTGCCTTTAACCTGTTTCCCTTTCCTTTGCCGGATACGAATTTTTGAATTTATGAAAAAAGCCCTGCAAGAGACTTAAATTTTCTGAGATTTTCGTTGTGCAAAGCTTGGAAAAAATTCATAGAATAATCCGTTTTTTATTTTACTAACCCCATCCATTCTCATTCATGACCCAAGCAACCGATTCTTTTGAAGAAATCGAATCCGCTGTCGTGCGATTTGCCGGCGACTCCGGTGATGG
>JAYOWQ010000060.1:0-1204 GCA_038152055.1 Opitutales bacterium | reverse complement strand
AAAACTCGTTTTGTTCGAGCCTTGGATGCGTCACGGGGTTCGTGAAAATAAATCACTGAAGCCCAGACTTTCCCTTGCTTTCAACCTGTTTCCTTTCCCTCTGCCGGACACGCGCTTTTGAATTTTCAATGAATTGGGTAAGAATAACTTCGCAGAACTAGAATTTTCTGAGATTTTCGTTGTGCAAAGTCAGGAAAAAATTCATAGGATATTTAGTTTTCTAATTAATAACCCCACCCATCTTCATTCATGACCCAAGCAACCGATTCTTTTGAAGAAATCGAATCCGCTGTCGTCCGTTTTGCCGGAGACTCGGGAGACGGCATGCAAACCATTGGCGAGCGGTTTACTGACTCGAGTGCATTTGCAGGAAATGACATCGCCACCTTGCCGGATTTCCCGGCCGAAATACGCGCCCCGGCTGGAACTTTAGCGGGCGTTTCCGGATACCAACTGCAGTTTGGCAGTCGTACGATTTTAACACCGGGTGACGAGCCCGATGCGTTGGTCGCGATGAATCCGGCCGCGCTCAAGGCCAACATTGGAGATTTGCCTGAGGGAGGGTTGCTGGTCGTCAACGTTGACTCATTCAAGGCGATGAACTTGAAGAAGGCGGGATACGACACAAATCCGCTTGAAGACGAAAGTTTTCGTAAGAAGTATCATTTGATCGAATTGGACCTTACCAGCCTGACCAAGGATGCGTTGGCGGAAAGTCCTCTCAAGCCCTCTGATAAAGCGAGATGCAAGAACTTTTTCGCACTTGGGTTCATGTGCTACGTCTATGGTCGTCCGCTTGATCCAACCCTTGCTTTCTTCGAACAGAAGTGGGGCAAGAAATTGCCCGATGTTGCCGCTGCCAACTCCACCGCCCTTAAAGCTGGGTACAATCTGGGAGATACCATGGAAACGGCGCGCAATCGTTATCAGCTTGCCAAGGCAGTGGTTCGACCTGGCGTTTACCGAAAGATTTCTGGAAACGAGGCAATGGTCTACGGTCTTGTTGCCGGAGCGAAGTGCGCCGATCGCGAACTTCTTTATTCCGGATATCCAATTACGCCGGCATCTCCAGTATTGGAAGGACTCTCTGCCCTCAAGAATTATGGGGTCAAGACTGTACAGGCCGAAGATGAAATTTCCGCTATGGGTGTGGCGATTGGGGCAAGTTTTGCCGGAGACCTTTCCGTAGTTGCCACCAGCGGGC
>JAYOWQ010000059.1:0-8829 GCA_038152055.1 Opitutales bacterium | reverse complement strand
TGCCTCCTTCTTCTAAATGGTGAATTGCCGACTGCCGAAGACTTAGCCTCTTTTAGAAGTAAGGTTTCTTCTTACCAAAACTTGCCAGCCGAAGTTCTCAAGTCCGTTGAGGCAATGCCAGCAGGAATGCATCCCATGGCCAGTCTCGCAGTCGGGTTACAGTCTCTTGGCGGGGCTTGTTCTCACCTTTGTACCAATGATCGCGCCAAAGACTTACAGTACTTCGAGGAATCTGCAGCACTTATCATAGCAGCCCTTCCAGTTTTAGCATCCACTTGCTACCGCAAATCTGTTGGGCAGGATGCAGAAGGAGCAAAAACAGATTCTTCTTACTGCGAAAATTTTCTTTCCATGATGTTCGCACAGGAGGGTGACGAGCCATTGAGTCCATCTCTTAGTAAAGCGCTTGACCTTATCTTTCTTCTGCACGCAGATCACGAACAAAACTGCTCCACCTCAACTTGCCGAATGATAGCCTCCGGTGGAGCCAATGCCTTTGCTTCTCTGGCCGGTGCCGTGTCCGCTCTTTGGGGGCCATTGCATGGTGGAGCCAATATGGCAGTTATAAATATGCTCAATGACATTCATCGGTCCGGAGATGACGGAAGCAAATTTATTCAATCTGCCAAGGAGGGGACGTCTCGACTTATGGGCTTTGGGCATAGGGTTTACAGGAATTATGATCCTCGAGCAAAAATATTAAAATCCGCTTGCGATCAAGTCCTCGAAACTCTTGGTGTAACTAGCCCAATCCTTGACATTGCCAGAAGATTGGAGGAGGTAGCACTGCAAGACTCATATTTCATTGATCGTAAACTTTATCCGAATGTAGATTTTTACAGCGGTATCATCCTACAAGCACTTGGTTTCCCTACCAATACCTTTACGGTTCTATTTGCTATTGGTCGGGCCCCCGGTTGGTTGGCTCATTGGAAAGAGATTGCTCAAAGCGGCAAGAAAATTCATCGACCCCGTCAAATTTATCAAGGTTCTACTCTCCGTGAATACATACCTTTGGCTAGTCGCTAAGACAGTTCCGTCAAGTGGCGCCTTTCGCTCGCTTAAACGATTTTGACCGGTTTCCTTTTTGACTGTCGAACGGCGTCCTCAAATTCGAGTCCCGTAAAGGTCTTTATTCCGCGAACCATAATCCAAATTGCGTAAAAGCTTGCGAGCATGCATGGCAAGCTGATTACGGGCAAGCTCCAAGCCATCATTTCCCCAATCTCATCGTTAAAAGCATTCTTATCCACGAATGGTTCTGTAACTACGACCATCCGTGATAAAAAATAATTTAGCACAGCACTAAAGAAAAAAGTGCCAGCCAAAAGCCAAGTGCACTTTACGAGTAACCGCTGGAACTCATTTTGCGTGCCATTTACAAGAAGCAAATGCTCGATTTTTTCAATTTGAAAGATATCCGGATTGTAGAGAAACAATTTTACTAGAGGTCTATTCGTTCTGAGGGTAGCAAGGGTAAGGGCTGAAAGCAGACCGGGTAGCGCGGCCTCTTTTACAGCAAACATCTTGACGCTACCCCCCGGAATGAGTCCTATTCCTCCGGTCATCAGAGCGCTAACGGTTCCGAGAATGCTTAAGAAGTTCCATTTCTTGCGACGAAAGAAGTCATAAATGCCGTAAGATATCGGAAAAAACAACGCAATGACCAAAAGAATTGAAGAAACGATAGCGGATTGTGCGGGGACACCACAAAATGTTCCGATGTTTTCCGCAAACCAGTCATCCCCTTTACGAAGCATGAGTATTGGAAGTCCTAAATTGAAGATCATGTTGATCCAAAGGTTTTCCCTCTTAGAAGATTTTACACATTGAATGCTTTCATTCATAAATAAATTATGGGATCATGTTATTTGTCCTCTTCCCTATCAATCTTGAAAATACCTACCACCATTAGATGCTTGATTTCAGCTGGTCCAACTCGTGAATGGATTGACCCGGTTAGATTTATTTCCAACCCTTCATCAGGAAAAATGGGATTTGCCATTGCCCAAGCTGCGCGAAATTTAGGGATGTCCGTTACCTTGGTCAGTGGCCCCGTTGCCTTGTCTCCTTTACATGGCGTTGATACTATACATGTGGAGACTGCCATTGATATGAAGAATGAGATGTTGAAGCAGTTTGAGCATGCGGATCTTACCATTATGACTGCTGCGGTATCTGATCACAGACCGAGATTTCAAAGCGAACATAAATTATCCAAGGATAATTTTCCACTTAGCCTTCCTTTGGAAAAAAACCCCGATATTCTCAAGCTTTTGGGAACGCAAAAGAAACCGGGACAAAGATTGGTAGGTTTTGCCGCGGAAACTGAAAATGTTATGGAGACGGCAAGGAAAAAATTGATTGAAAAAAAATTGGACTGGATTGTAGCCAACGATGTATCCAGAATTGACCAAGGATTTTCATCAGATCTCAATGAAGTATTGTTGCTTGGTCCAAATGATTTTCAAAAAAGATTTAATCTTGCCGAAAAAACCATCATTGCCGAAGAAATACTAAATGAAATCTGCTCTTTATGGCTAGAAAAAGCCCATTAGACAAAGTTCTGGGCAAACTTGAGGGCCTGGACGAGGTTAACCTTAGTAATCTGGTTCAGCGACTAGCCCGTGAGCGAAAGTTGCTTGAGACTGTCTTTGACGTCATCAGAGACGGGATCTTGGTGCTCGATGAGATTGGGATCATTACTTATTCAAACCAACAGGGCAGAAGACTTATCGGTCTAAAGGAAGGACCCGCTGAGAAGGTTCCCTTGCTGCGTGCATCTCCTGATCTCGCCCGATCCTTGGGCCTTGATCGTCTTTCCGATGACTCACGCCCGGAAGTGGTGGTTCGAGAGACTCTGATCCATTATCCCGAGAAGAGATTTCTGCGAGTTTACGCCGTTCCCATAGAGGGTGCCTTGCCGGATTCGAGCCTGCAAAAGAATGCAGGCATGACTGTCGTATTGACGGATGTCACCGAAGAAAAGATCAACATCGAAGAACAAATAGAAAACGAAAAGATCTCTAGTATTATGGACTTGGCTGCCGGGGTTGCCCATGAACTGGGAAATCCACTGAATTCAATTAACATTCATTTACAAGTTTTACAAAGATCCCTTGCCAGGAATTTCAGTGATGAAGAAAAGTCCACAAAAATGAATAAATCTTTGCAATCCTGTATTAAGGAGGTAGAGAGACTAGACTCAATTATCGTACATTTTTTAAAAGCAATTCGACCTGTTGTACCAGACTTTCAAGAAATAAACTTGTTGGAAATGATAGAAGAAATACTGCATTTAAAAGAGAAGGAATTAAGTGCAAAAAAAATAAACGTCCAACTGGAGGCAGGCAATCGAGAGCCTAAAATTGATGGGGATCCGGAACAAATCAAGCAAGTATTTTTTAATGTTATAGGCAATGCTATAGATGCTGTATCCGAATGTTCGGAAATACGAGTCATTCTTTCTTTCGAGAACGAATTTATCGTGGTGCAAATCATTGATCATGGAGTTGGGATTTCCAAGGAAAATATTTCTAGAGTTTTCGAACCTTATTTCACCACAAAAAAAAGAGGTAATGGCATTGGAATGATGATAGTGCATCGAACCATGAGGAACCACGGGGGAGAGGTCGGAATCGATAGTAAGCATGGTTCTGGCACGATCGTAACCCTAAAGTTTCCACGCAAGGGAGCCCGCCATTATTATCTTGGTCATAAATAAATCACGATTATATGAAGCCAAACTTATTAATCGTAGATGATGAGCAGCATACCCGAGAGGGCTTGGAGTTAGCTTTAGAAAGCGATTTCGAAGTCTTTTGCGCCTGTAGTTCTGAAGAGGCACGATCTGCGTTAAATGACGAAAATTTTGAAGTGGTTTTGACGGATTTACGAATGCCGGGAGAATCTGGAATGAGTGTCATCGATCTTGCGATCAGGCACCCCAGCAATCCTCTTTGTATCATGATGACTGCATATGGCGAAGTCGACGTCGCAGTAGAGGCGATGAAGAGAGGGGCTTTTGATTTCTTGCCCAAGCCAGTTAACCTAGAGCAGTTGGACTTGCTTATCAAGCGTGGGCTTAAGGAGCGTAGACTCGAGAAAGAGAACCGTGATCTCCATCAAAGGCTTGATAAGAAGTTTCAGTTTGAAGGTATAATGGGCCAGTCTGTTGTGCTCGAAAAAGTTCTTGAAAAAGTCAAATTGGTAGGACCTTCAAGAGCAACGGTTCTATTGTGTGGAGAAACTGGGACAGGCAAGGAGTTGTTTGCTCAGGCTATACATCAAAATAGTGGACGTTCTCGAAGTTCATTTGTCCCCGTACATTGTGCGGCCTTGCCTGCAAACTTATTGGAGAGTGAATTATTTGGTCATGAGAAAGGTGCTTTCACAGGTGCTGCGGAAAGAAGAATAGGTCGCTTTGAATCGGCGAACGGCGGTACCCTTTTTCTTGATGAAATTGGAGAAATAGACCCTTCTACACAAGTAAAACTCCTCCGATTCCTTGAGACCAAAAGCATAGAGAGGCTAGGTAGCTCCAAGTCTGTCGAGTTGGACGTCCGACTTGTATGCGCCACCAATAGAAATCTCTTGAAGATGTCACAATCGGGAGATTTTCGCGAAGATTTGTATTATCGCTTGAACGTTATTACCATTGAGCTTCCTCCGCTTAGGGAGCGTGGCGAAGACGTTTGTTTATTACTCCAACATTTTTTATCCGTATATTCACATGAAAATGGCTTCGAGCATCCGAAATTAAATAAAGATGCACTAACCATTTTGCGTAAATATAATTGGCCGGGCAATGTGAGAGAACTGAGAAACTTCTGCGAAAACCTCGTCGTCCTTAAGAGGGGCAAAGAAGTAACGCCTTACGATTTAGACCCAAGGTTTACTGGATTGGAAACTGAAATAGTAAATCCAGATACACATTCCAAACCAAGTCTTTCTGTCGAAGAAAATGAGAAGCGGTTGTTAAGGAACGCACTTTTGGAATCTAAAGGAAATCGTACAAAAGCCGCTGAATTAATGGGCATCAGCAGAAGAACTTTGCATCGGAAGTTAGACCGATGGCCGGAACTTGACGTTTAGTTAGTACTGGATGGCTGCTCGGGCTGGATTCGAACCAGCGACCAAGTGGTTAACAGCCACCTGCTCTGCCACTGAGCTACCGAGCAATCAATCTTGTAAAATAGCGCGCGTCAAGATGGTGTCAATGCAGAGTCCACTTTGGAGGTGGCATAGAAGAGCTCCTTAATTCAAACAGGTTAAAAGTCGAATTCCATGCCGAGGCTGGCAACCCTTGGCGCTCCCGGCCGCAACCCTTCGGGCATGTCACTGACCGCGTATTTCTCGTCTGAAAGATTGGTTATTTTGGCAAGGATGGTTACCCCGCGTTTCAGATCGTATCTGGCCGACCAATCCAATGTCCCATAATCATCGATTATGGAACTGTTTGTCGCATCGATAAAGACATCATCCTGCCAGTGGTAATTAAGGTAGGAACTCCAATTCTCAAAAACGACGCCTAATCGGGCGTTATATTGAATTTCGGGCACGTAGGGAATCTTATTGCCAGCGCTTCCTCCGGAGTATCGATCTTCGTCGTTGGGGCCGGTGGAAGTGTCGAATTCGGCATGAGTAAAGGTCGCGGCAAAGGAAAATGGCATCGAAAACGATCCTCCGGAATTCAAGTCTTTTGAGAGCAAGAGTTCAATCCCATCAATGGTTGCCCCACCGATGTTTCTCGCTTCATCCCCCAGACCGCTGGCAAGAGAAGGCACGGCGATCATATCCTTGATCTTGGTGTTAAAGTAGGCCAACTCGTAATTTACAGATGCAAGAGATCCCCTCGAGCCAATTTCGAAGCCAAGTGATCTCTCTTCTTCCAAGTTACTTGTGGCCGCACTGTAGCCAGGTAAGGCATGGCCCTGATGGACTCCGACAAAGATTAAATGTTCCCCTAAGTCATAGTTTCCCCCTATTCCAGCCAATACATCGTTGACGGACCTTTTTGCGCCCTTGTATTCGTATTCGACCGAAGTATAGCGAATACCGGGACTCACGGTGAAGCGGTCCAATGAAATTTCGTCCGTAAGGTAAGTTTCCCACGCTTTGGAAATCCTGTGCATCTTATTATTCATAGGGGTTGAAGTTGAGGAATCATAGGACAGGGAAGCGGTGCCGTTGCCGGCATTGGATACATTGTATACATCTTCGGTGTAATCCTTATAGGTGTAGTGATCCTTGGTGTATCGTCCGCCCAACTCAAAAGAATTGTTCTCCCACTTTTTCTGCAAGGATGCTTGAACGCCAGTGTTTTTATAGTTTCGGTCGTTGTGTTTGTACTTTACT
This sequence comes from Opitutales bacterium, assembly GCA_038152055.1. GTDB lineage: Bacteria > Verrucomicrobiota > Verrucomicrobiia > Opitutales > Seribacteraceae > Chordibacter. Next base: position 2,472 of record JAYOWQ010000059.1, on the reverse strand, counting down.
TGGCCCTGACCACTGTATGCGTTCGTATCATTCATATCTCCGAAACCTCGCAGCATGTTCACATGATTCGAGCTGGCAAAAGCACCTTTGCCAATTGATTTCCACTCGATCGAGTTAGTGGACTTATTTTCCACACCAACCTTTCCAATCTTGTACCAATCCCGATCAAATTCATTGTGAAATATGGTAGTTTTAAAGGTTGTTGCCTCATCGAGTTCTTTGAGATAACGCAAATAGTATCGGGTTTGCTCGGAGTCCATGTTATCCAGCTTTGTGTTGTGGTAACGCTGGTAGGGATTGGTGACAAAATCTTCCTGACTCAGGCCAATGTAACTGACATCGGCATCCAGGCTGGTTCTGCCCGCTTTAAATTCGAGGTAGTCACCCTTTCCAAATTCATACCCAAGCTTGAGAGTAATGTCATTTTTGGAAACGGGTGCTTTCCCACCGACGGCATGGCCCAAGGCATTGATTGATTTAAAACCGTCAGTTCGATGATCAAATACTTCAAGCAAATAACCCAATCGGCCCGACCTCAATTCGGTTTTACCGCCGGAATAGGCATGAGCAATTCTTTCATTGTTTTCACCATAGGAAGCCCGAAAATGAGATTTATGTTCAAGAGGAATTGGGGTGGAAAGATAGTTGATGATTCCACCGGTGGTGTTGGGACCGTATTTCATTTGGCTAGACCCCTTGAGAATCTCAAAACCTGACATTCTTCCTGCTGTGGGAGAGTAGTAGGCGGCAGGATCGGAAAACGGTGATGGCGAGGAAGGGATTCCGTCTTCCAAAATAGTAACTTTGGCCGATCTTAGTGAGTCGACGCCCCGAAGGCTGATATTGGGAAACAGGCCATACCCCTCTTCGCCGCGCAAGTAAACTCCTGGAACTTCTCTTAAAATTTCGTTCACATCAGTATGAAAAAAAGGCTTTAGGTCGGTTGTCGCCAGAACCGATCCGGTACCCTCCAGTTCGGGAATATCTTCCTTGTTCCCGATGACATTAAACGGAGACAGATAGTCCGTGTCCTCCATGTCTTCTTCAGCGAGTGTCGTATTTGTCCAGAATAGAGCAGCAAGGGCAAGGATATGAGTCGGTTTCAGGAAGGATTTCATCTGTTGTCAGGTAATTAATGAGACTGAATCTCAATTGATACTGAGACTCAATCTCAATAAGATGGGCTAATGTCAACTCTGGAATTGAAAATCTTGAAGAAAACGATTGAAATTGACCCTTTATAAAAGGCTCAAACAAGTTTACTAAGAAAGATAAATACGCTCCTGTAGTTCAATGGATAGAACATTGGTCTCCGGAACCGAAGATCTGGGTTCGACTCCCAGCGGGAGCGCCAGTTAAAGCTAAGCACTAAAAATCTCTCTTTGTTTTGAGAGCAATTGTCGATTTAATAGGTTCATTGCATGAGTTTTCTCTCTCCTAATTACAAGCAACAGCTTGATGATCACTTGATTTTCAAGTCATTGACTAATTTAAATCAACTCCGTGCCTTCATGGAATTGCATGTCTATGCAGTGTGGGATTTCATGTCTTTGTTAAAGTCTTTGCAGGCAATCATTTCTCCGCATGGATCACCTTGGTTTCCTAATCGAAATACCCAGATCGTGAGATTAATTAATGAAATTGTACTTGAGGAAGAATCCGACCTTGCCCGTCCGGATGTTGACAACGAATATGCAAGTCACTTCGAGATGTATCTCTCGGCAATGGACGAAATAGGTGCATCCACAAAAGAGATCAAAGCATTTACTCTAGAAGTTGAGGCTCGTGGGATTGACGATGTTTTGGTTGCAAAAATAGCTCCACCACCCGTGCAGGGGTTTCTAGAATCAACCTTTAAAACCATACGCGATGGTAAGGTTCATGAAATTGCTTCCTCTTTTGCTTACGGCAGGGAGAACCTTGTACCAATTATGTTTACAAGAATCTTGGACGCTTGTCAGGTAACTTCAAAACAGGCTCCTCTCTTCCACTATTATCTGGAAAGACACACTCATTTAGATGGAGAGCAGCATGGTCCAATGGCGGACAAACTGGTTTCATTTCTTACCGATAATGACTACATCAAAATAGAGGAGGCAAAGAAGGCTGCTGAATGTAGCGTAAAGGCAAGAATTGAACTATGGGACAGTGTTCTATTGGCTATTCCCAAAGCTTAAGAACTTTCTTAAGCCAGTTCTATCTCAATGGTGAATTCTTCCCGAGCACCAGGAGAAACAAACGCCATGGTTTTATTCTCTGAAGCATTGGGTGGAGACATCCAAGGCTCTAAGCAGTAGTAGGGCTGATTGGGTTTTGTCCATGAAACGAAACACTGACGCGAACCCTTGCCACTCCAGCTTGCTTCACTAATGCGAATTGTTTCCTCGCCATTAAGGAGAGAAATCTCCGCATCTGGTGATTCCAGCTGATAATGTACCCGATTGATTAATTTTTCATCACCAAGAGGTACAG
>JAYOWQ010000058.1:0-9046 GCA_038152055.1 Opitutales bacterium | reverse complement strand
CTCCTTTTTCTTCAGCCTTCTTCATCGCCTGGCGGGCGAGATCAACTTTATCCGGTTCACAGAGGCTGTCCCCTACAGTCATCCCGTTGGCCAAAGCAAAGGTGTAAGCCATTCCGCCACCTATAATTATGGTGTCTGCCTTATCCAGCAGACGATCAATAACGGTAATTTTATCACTTACTTTGGCCCCGCCAAGAATCACGATAAAGGGGCGATCGGGAGACTCGGTTTTTTGGCCAAGAAATTCAAGTTCCTTTTGAATCAGATATCCTGCGGCACGGTCAGGAATTAACTCCGCCACCCCATGAGTGGACGCATGGGCCCGGTGGGCAGTACCAAATGCATCATTGACATAGACATCAGCCAGTTTTGCCAGAGACTGGGCAAAAACAGGATCATTATCGGTCTCTCCAGTGTAAAAACGCAAGTTCTCCAGCAGTGCAATCTGGCCAGCAACCATCGAATTTACTGCATTCTCAATTTTTTCTCCCACACAATCATCGAGAAACAGCACAGGAAGACCAATCCGCTGAGCGAGGGCCGACGCTACCGGGGCAAGGCTCATGGAAGGAACTTTTTCACCCTTGGGGCGACCGAGATGACTTGCCAATACTACCTTGGCTCCAGACTCAGAAAGTTTTCGGATGGTTGGCAGAGCAGCATTAATCCGGGTATCATCGGTAATGGAACCGTCTGCATCCAAGGGAACGTTAAAGTCTACGCGGACAAAAACACGCTTGCCCATAAGTTCTAAATCTTCGATCGATTTAATCATTTTGAATTGCCCTTAACGGATAAAAAGCGGGAGCCAACTGGCTCCCGCACTAAGTAGCTAAAATACTTTGAAAACTTAAACAAAAGCAGACACCCGCTTGAGCAAATCAACACAGCGGTTGCTGTAGCCCCACTCGTTGTCATACCAGGAAACGAGCTTAAAGAAAGTATCACTCAGACCGATACCGGAACCAGCGTCAAAAATGGAGGATGCCGGACAATGAATGAAGTCCGCAGAAACCACTTCATCTTCAGTATACTCTAGAATACCCTTAAGTGGGCCTTCAGCAGCTTCCTTCATTTTGGCGCAAATTTCTTCGTAGCTGGTCGATTTCTCAGTTTTCACCGTGAGATCGACCACCGATACCGTAGGTGTTGGCACACGGAACGCCATGCCAGTCAACTTACCCTGTACTTCGGGAAGAACCAAACCCACAGCTTTCGCAGCGCCTGTAGAAGATGGAATTATGTTGATCGCTGCACCACGTCCACCTTTCCAGTCCTTAACCGAAGGTCCATCCACCGGCTTTTGGGTGGCGGTGTAACTATGAACGGTGGTCATCAAGCCTTCGACGATGCCGAAATTCTCGAGTATAACCTTGGTAATGGGAGCCAGGCAGTTGGTGGTACAGGAAGCATTGGATAAAATATCGTCATCCGCCGTGAGTTCCTGATCATTCACTCCCAATACAATGGTTTTGACATCCCCTTTGGCGGGAGCGGAAATAATTACCTTCTTTGCCCCGGCCTGGATATGGCCAGCGGCTTTGTCGCGATCGACAAATAATCCAGTGGATTCAATAACAACATCCACTCCGAGCTCAGCCCAGGGAAGAGCAGCTGGTCCTTCACGGAGAGCCAAGCATTTTATTGTGTTGCCATTGACCACGAGAGAGTCATCGGTGGGGGCTTCCACTGTACCATTAAAGCGGCCCTGAACAGAGTCATATTTCAAAAGATATGCAAGGTTATCAGCAGGGACGAGATCATTGATGGCAACAACCTCGAAGTCCTTACCTAGCAAGCCCTGATCGACGAGTGCGCGAAAGACCAAACGACCAATCCGGCCGAATCCATTAATTCCAATTTTAGTAGGCATTTGTTATGTTTTGTTGGTTAAGAAAAAAATATGCGAAGAATTAGACATGAGATTTGCCCGCGAAATGGCAAGGCAAAGTTTAGTTCTCTGATAAAGATTGTGAGGAAAGTTTTGGATGGCTCAGTCTCCCAAAGAAGCTCAGCGTTTATACCTAAAATATCCAGCGATGGATAAAAACAGAAATGCGCAACAATAGGCAAAGCCGTCACCTAACGAGGCCGCCCTCAAGCAATTGCCTGAGGGGACCCTTACGTCCACGATGGCTGCCCCTTGGAAATAGACGCTTTTTTGTTCATCCAAAAGTACATCCCGAACAATTCCCCGCTCATCGATCCAACCTGACCATCCGGCATTGCCGCATCGGATTACGGGCAAATTAGATTCGACTGCCCGAAGCGCTGAATGTGCGGCGTGTTGCTCGGCGCATCCCTCCTCCATGAACCAAGCGTCATTGGTGGAAACAATTAAGATCTCTGCACCCTGCTCCACCATTTTGCGAGGAATTGCAGGGAAAATATCTTCGTAGCAAATCATAAAACCGGCCCGGATTGTTGAAGTTTTGTTTCCATCTCGAATGGGTAAATCCATCATAAAGCTCCGATCGCCGGCCGAAAACTTCCCCACGGGACCAACTAATTTATCCAGTCCGGGGATATAGGAAAAGGGCCAGGGAACATACTCACCAAAAGGCACCAGAACCTGTTTTGCATACCACTCGGGATTCATTCCATCAACCGGATCAATATAAACCATCGCATTGTATGATGAATCCTCCTCTCGAATTACAGAGCCTGCAAGGATGGGAATTCCCGTTTTTTTGGCCAACTCTTCCACCCACAAAGTATCAAGATTTACCGGATAAGGAGTGGATGCTTCAGGCCAAAGAATCAGGTCTGGTTTCATAAAGGCGAGAAACTCCGTTTGCTGGGTCAGCGTTAGTTTGTGCTGGTTTGCCCTGCCCTCTATCCACTTATCTTGTAAATAAGGCTGACAGATTCCTATTCTTATAAGACGAGACTGCTCGGGTGAGGCGGAGTTATCGCTTTGAAAATAAGGATAAATCATCAGGAAAAGAACCAAGACGGCAATGTACAAGTCCGGGCAAATCGAACGGATTAAAAAGCCCTTGGCCTTGTGCCTACGTACCAGCAGATGGTGCAAGTAAGACCCCGCACACAAGTTAAAGAAAACCAAGAAAAAAGATATTGTCCAACCGCCCCCATACCAGGCAGTCTGCAAAATGACCGGTCGCTCCCACTGCGTAACAGACAAGGGACACCAGGGAAAACCGAGTGTGAAAAGAGTACGAACCCACTCAATGGCTACCCAGAGGCAAGAAAGTCCCACAATGAGAAGAAATCTTGCTGGAAAAGCGAGGAGATCAATTCGTCCAATCCATGATCTTGCCACCAAAAACCAAACGCACTGAAAACAAGAGAGAAGAAAGCTGGCTGCAAGCATACCTCCCATGGAAATATGACGCATCCAACCAACCATCATAATTTGATAAACCCAGCCAGAAAGCAGGATGCAAATAAGTGTTTTTCTTAGACTGGGACGAAAATGAAACCAGATTAAGACTGGGAGAAGGAAAAGGTATGCCGACTCGGGACTCTGCCTTGGTGGATGTGCCGACCAAAGTAACAAGAAGCACAGTAAACTGGCCAGGATCGAAGGTAACCATTCCCTGGACCAGGCAACAAAACTTAATCGAACTGAATAGAACATGAACCTATCCCTGGCATGCCATTGCTTCCGTTGATGGGCGGGCAAGCAATCCTGGATAGGGAGACAGGTTCATCCATTGATCAGCATGCCCTCCATCCAACAAGTATCTACTGCAGATCATATCCATATCAGATCGAATCCTAGCCCTTCTCATGTGGTAGAGAAACTCACCTTTATCGTCCACTGAGAGTGCAACAAAATTGAGAAATTTCTTCAAGCGGGCCACATGTTTTTCCTCCGTCATGCCATCCTTTGCCAGAACATCAAAAAGAGATTGAATGTAAGAATGTACATCCTTGAGAGTTGGTTTAAACAAGGGCTCTTCATGCTGGAGTTGTCTGATTTGCAAAAAGATCCAGGGGTTACGAATTGCGCTTCTACCAATCATAACCCCCGCGGCACCGGTTTGGTGAACCAAGTTGATGGCGGCATGAGGGGTATTAACTTCACCGTTAAGCAAAACTGGGCAACCGAGCCTGCTCACCGCTTGATTGACGTATTCGTACCGAGGGCTTGATCGATAGCCACCCTTTACCGTCCTAGCATGAAGGCTGAGTAAATCAATATTATTACTTGCAAAAATATCAAGGATCTCGGAAAAATTCCGGTCATCCTCAAATCCTATTCTTGTTTTTACGGTCAGTGGACATGAACAGGTATCCCGTAAAGCACGCAGAATTTCACCAATCCGCACGGGATCTCTCAGCAAGCCGCCCCCCACATTTTTACGATAAACACGGGGAGCCGGGCAGCCCAGATTAAGATCGATGCCTGCAATAGGGAAACTCTGTAATTCTTTGGCAAAGCGGACTATATGCTCCAAATCTTCCCCGATCAATTGGGCAAAAACTGGTTTGTCCGAATTGTTTTCCGTAATGGAGGAAAGAATTTCGGGATCTACCCGCGCATGAGAATGAACACGGAAATATTCAGTGAAGAACAAATCAGGCGATCCATACCCAGATACCAGATTCATAAAGGGTAAGCCCGTAACATCCTGCATCGGAGCAAGTGCAGTGGGAAAACCCACTTTAGGGAAAAGACTACCGACGGTATCCGGTAAAGCACCGGGAACCAAAGTTTTCAACATTTTCGGGAATTATTCTTGCTTGCGCAAAATACGCTCCAGGATTTCCGTCATATCCTCTACGTTGTCAAAGACCTTGCGAGAAACGTGAATCGGTTGATCCATTTGAAGCGCGAGTACGATTGAATCACTCGGGCGAGCATCCAACTCAATAATTTTCTTACCGAGCTCGTTTTCCATCTGCAAAATAATGCGTGCGAAAAAGGTACCCTCATCAACGTCGTTAATCAATACTCGTTCGATCTTTGTTTCCAATCCCTTGAGAATCAGTCCGATCAAATCATGAGTGAGCGGTCGTTCTTTCTTAACTTTGTTGATGGTCATATTTATGGCGTTCCCGATAGCGGGATCCACATAAATCACAAAAGTTTTTTCGTCATTGCCGAGAAAGATTGCACAACCATTGGACGTCGGCATAACTCCTTTTACAGTGACGATGGCAGTATCGTGGTTCATGATCTTATTATCTCCTCCGTTCATTGGCTTCGCAAGAACTTATCAACATCCAAAGAAATAGAAAAATGGATCCTTCCCCAAAACAAGACTTGGCCAAACAAAATATCTATCTTGTAGGTCTCATGGGTACGGGCAAAACAACCGTTGGCCAATTGCTTGCTTGCCGCCTTGAAATGAAATTCATGGATTCAGACAGGGTGATCGAGGATAGCGCTCAGCTGAGTGTATCCGAGATATTCAGTCAATATGGCGAGAATTACTTTCGCAGACTAGAGAGAAAGTTCGTTGAAAAAGGGCATCCCGGGTTCAACTGCGTGGTTGCTTGCGGGGGGGGGCTTTGCGTGCCCGCAGGTATGATGGAGACTCTGAAAAGCAAAGGGAAAGTCATTTGTCTTTGGGCAAGCGTAGATAAGTTGGTCAAACGAACAAAATCCGATAAGTCACGACCGCTCTTAATGAACGGAAAGCCCTTGGAAATACTCGAAAATCTGATGTCTGAAAGAGAATCGCGTTATCGTGAATCGGATTATATAATTGAAACGGATGGGTTGAAACCGGATCAAGTGGTCCTAGAGATATTAGATAGATTGAATGGGTAGCATGGTCCAAGGTCAGTGAACGAACTTTTGTCTGGCACTTTCCAGAAAATTCGATGGCGGGCGGACGATTTTACCGAAGTTATCTGTAAATGCATGGGCACTCGAACCCCTGCAGAGAAGATTATCACATCGAAACACCTCGTAACTAATTTTTATTCTCGCAGATGGAGGTTCATTTATTGACACTCTAACCACCAAACGATCATCAAACTTGGCCGGTCTAAGGAATTTTGCGTTACATTCGAGCACGGGGAGTAAAAAACCCTCTTTTTCCAAAGCTTTGTAGGAACAATCCATTCGATCGAGTAACTCAATTCTTGCGACTTCGAACCAAGTAAAGTAGTTGGCATGATACACCACACCCATTTGATCCGTTTCCTGATAGCGCACCCTAATATCGACGTCTGCAGAAATCATAGTTTCAGTTTTCAATAATTGTATAAATTCGCCAAGCCTGATTTAGTTTAATGTCACTAGGAAAGAAAGAGAGAAGGTTTACTATTGCCATCGGACTTGTTATAGGAGTAACGGTCTCGTCCATGCTCGTAAAGCATGCCTTTGAGATAAAAGACCAACAAACTTCAAATAAACCCGGCAATTATAATTCGAGAGAAAGTGCCGTCGGCAATGTAAAGTTTCCCGTCCTGCCCGACTCCATCAGGCAAGCAGTCCCAAACGGAATCGTGGTCTTTTACGAGGAAAACCGATCTAGCTTAACGGAAACAAATGACGAAAAGGTAGACACCTGGGTAATTGAAACATCGGGATCCTTTAGATCGGAGAGGCTATTTGTTCTCGCTGAAGTGAGGAGATCAGTTGCTTCTAAAACAAATTTTTTTAGAGCTTCCGAGATTTACGCAAGATTGAAAAGCGGTCATCGGGAAGAAGTTCTTAAGAATGCGCTTGATGAAGAAAAGTATCGAATTATCGGCAACAATTCCTTGAGTGGAGAATTCATCGTTCAAATTAGAAACTTCTCTCCTCCCGAACTAGAAAGAGCGAAAAAACACTTACTTTCCTTGCCTATGGTCGAATCGGTCCGGTTCCCACATTGGATGCCTTCTCCTTAGCTCTTGTCTATCTCGTTGACCCATCCGAATTTTTAAAATATTTTAATACTTTTCCAAGGTGGCGGACATCGTTTATTGACCACACCCTCAATCGTTAAAATTTCAACAGTATTCAATTACCATCGTGAATGTAGACATCAAGGATGCGGGAGTGGCCCGCAAAATAGCAACCGTAAGTTTCGATTCTGACGAAGTCAGCAAGCACGAATCCAAAGTCTGCCAGGAATTAGGCAAGTTGGTCAGTATTCCCGGATTTCGAAAAGGAAAAGCTCCGGCAAACGTGATCCGCAAGAAATATGCCAAAGAACTACGCGAGGAATTGAACCGCAAGGTTTCGACTGCAGCCTATGAAGCAGTTCTCGAGCAAAAGGAATTAAAGGTTTTCTCCATATTAAAGGTCGACGCCGGTGAACTTGAACCCACCCAGTCCGCTTCGGTTGAAGTAACCGTAGACGTGGAACCTGAATTTGATCTTCCCAAGTACGAGGATTTCGAACTGACCATCGAACCCACCGAGATCCAAGACGACGAGGTGACCAATGAACTTGATGCAATTCGTGAACAACGGGCGAGTTTTGATGTTGTGGAAAGAGCGTCTCAGAAAGGGGACTATGTAAAATGTTCTTACGAAGGGACTCTTGGTGGCAAGGCAGTCGCCGATTTGCTGCCCGATAAACCTATGTTCGGAAAACAATCCAATACATGGGAAGAAGCCGGCATCCAGACAGAGATGGGCGTGGATGCAATTGCCTTGGGCGTAGTAGGTATGTCCGCTGGTGACTCCAAGGAAGTGGATGCCGATTTCCCCAAAGACTTTCCAGTCGATGCCCTCGCGGGGAAATCCGTTACTTACAGGTTGGAAGTTCACGAAGTACGTGAAAAGAAAGCGCCCGATCTTGATGATGAAGAATTTTTAAAATCCCTCAAAATCGACAGTGTTGATGAATTGAAGGAGAAGGTGACCGAGCAAATCAAGATTAGAAAGAGTCAGGAAAACGAAAATTTAAAAAGAAAGCAAATAACTCAAAAAATATTGGATATGGAAGAATTCCCCCTACCTCAACAGGCCGTGGAGGAGGAAGCGAAGGCAATTTTCCAAAACCGTATTCAGCATGCGGCCAGACAAGGGATGAAACAGGATGAGATCGAGAAAAATCGTGATGATTGGTGGAAGGAATCGCAAACCCAAGGTCAGGCGAGAATAAAGTTAACTCTCGTGCTTTCGAAAATCGCCGAAAAAGAAAAGGTAAAGGTAGAGAAGGAAGATCTTGCACAGGCAGCGACACGCGAAGCTATGATGCGCCGTGAGGATCCTACAAAATTCATCAAGGAATTATCAAACGATCGGGCTAGGCTTAATCGTCTTCGCGAGGATATTGTCTACGATAAAACATTGCAAAGAATTGCCGAGTTGTCGAAAGAACGGATTTGCGACATTGAGGGCGAACATACACACTGATCCAATCATGGGTGCATATTTACCACTTCCATACGTTTATGAACGCGAGGGCCGCCAAGAACGAGCCTGGGATATTTACAGTCGCTTGTTGCGAGACCGGATTGTCTTTATCGGTACACCGATCGATGATTACGTGGCCAACTCCATTATCGCTCAGTTGCTTTTCCTGCAAATGGAAGATCCCAAGAAAGACGTCCACTTGTACATTAACTCTCCTGGAGGAAGCGTTTCTGACGGAATGGCAATTTACGACACCTTGAATTTCATGCAGTGCGACATAGTGACTTACTGCATAGGAATGGCAGCCAGCATGTCCACCGTGCTTCTGGCTGCGGGCACTCCTGGGAAGCGCTATGCCCTTCCAAACAGCCGTGTCATGATTCACCAACCCAGTGGTGGAGCCGGTGGGCAAACTTCAGATATCTCCATAGCTGCCAAGGAGATTCTCAGGTGGAGAAGTACGATAAACGAAGTGCTTTCGAAGCACAGCGGAAAAACAGCCGAGCAAATTGAAAAGGATTCGGATCGTGACTATTACATGTCTTCCGAGGAAGCGAAGAAATACGGTCTGGTTGACGAGGTGATTTCAAAAAAACCTAACGACTAAGGATTCATAAAGCTCGTGGCAAAGCCGACCAAGATTAATTTTTGTTCCTTCTGTGGAAAACCACAGGGCGAAGTTCGTAAAATGATCGCTGGTCCGGCAAGCGTATTTATTTGTGACTCCTGCGTGCGAGTGTGCAAGACCATTATCGATCGAGAATTGGGAGAAAA
>JAYOWQ010000057.1:0-9143 GCA_038152055.1 Opitutales bacterium | reverse complement strand
ACTCTTTAATCTCCTATGAATGCGATCCCTCCAGATCGCTTGTCGAACCGTCCGCACGGGGTTGCGGTCAGGCATATATTCCTGGGTATAAGAATTAAAACCTCACGACACGATATAGCGTCATCTAGTAGCACTGATGGCGGACTAGAACAAAATTTTGTCAATAAAGCACGAATAAGCGCTTATGAGCACTTTAAAAATCAAAATTATATTTCACGAAAGACCTATGGTTTTTCACGAAACTGGCTCGGACAGGAGGTCCGGCCTGCAACCAATAACAGTACCAAAGTAAAGGAATACATAAAATGGCACTAACAATATCAAACAACGGAGCAGTACAGACTGCCAGCTACTACCTCGACCAAAACCAACGCGCCCTGCAAAGCAGCATCAAGAAGCTTGCCTCAGGCAAGAAGATCGTGGACGCAAGCGCCGATCCCGGAACTTTGTCCGTAGCGATGAAGGTAAGAGCATCGATCAATCGATTGTCGGGGGCTCAGAACAACATACAAAACGGCATCGGCTTTCTCGAAGTTCAGGACGGGTTGCTCGACAGCGTGGGCAAGATCGTAATGCGGATGTCCGAACTCAAGGGTTTTGCGAGTCAGGATCCGATGAAAGGCGCACAGGACATTGCAAGCTATGATAACGAGTTCAAGGATCTGCAAGTACAACTTTACCAGATCTCTCAGCTAGACTTTAATGGCATGAGCCTGTTTGCCAACTATGCTGCCGCGGATGATGGCACCGGAAACGCCTCGTCAACGGAAGCGGAATACAATGGCCCCAGTCAGGACGCAAGCAAGGACTTCACCATTGAAATCTATACAAGTTCTGAAGGGAGTTCAGGGCCCAAAGTTAGCTTGCACAAGTCCCTGCTTCTCTCCGCCCTTACCATCAATCAGGATAGAACGAATGGTGGTCGTTATTCGCAAGCCGCTGCTGCAAGTGAAGTTACCGGCACGAGCTATACCGCAAAAGCAATCAAGCTTGCAACCAGCGCAGTTTCTGACGCCCTGAAACTGGAAAAGGTATCGGCAGGAGTGTTTGAAAAGGCGATCGAGAATATCACCTTCTTAAGAGCGCAAACCGGTGGAGGGATGTCACGGCTGAGCTTTGCCGCCGATGCCATCGCCACACAGGAAAGCAACATGCGTTCGGCCCTCGGCAGAATCGAGGACGTGGACATTGCTGCGGAAGCCGCAAACCTGGCCAAGTACTCCATCCTGATGCAGGCCTCCGCCGCCATGGTGGCCCAGGCCAATTCCACCAGCCAGGTAGCCCTGATGCTCCTGCAAGTATAAAGAGGAACAATTTCCTCCAACCTAAATCAAAGGATCATTTGCTTATGATTGAATTTGACCACCTTTGCCTACCTGGGGGAGCGTTGACTCCCCCGGGCAAGGCATGGTCAAGCGAATCATCGCTCGAGGCGCTTTTTTCTCTTGGAGTTTATATCTGCAGGGAAGGAGGCGCGGCATGATTGCGCGCTCAACTAATAGGACAGTTAGGATCTTATGGTTCGATCATCGGTTTAAATATCCACCCGATATTTTCTTCCTGGTTGAGACGACCAGTGTTGTTCCCGTGACAGTTGTGGAATTACGCGCATCTTCCAGATGTTCCACCCGGACGTATGATGCCCGTGGGCGGAAAGGAGGTGCGGCATGATTGCATGCTTAACTCATAGGACCGCTAGGATCTCATGGTTTCATCATCGGTTTAAATATCCACCCGATATTTTGTTTCTGGATGAGACGATTAGATTTGTTCCCGTGACAGTTGTGGAATTACGCGCATCTTCCAGATGTTTCACCCAGTCGTATGTTGCCCGTGGGTCGAAAGGAGGCGCGGCATGATTGCATGCTCAACTAATAGGACCGCTAGGATCTCATGGTTTGATCATCTGTTTGAATATCCACCCGATATTTTGTTCCTGGATAAGCCTGCCAGAACTGTATCCATCTCAGTTGTGGAATCACACGTATCTACGAGATATTCCTCCCCGAAGAACTATGCCCGTGTCCCGAAAGGAGGTGGGGCATGATCACACGCCCATCTAATACGATAGGCAGGTTCTTAAGGCTTCATTACCAACAGAACCACCCACCAGATATCCGGGGGGGCTCAACTAATTATATATAACATTAATCACCATGATCCAATTCAACTCAAAAATGTTCAAATAGCATCAAAATGCACTACAAGACATATAATTTTTTCGCTTTTTTAAACCAATATTGGTCTGCGCACGGAGGTGCAGACTTCTCATCAAATAACAGTACCAAAGTAAAGGAATACATAAAATGGCACTAACAATATCAAACAACGGAGCAGTACAGACTGCCAGCTACTACCTCGACCAAAACCAACGCGCCCTGCAAAGCAGCATCAAGAAGCTTGCCTCAGGCAAGAAGATCGTGGACGCAAGCGCCGATCCCGGAACTTTGTCCGTAGCGATGAAGGTAAGAGCATCGATCAATCGATTGTCGGGGGCTCAGAACAACATACAAAACGGCATCGGCTTTCTCGAAGTTCAGGACGGGTTGCTCGACAGCGTGGGCAAGATCGTAATGCGGATGTCCGAACTCAAGGGTTTTGCGAGTCAGGATCCGATGAAAGGCGCACAGGACATTGCAAGCTATGATAACGAGTTCAAGGATCTGCAAGTACAACTTTACCAGATCTCTCAGCTAGACTTTAATGGCATGAGCCTGTTTGCCAACTATGCTGCCGCGGATGATGGCACCGGAAACGCCTCGTCAACGGAAGCGGAATACAATGGCCCCAGTCAGGACGCAAGCAAGGACTTCACCATTGAAATCTATACAAGTTCTGAAGGGAGTTCAGGGCCCAAAGTTAGCTTGCACAAGTCCCTGCTTCTCTCCGCCCTTACCATCAATCAGGATAGAACGAATGGTGGTCGTTATTCGCAAGCCGCTGCTGCAAGTGAAGTTACCGGCACGAGCTATACCGCAAAAGCAATCAAGCTTGCAACCAGCGCAGTTTCTGACGCCCTGAAACTGGAAAAGGTATCGGCAGGAGTGTTTGAAAAGGCGATCGAGAATATCACCTTCTTAAGAGCGCAAACCGGTGGAGGGATGTCACGGCTGAGCTTTGCCGCCGATGCCATCGCCACACAGGAAAGCAACATGCGTTCGGCCCTCGGCAGAATCGAGGACGTGGACATTGCTGCGGAAGCCGCAAACCTGGCCAAGTACTCCATCCTGATGCAGGCCTCCGCCGCCATGGTGGCCCAGGCCAATTCCACCAGTCAGGTAGCGCTGATGCTCCTGCAACAAAACTAAGAGTTAAAGAAAGGAACACGCATTATGAATGATAATCGAGTTACAGTATTTTTTCTTTCGATAGTGAAAGATCAGGAAAGGAGGTTGTTCCTATGAGTTTGATACTAGGTACTTCATCCTCGTTGAGAAGCCTGAGTCACATGAGCACAACCAAGGCAAAAATGGACAAGAGCTTGCAACGCATATCCAGTGGCCAACGTATCTTGTCTGCATCGGATGACCCCGGCGGATTGGCGGTGGCTATGAAACTAAAGAGTCAGATATCCAGCTACGATGCTCAAAAGGATAATGTGGAAAACGCAAAGTCCTACGTCGAGTCGCAGTCGACGGCACTGCAAACTGCATCGGAAATCGTTACCAGAATGCAGGAATTGAAGGTTTCTCATGGTGATACTACCGCCAGCGACGAGGACAAGGCAGCCTATGAATCGGAGTTCCAGGATTTGCGGAAGCAATTGGATTCGCTCAAGGGTGAAAGTCTAAACGGCACCAAGTTGTTCAACCGAACGGATGGAGACATGACGGTATCTAACGTCACTCTATCAAATCTCGACTTAGATTCGGCACTACAGGATGGTGGGCAAAACCTCGGAGATTCAGGTGACGCAACCGTTACCCTGGACACCATTACTGATGATAATCTTTCGAATATTCTGGACGACGTATCGGGCTTGGTTGCCGAAGCCGCCGGGGATGAATCCACCCTTGGTTTTGCAAGTGACTACCTATCCAACATGTCGGTCAATCTGGAGTCCGCTCATGGGAGAATCATGGATGTCGATATTGCGGAAGAGACATCGAACTACGCCTCGTTAAGCATGCAATATGAAGCGGCGGCGGCGGCAGTCGCACAGGCAAACGTCAGTGCGGCTAAAGTGTTCGATCTACTGATTAACTCAATCAATCGAGACTGACCTGTCCTGACTGCACCTATTCCCCGTCCGCCAGTGAATTCATTGTCTCTGGGGACGGGGAGTGCCGGTCGGATAGTTTTATCACGGACGATAACTCGTATGGAAAGGATTCCCAATGATTTCGATAAAATACAAATTAATTAAAGACAAAAGTTTAGGTACACCGCCGCTCCGCATATCTTTCCGAGGAAGGAGGGTTTCGCAATGGGCCTGACGCTAGGAGGTGGATCCGGAATACAGGCCGGACTGCACCATTTGAAGCGCACCAGCATGGAGATGGACAAGAGCCTGCAGCGCATATCAAGCGGCAAAAAGATACTCTCCGCTGCTGATGATGCGGGTGGTTTGATGGTGGCGATGAACCTGGAAAATCAGATCAATCGTACAAATTCAACCCTTTCGACCGTTCAGAACACTCAATCCTTTGTCGAAATGCAGGCCTCAACCCTTCAGTCCATCAACGAGCTTTTAGAGAGAATACAGGAGCTCGTTGATTACGAAAAGGAACATGACTCAGGCAGCGGTGTGGTTAGCGATAGCGAGATTGCATCCTACCGAAGTGAGTTTTTGGATTTGCAGGCACAATTAATTGATCTGAGAGACGCTGATTTCAATGGATCGAAACTTTTTAATCGTGGAGATTCGATCACGATTTCAACAGGTAGTTCCTCATCGGTAGAGTTGGACGATATAACCCTGGCCACTTCGCCGACAGGTTACCCGGGTAGTGGATTTTTCTATGTAACCTCGGCAACTGATCTGAATACTATGGAAAGTTGGGAGACCAACGATTCAGATCTCACCTATGCGAAGGAGGTAATTGCCGGGGCAATAGCCCAGGTTGCAGGTCATGAGTCCGTACTTGGATTTGCGGCAGATTATCTTTCCGAGATGTCCTTGAACATGGAATCCGCTCACGGGAGGATAATGGACGTGAATCTTGCCGAGGAAACCGCAAATTACGCCGCTTTAAGCATGCAACAGGAAGCAGCCGCGGCGGCAGTAGCGCAGGCAAACGTAAATATGAAGAATGCGTTCGATCTATTGATGAGTTCGATCAACCGAGACTAAGAGTAAGTCTGAGGGTATTTCGAGTATGAACAAAAAGCCAAGAACCTTTGATCCAAAGGAAGTACTGTCGGGCTTCACCGGCACAGGGAGAACACGCTCCATTCTCTTGCTGGGCAATCAATCAAAGGCAGTTTCCGATGAACTGGACTCGTTATCCCACGAGATCACAAGGCAGGACACAAATACATTCAGAACCACCATTGATTCGCGGAAAATAAAATCTCCCAAGGATGCCTGTTCTCAATTTGCGAGAAACCTGAGAACCGGGAACCGTGACCCGATGCAACTGGCAAGGTTTGCAATGGACGTCGGCAAGTCCGCATCCTCGATCAGAGCAGATGGAATGGGTTCCATATCGGTGGAAGACGCCAGAAGATCGCTCGCGGAATCGCTGACCGGTTTATTTGCCGATCTGACCGGGACGTTTGCTCCCAAATTGCTTCTCTCCATCAAGAACGTTGATGAATTGTCCGATGATTTGCTGCTTTGGTTCTCCAATGAGTTAAACCATGCCATGCGGGCTGTCCCTCAATTCAAAAATACACGATTCCTGTTTTCCGCGATCTCATCAGACAGCAGACTCAGAAAATTCTTCGACCGATTCGGTTTCGAGCAGGTGCACACATACACTCTAGGAGAAACCGCTGGCGATATGGATCATCAAGATAATGAACGCGCCGATGAGGTTGAAGAAAGAACGTCGGAATTCTCGAAAAGGTTGATAAATTCAAAATCTTTACCTAAGTTAATTTCAGAGCGTATAAAAGTGTCAGCAGATCAACAGGATGTGAAAAAGTTCATATCTTCCTTCCCGGAAGATGAAAGACGGTATTTGTCGATTCTGTCCTACCCTGCACGCGCCAGTAGATATAGCCTCGAGCATTTTGTCGATTCCCGTACCGCCGCCCTTGCCTTCAATTGGCTCAAGCGCTCGACCGCCCTTCGTGCGGTTCACGAGTCAGGGGATCTTGTGCTTGCCAGCAATATACGCCAACTCGCCAGAGAGTACCATAGTCAAAAGTGTCCGGATGAGGCAAGGAACTGGAAAGAAATCTCGGATGTATTTGATCTTTTTCAAGAATGCTTCCCTCATGTCACTGATCATTCGCTAGCATTCGACTTGCAAGCCTTGACCTTTTACAACGAAAAAATTCTCAAGGGCATTTTCAATGATGATCAATTGGAAAGGCTTGACGGATTTACGGACCGAAATTCCGATCAAATCGTCCAAGACGCCAAAAATTGCCACTTCACTGAAGATGCCAAACTGGTAACCCGCAGATTCATGGAAGTGAGTGGACAAACTTCATCTCCGGGACTGGAAGACAAGGTTCGCGAACTATGGATGGAAGATCATGCTCGCTACACCAAACTCAAGGCAAAACTGGATACGGAGAAAACCAATCTTTCCTCCGAGATTGAAGATGCCATTCAGGAAATTGCAAGGCTCAAGGACTTGAAGGACAAACTCATGGATGACTTCAAGAACCCAAAGAGGTTCAAGCCTGAAAAAGTTTACAGTTTCACAAGCTCCAAAGCCCTGATCACTCTCGGGCTTGCTACCTGTGGCGCGAGTATTTTATTTGATACTCTGGGTACATACCATGCGGCTTGCGGACTGGCGGTCACGATTTTTGGTTTTTTCTGGCCCAATGTGGAGCTAAAGAGGGCGGTTGCCGCGGACAGTGGTCCTCGTTCCAATCTCGCAATCGAGACGCAACAGCGTTCGCTCAAGCATCGTATTGCCGGTCTGGTCAACCGGACGGGTGTGATGAAAGGGAATTTGAAGGATCTGGAATCGCAAATCCATGATCTTGGCGATGACGCCCCTCATCCCTACCTTGAATTCTCCGAGGAGAGTTGATGCAATAATCGCTCGAGCCTAGCCCTTCTCTTCAGGGAATTCTTGATCTCGCATTCCCATAGGACATAGACCTTCCAACCAAGCTTCATTAACTCGCTCGTTTGTTCCTTGTCTCGTTTTTGAGTACGGAAGAATTTCTCCTTCCAAAAATCCACTCGAGTACTTGGCATGGTTGCATATTTGCAACCATCGTGCCTGTGCCAGAAGCACCCATGAACAAATACTACGGATCTGCGCTTTGGTAGAACGACATCCGGTTTTCCGGGAAGCTTGTGGCAATGCAACCGGAAACGAAAACCATTCAGGTGAAGATAGGATCGTACTATTCTTTCTGGTTTGCTATTTTTGGATGGTACGCATCTCATGACGTAGGATCGCCTTTCCTCGGAGAATACGTCGGTCATAAAACCCTTTGAAAGATCCCTGAAGTGGCCTTAGCCAAAAGTCCCTCCATTCCAACCCCAAAGATGCCTTTGAGACTCTTGAAACTCAATGTAAACACGATTCGCCGGGACCCGCAGGTTAGACGAAACAAGATCCGTCAGGAGAGAACTTATCTTACTCGTGAGGTCCGGTTTTAATTCACCAACGTTCTTCACTTCCAAATATGGGCAATCGGAACCTTCATCCAAGGCAAAGCTCATTGATTGATCTAGATGCAACATCACCATAACGTAATCCGTTGACTTTCCAATCTGTTCACTGAGTATGCGCGCACCTGATTTGTGAATTTGCTCATGATCAGATGATGAAATTCCTGAAACTGACGTATGTATCCTTAACAATGGCATGATTTTTTGTGGTTTCTTGTGAGTAGTAAATTTTATATGAATTTGGGACGAACACTCTTGCAACCGTAAAGGCCAAAAACATTGATTGCCAAATTATCACTTTTGTTTCTCGGCATGCTTGCCTTCCAATCCTGTAAAAGAAATCCTCCTGAACAAATGATTGATAATGAAGTAAAGAAGCACCAGCATGGCCTTCTTGAATCTGTGTCAACCATGAAGATACACAGGCAAGACTTGAACAAGTCTTACCAAGCAGCAGATCGGCCAATAATCCATGCTTTGCCATTGAGGCAGTTCGACAACCAAACTTCAACTGCAAGAGTCAATGAATGATGACATTACCAATCTTGCCCCCAGTGACACTCTGGATTTACATAATTTCAAACCCTCCGAGGTGATGGATCTGATCAATGAATTCATATGGTCCTGTAAAAATGCTGGAATTATGCATGGAGTCATCATCCACGGAAAAGGCAGCGGTTCCATGCGGGAAACCACCCACGCCGTACTGAGCAAGAACCCGAAGGTCCTCAACTTCAATCTAGGAAATTCCTGCAATGGGCAAAACTGGGGGCAAACGAGCTTTACCCTGCGATCCGATGGAAATTAATCTAGATACTTGAAATTTTTAATGCCGCGCTTCAACCTGTTCAAACCATGCAATTAACATTCTTCCCACATCTTACTCGTCTTCTTCTAATTCAGATCCTTTTCCTTCTCTGTTCATGTATGCAGGAAGAAAAAAGCGTTTCGCTCGCAGGCTCGGTAGTGGACAAGGGTCTAAGCATGACGAGTTCCAAGGCGGAAGCATCCAAGGTGGAGGTTTATTTGACGAGTTCCAATTCCGTGGAGGGAGAATTGCTGGCAAAAGCCCTCAACTCAAAGGGCAAGGAGATTGGCCGTTCCAAGCAAATACTGAATTTGGGCACAGATGATGCAAAGCTAGTGACCTTTACTTTCGATGCATCCGTCGACCTCGATAGTGTGACCCGTTACATGCTGGACTTCAGGAAGAAATAATCAGGTTTTCGGTTATCATTGTCTTAATATTAGCGGGGAAAGTCCGATCCTTCGCAATATTTTCCGTCGTGGAATGGTGTCTTGATCTACGGCACCGTTTGCTCTATTGATAATGCTATCGGTATATTCTTTATACAACACGGGAAGGATGGCAGAGTGGTCTAATGCGGCGGTC
>JAYOWQ010000056.1:0-9185 GCA_038152055.1 Opitutales bacterium | reverse complement strand
CCGGTGTCTTGAACAAGCGGTCGTATAGACGGATCTCGCATGGCTGAGCTGACGAAGCATCCACCCATTGAATGGTACCTTTCACTTTCCGCCCATCTGCAGTGTCGCCCCCTCGGCTCTCTGGATCGTACTCACAGATTAACTCGATAATCCTACCATCCTCATCTTTGATCACCTCGGTACAGGTAATATAATAAGCATATTTCAAACGCACTTCCTTGCCGGGAGACATGCGGAAGTATTTTTTGGGAGGATTTTCCATGAAGTCATTGCGGTCTACATAGAGATGTTTGGAAAAGGTCACCGGACGGGTGCCTGCATCCGGATCTTCGGGGTTGTTGACCGCATCCACCGTTTCCACCTGATCATCCGGATAATTATAGATGGACACCTTGAGGGGATCAAGCACCCCAAGGCGGCGCGGGGCGCAGAGGTTGAGGTCATGCCGCAGGCAATGCTCCAGCAATTCCACTTCGATGACGTTGTCGCGCTTGGCCACGCCCACCTTTTCACAAAAGTCGCGGATGGATTTTGGGGTGTATCCCCGGCGGCGCATGCCCTGAAGGGTGGGCATGCGGGGGTCATCCCATCCGCTGACGTGTCCTTCCTGTACCAGGCGTAGCATCTTGCGCTTGCTCATAACGGTGTAATTGAGATTCAGGCGGGCAAACTCGATCTGCTGGGGATGGTGAATGCCAAGGTTTTGACAAAACCAGTCGTAGAGCGGACGATGGTGCTCAAACTCAAGGGTGCAGATCGAATGGGTTATGCCCTCAAGCGAATCGGACTGCCCATGGGCGAAATCATAGGATGGATAAATCTTCCATTTGTCCCCGGTTTTGGGGTGCGCCTGGTGAATGATACGGTAAATCACGGGATCACGCATATTCAGATTGGGGGAGGCCATGTCGATTTTTGCCCGCAAGGTCCTGGACCCATCGGGAAATTCGCCCAGTCTCATTTTTTCGAAGAGTTCGAGGTTTTCCTCAACTGAACGGTCGCGGTAGGGGCTGTTGGCTCCGGGTTCCACCAAATTGCCACGGTGCTGGCGCATTTCCTCAAAGGTAAGGTCGCAAACAAAGGCTTTGCCGTCTTGAATCAATTGAACCGCCCAGGCGTGCAATTGGTCAAAATAATCGGAGGCATGAAAAAAACGGTCCTCCCAGTCAAATCCGAGCCAGCGGACGTCACTCTGGATGGCTTCGGCATATTCCTTTTTTTCGGCGACCGGGTTGGTGTCGTCCAGTCGCAGGTTACAAAGTCCTCCAAATTCCTGGGCGATTCCAAAATTCAGGCAGATGCTCTTGGCGTGACCCAAATGAAGATAACCGTTGGGTTCGGGAGGGAAGCGAGTATGGACCTGTCCGTCATTTTTACCGGATGCCTGATCCGATTTCACGCGGGTGCGGATGAAATCGAGACGTTGTTCTTGCTGTTCTGGTTCACTCATGGCTGAAGAAAATAATTGATAAAGGATTAATCGATACGGTTGCCGTAGCGGGAGGCATACTCTTTTTCCAGGGACTTTAATCCTTTCTTGCTCAGTCCGTTGCCAGCTTCGCCGAGAATATCCAAAGCCTGGCGCAAGCGCATGCGGGTAAGATCCGGACCAAGCAGAGCCATTCCGTCAAAAAGGGGTAGGGAGACCGCACTTCCACTCATCGCCACAAAGAACAGGGGCATCAACTGCTTGAGTTTCATCTCCTCGGTTTCGGTGATTTTTTGAAAGATGGAGGAGAGGGTATGGCGGTCCCAGGGAGATGCCTTTTCCAGCTCCCATTCGGCAATTTTGAGTAATTTGGCAGGCTGCTCGGGTCGCAGTTTCCCGGTGAGAATTTCCACGTCATACTCGGGTTGCTCGGAAAGTAAAAACTGAGCGAGGGGAAAAAAGTCTGAAAAGGTTTCCAGCCTTTGCAGGGCAAGGGGCATGATCTTACCGATGAAGTCCGGATTCGCTTTCCATGCCTGCAAACGATCCACAACTTCGTAAGGTTCAAGTTGTTCCCTGAGATAGCGGCCATTGAGCCATTTTAACTTGGCGAGGTCGAAAATGGGACCACCAAGACTGATACGCTTGAGATCGAAAGATGCGGATAATTCGCCAAGTGAGAAAATTTCGCGCTGGTCGGGCAGGGTATAGCCCATCATTCCCAAATAATTTACAAGAGCCTCCGGTAAATAGCCAGCATCCCGGAAATAAAAGATACCGGTCGGGTTCTTGCGCTTGGATAGTTTGGACTTGTCCGGATTGCGCAACAGGGGAAGATGAGCGAGAGTCGGAGCTTTCCATCCCAAATATTGGTATAGGAGAACGTGCTTTGGAGTGCTGCTGATCCATTCCTCCCCGCGGATGACGTGGCTGATTTGCATGTAGTGGTCATCCACTACGTTGGCGAGATGGTAGGTAGGGAACCCGTCGGTCTTGCGAATTACCTGATGATCGATTTGAGCCCAGTCAATGGATACTTCTCCCCGTAACTCATCGACAAAGGTACACTCTCCGGACTGGGGGATTTTCATCCGTACCACGAAGGAATCCTTTTCGGCTCTTTGGGCAGATTCCTCGGGAGATAGGTTCAGGCAGTATCCGTCGTACCTTGGGGTTTGCTTGTCGGCCATTTGGCTGGAGCGCAACTCGTTGAGCCGATCGGTTGAACAAAAACAACGGTAGGCATGACCATCTCCAAGGAGACGATTGATTTCCTGCTCGTAAAGATCGAGCCGTTCGCTCTGGCGATAAGGGCCATGTTTTCCGCCGCAGTCCGGTCCCTCGTCCCATTCGATACCGGTCCAGTGAAGAGCATCAAAAATGGCCTGCTCGGATTCGGTGGAGGAGCGCTGGCGGTCCGTGTCCTCAATCCGTAAAATAAACTGCCCCCCATGTTTGCGGGCAAAAGCAAGGTTGAACAAGGCCATGTAGGCAGTGCCAAGGTGCGGAGCTCCGGTAGGAGAGGGAGCGATACGGGTGCGTACGGGAGTTGACATGATCAAATCTTTAGAAATTAGATCCTACCTTTAATCATTCCTATTTGAAGGACGATCAAATTCAGTCATTCCTTGCTACGTTTGGATGAATCCTGTAACCAGAACAACTTATGAAAACCTTGATCGTCGGAGCGAATGGAAAGGTGGGAACCATTGTGAGCGGAAAAATGTGGGCGGCTCATGACTTTTCACCGGTTGCCCTGATTCGGGATCCCATACAGCAGACGAAATTCACCGCCTTGGGGGTTCCTTCAGTCGTGGGCGATTTGGAGAAAGGAATTGCCGAATTCTTGCCGGGAATGGATGCGGTCGTCTTTACCGCCGGTTCGGGTGGGCATACAGGCCCGGAGAAAACCATCGACGTCGATCAAAACGGAGCAGTCCGTTTGATCATGGATTGCAAGAAGCACAGGATAAGCCGTTTCATCATGGTCAGTGCCATCGGGGCGAATCCCAACAGCGATTCCTCGCGGATTCAGCACTACCTGAGAGCCAAAGGTGTGGCCGACGGCGCCCTGCGCTCATCCGGGTTGGATTACGTCATTCTTGCCCCCGGCACGCTCTTGGAGGAACCGGGAACCGGCAGAATCGAGGCCGCCCCTGCACTCGGGCATCACGGATACCTTCCCAGGGAGGATCTGGCCGATTGTATCTTGGAAGCCATGCGCAATTACAACTGCGTCGGCAAGACCGTTGAAATTGTGTCGGGTGGAAAGAAAATAAAGGATGCAATCGCCGGAGCGGTGGGTGGTCAAGCATCACCACCGGTATTGTGAGTAACATTTACCCTTTCCTTCTTGAGGGTTTGGGAAAAATGGCCATAAAGGAGTTTCAATTCCATTATCCTTCCGAATTGAACCATAGAATTTGCAGATTTTTTAAACGCCGGCTCCCCGAGGAGCCTTTTTTTTGATTTTCTTACGCCTGCATGCCCAAGAGAAACGACATCGAACATATCCTGATCATCGGATCCGGACCCATTATCATCGGACAAGCCTGTGAGTTTGACTACAGTGGCGCCCAAGCTTGCAAAGCCCTGAGAGAGGAGGGTTATCGGGTTTCGCTGGTAAACAGCAACCCGGCCACGATCATGACGGATCCCGAGTTTGCAGATGCCACTTACGTCGAGCCACTTACGGTTGAGAGCGTGACCAAGATCATCGAGAAGGAAAAGCCGGACGCTCTTCTTCCCACTCTGGGAGGGCAAACTGGACTTAATCTGTCTCTCGACCTTTTTCATGCCGGCGTTCTGGATGCCAATGGTGTGGAAATGATCGGGGCCAAACCTGAAGCGATCAAGAAGGGTGAGGACCGGGAACTTTTCAAGCAGGCCATGCTCAAGATCGGGCTGGACGTTGCCCGTTCCCATTCGATCAATTCTTTGGAAGAAGCCAAGTCGCATCTCGATGATCTGGGTGATTTTCCCATCATTCTCCGCCCGGCCTTCACGCTCGGTGGAACAGGGGGAGGAATAGCCTACAACCGGGAGGAATTCGAAGAGCTTGTCAAAAAGGGACTGGACGCCTCTCCGGTCAAGCAGGTTTTGATGGAAGAATGCCTGCTCGGATGGAAGGAGTACGAGATGGAGGTGATGCGCGATTACAAGGATCAATGCGTTGTCATCTGCTCGATCGAAAATTTCGATCCCATGGGCGTGCATACCGGAGATTCCATTACCATCGCTCCGGCGATGACGCTCTCGGACAAAGAATATCAATTGATGCGCGACGCTTCCTTTGCTTGCATACGGGAGATTGGGGTGGAGACGGGCGGTAGCAATATCCAGTTTTCAACCGATCCCAAAACCGGTCGAATGGTGGTGATCGAAATGAACCCGCGGGTTTCCCGCAGTTCGGCCCTTGCCTCGAAGGCAACTGGATTTCCGATAGCCAAATTTGCCGCCAAACTTGCAGTCGGATATTCGCTCGACGAACTGCGCAATGACGTGACCAAGGAAACGCCAGCTTCATTCGAGCCATCCATTGATTACGTGGTGACCAAAGTGCCCCGTTTTACTTTTGAGAAATTTCCCGAGACGGATTCCACTCTTACCTCCGGGATGAAATCAGTCGGTGAAGCGATGGCTATCGGCCGTACTTTCAAGGAATCCTTTCAAAAAGCCATGCGTTCTTTGGAGATAGGTCTCAAGGGATTTGAGGCCGGAAAACTGGAGAATCTGGAACTGGACAAATCGGCGGTAAAAGCCGGTGTCAAGCGTCCTTCCGCAGATCGCCCGACCTATTTGTACAAGGCCCTTGACATGGGAATGACCGCTGAGGAAATTTCCAAGCAGTCCGGGATAGATCCTTGGTTCACCACGCAGCTTGCCGAGTTGCATGGGATTGGCCGGTTCCTGAGAGGTTCTGATCTGGATTCCATTGATCATGAATCATTTCGGCAGGCGAAGGAGGCCGGATTTTCCGACCGTCAACTCGCCGATTTCTGGGGCTGCGAACCTTCCGAGGTTCGTGCCAGGCGGGTGGCTGCCGGCATTGAGACCACCTTCCGCTTGGTGGATACCTGCGCGGCGGAATTTGAAGCCTTTACCCCGTATTATTACTCTTCCTACGGGGACGAAAACGAGATCAAGAAATCGGACAAGAAAAAGATCATGATACTTGGGGGCGGACCCAACCGGATCGGGCAGGGGATTGAATTTGATTACTGTTGTGTCCATGCATCCTTCGCATTGCGTGAAGCAGGGTACGAAACGGTCATGGTCAATTCCAATCCGGAAACCGTTTCCACGGATTACGATACCTCCGACCGTCTGTACTTTGAGCCACTCACACTGGAGGACGTACTTGAAATCTACCATCAGGAAGGTTGTGACGGAGCTATCGTTCAGTACGGCGGACAGACTCCCCTTAATCTGGCCACCGGTCTGCAAGCTTCCGGGGTTAACGTGATTGGCACCTCCCCCGAAAGCATTGATCTCGCGGAAGACCGTGAAAAATTCAAGCGTATACTCGAAGAAATCGGGCTGAAACAGCCCCAGAACGAAACCGCTATGCATCCGGAAGAAGCGGCCGAAAAAGCCGCCCGGATCGGATATCCGATTTTGTTGCGTCCATCTTTCGTCCTTGGTGGCCGGGGGATGTTCATCGTTTATGATGAGAAGGAGCTCAATGGAGTGGTGAAGGAAGCCTTTGCGGTCGCCCCCGGCAAGCCGGTCTTGCTGGACAAGTTTTTGGAGGAAGCGATTGAGCTGGACGTCGACTGTATCTCGGACGGCGAAACCACCGTGGTTGGAGGCATGCTTCAACATATCGAGTTTGCCGGGGTGCATAGCGGAGATGCCGCCATGGTTCTTCCTCCCCACGATCTTGATGCAGAGATGATTGACGAGGTGCGTCTGGCGTCCCATGCCTTGGCCAAGGCACTGAAAGTCATCGGCCTGATGAACATTCAGTTTGCGATCAAGGATGGGGAATTGTTCCTGATCGAGGTAAACCCCCGTGCGTCCCGCACGGTTCCATTCGTCAGCAAGGCGATTGGCGTGCCGCTTGCCAAGTTGGGCGCCCGGGTGATGGCGGGATCGAAGCTTAAGGAGCTTGGCTTCACCGAAGAGATTACTCCCAAGCACTGGGCGATCAAGGAAGCGGTCTTTCCCTTTAGTAAATTTCCCGGCTCTCCGATCGTGCTTACTCCCGAGATGCGCAGCACCGGTGAAGTGATGGGGCAGGACGAGGACTTTGGGATCGCCTTTGCCAAGACACAGATGGCCGCCAAGCCATCCCTTCCTCTCGAAGGGAACGTTTTTATCAGCGTCAAGGATTCGGACAAACCAAGGGCATTGGAAGTGGCCAAGGGTTTGCATGAGCTTGGTTTCACCTTTTATTCCACCGAAGGAACCGCAAAGTTTCTCAACGATCATGGAATAGAAGCCGAATGCACTTTGCGCATAAGCGAAGGGCGCCCCAACGTCGCCGATCTAATCAAGAACGGCAAGGTGCAGTTGGTGATCAACACCCCTCTTGGTCTCATTCCCCGTCGCGATGAAAATGGGATCCGTAGCGAAGCCGTGCTTCACGGCGTTCCAGTGATCACCACACTGGGTTCGGCTTTTGCCGCTCTTCAGGGAATCCGCTCGATCAGGGAAAAGAAGTTTTCCGTAAAAGCTCTTCAGGCCTACCATCCATCGTGAACCCGTCGGTCATTGCCTTGCTTCATGGTCCGGACAAGCCCGGGCTCGTTGCCAAGACCGCAGGGTGGATTCATCAAAGAGGAGGGAACGTCTTGCATGCCGATCAGCATCTCGACCGTGATGAAAACGTTTTTTTTCAGCGAATCGAATGGCAACCATCCGAGGACCTGGGGATGGAAGACGAAATAATTTCCTTCCGTTCCCTGGTCGAGGATGATCTGGGCATGAGCTTGCGGCTCGCCCGAAGTGATAAGCGACCGCGGGTGGCCCTGATGGTGACCAAGGAAGATCACTGCTTTCATGACCTGGCTCTGCGTCACCGGGCCGGGGAATTGAATGCAGATTTGGCCGGGGTGCTTTCGAATCACGATCTTCTCGGTTCAGTTTCCGCCTCTTATGAATTGCCCTTTGTTCATCATCAGGTTTCCAAGGAGTCCAAAGCCCTTGCCGAATCCAAGCAACTTGCCTGGTTGAATGAACGAAAAATCGACCTCCTCATACTTGCCCGCTACATGCAGGTTTTATCCTCGGATTTTCTCGAAAAGGTGGGTTGCCCGGTGATCAATATTCATCACTCCTTCCTGCCTTCGTTTGCCGGAGCCAAGCCCTACCATCAGGCCCACAGGCGTGGAGTCAAGTTGATCGGAGCTACCGCTCATTACGTTACGCAGGACTTGGACGAAGGCCCGATCATCGAACAGGACGTTACCCGGGTCAGTCATCGGCATGGAACCAAGGAACTGATCGAGCGTGGTCGAGATTTGGAAAAACTGGTGCTTGCCACCGCGGTTCGTCGACATCTTCAGCATCGCGTGCTGGTTTACGGTAACAAGACGGTTGTCTTTGATTAATGGCAATTAATTTCGAGGCTGTTTTTTGGTATGCCCTTGCGATCGATTGTTCCTTTGCCGTTACCGTCAGCTGGTTTTTAAAAGACTGGTACGACTCCACAGTTCCATCGATCGCCAAGCATTTCCCCGCTACCAAGGCGTGGAGCATGGTTTACTTGGTGCTTACCCTATGGCTTGGTTCGGCCCTGCTCAGGGTTGGCATTCTGCCTTGGTGAATTTTCTCAGGCTAGAATGCCTTGGGCGCACTTTCCAATGCCATCCTTGGTCGCGTAGAAGGGTCGCTTTTCCACGTCGTAGGCAGTTTTGGGATTGATGCCCATAATAGTGTAAATGGTGGCGTGCAAATCCTCGATCGACAGGGGATCCTTGACCGCCATCAGAGGACGTTCGTTCGCGGTTGCCCCATAGACGTGTCCCTTTTTCACTCCGCCTCCCCACATCATGATGCTTGAACCACCCGTGAAGTGACGGTGCAAGCCATACTGTTTCATTTCCTTTAACTTGTCGGTTCTGGCGCGGGACTGATCGGGAGCGGTCGATCCGGGAACCCCTTCGATCATCATATCCCGGCTGAATTCGCTGGCCAGAATAACGAGGGTGCGGTCGAGCAATCCACGCGCTTCAAGATCGAGGATTAACTGGGCGATCGGCTGATCGATTTCCTTTTTCATCCGTATCGCGGTAGTATGGCCGTTTTCATGGGTGTCCCAGTTGAGAAAAGGCACGTACTCGGTGGTGACCTCCACAAACCTGGCTCCTTGCTCGATCAAACGACGGGCAAGCAAACAACCTTTTCCGAATCTTGAATCTCCATACTTCAGTGCAGAATCCTTGCCTTCGCGGGTCAGGTCGAAGGCATGTTTTTCATCCGACTGCAGCAGACGGTGGGCCGCTTCCATCGAGCGGATCATCGATTCTCCCTGAAAATCGCTCAGTCGGTCACGGTTTGGGTTTTGATCAAGCAGTCTCTGGAAATGTTTGTAGCGGTTACTAAATCTTCCCGGTTCCATCCCTTTGGGAGGTTGAACGGATTGGACTGCCTGATCCGGATAGGGTAGGTTCATGGGACCATATTCGGATCCGAAAAATCCGGCGGTAGTGAATGCTTTTAATTCTTCCTTTTCACCAACACCCTCAAGTCGCTGACCGATATTGATGAAGGGCGGAACCACTTCATTTTTTGGTCCCAATACCTTGGCCAT
>JAYOWQ010000055.1:0-9220 GCA_038152055.1 Opitutales bacterium | reverse complement strand
GTGGCGATTGGGGCAAGTTTTGCCGGAGACCTTTCCGTAGTTGCCACCAGCGGGCCTGGAATGTGCCTCAAGAGCGAGTTCATCGGTTTGGCCAGTATAACCGAACTTCCCGTGGTTATCGTGAACGTGCAACGGGGCGGGCCGAGTACCGGGCTTCCCACCAAGACCGAGCAGAGTGATTTGTTGCAGAGCTTTTTCTCAAGACATGGGGATTGTCCGCTTCCTGTTATCGCGGCTCACTCTCCATCGGATTGTTTCGACTGTGCAATCGAAGCCTGTCGAATAGCTCTTACTTACACCACTCCCGTCATTTTACTCAGTGATCTGTATGTGGCCAATGGTGCCGAACCTTGGCTGGTTCCCAATGTTGCCGATCTTCCTTCGATTGATGCAAAATTCGCCAATCCCGGGGAAAAGTACGTTTCTTACAAACGTGATCCTGAAACCTTGGCCCGCACTCAGGCGATCCCGGGCCAACCGGGTCTTGAGCACAGGATTGGAGGATTGGAAAAGTCGCAAGACGGTGGCGTGAGTTACGATCCCAATAACCACGAGCAGATGACTCACTTGCGAGCGGAAAAGGTTGAACGCATTGCCGATTCCATCGGTCCGGTAGAAATGCATGGAGAGGAGCAGGGTGACTTGCTTGTGATCGGTTGGGGGGGGACCTATGGAGCGATTACTTCTGCGGTCAAGGCCATGCAAGCCGAAGGGTTTGCAGTCAGTAGTCTGCATCTTCGCCACCTGAATCCATTTCCTAAGGAATTGAATTCCATTCTGAAGAACTTCAAGAAAGTCATCGTTCCCGAGCTTAACCTTGGACAATTAAGTCTGCTTCTGAGAGCCAAGTATCTGGTCGATGCCATACCCCTGACCAAGGTACAGGGCAAACCATTCAAGGTTTCCGAACTTCGAGAAGCATTTCACAAGGAATTATCCTGACCCACTAGTAAGATACATGAGCTCTACCAATACGGAAGAAGGCAGCCTTACCAAAAAGGATTTCGTTACCGAGAACGACGTTCGCTGGTGTCCCGGTTGCGGAGATTACGCCATTCTTAACGCCGTTCAACGCACCTTGCCGGAACTTGGTGTGCCTAAGGAGAAATTCGTGGTCGTCAGTGGCATCGGATGTTCGAGCCGATTCCCTTACTACATGAATACCTACGGGTTTCACACGATTCACGGACGGGCGCCAACCGTGGCAACCGGTGTGAAATCGGCGAATCCCGAACTTTCCGTCTGGATGGTTACTGGAGACGGTGACGGATTATCCATCGGTGGAAACCACCTGATGCATTTGCTCCGCAGAAACTTGGACATCAACGTACTCTTGTTCAATAATCGGATTTATGGTCTTACCAAAGGGCAGTACAGTCCAACCTCCGAGGTTGGAAAAAAGACAAAAAGTACTCCTGCAGGTTCCCTCGACTACCCTGTCAACCCCCTTCTGTTTGCCTTGGGGAGTGAAGCGACCTTCGTCGCCCGTACCACCGATACCGATCAGAAGCACATGGTAGAGACCTTTAAGGCGGCCCACGCTCACAAGGGAACCTCTTTTGTGGAAATCTTCCAGAACTGCGTAATTTTCAACAACCATGCATTCGACAGCGTGACCGGTCGTGAAGTACGAAGCGAACAGGCTTTGATTCTCGAAGAAGGCAAGCCACTGAGATTTGGAGAGAACAAGGGTATTAGACTGAACGGTTTTGATCCGGAAATCGTTGAGCTTGAAGGAGGAGTGGAAGAGTCTGATCTTTTGGTACATCATTCCAAGACGGCCAATCCCGCATACGCTTCCATTCTTGCTCAAATGGCCTATCCCGCTTTCCCTACTCCATTTGGTATTCTTCGTCACATCGAGGGTAGGGAGACCTATGAAGACGCCCTTCATCAGCAGATCAAGGTTGCGCAGGCTCAAGGAGAGGGTAATCTGCAGGAATTGCTGACCGGCAGGAATTCCTGGGTCGTGGAATAATCAAGCCTCGGTTGAATCGGGTTTGACCCCTTCTTATTCAATCGGTATCAAAAGAAGATGAGTTCACATGATTTTATCGACGATCCCCAAATCGGTCACAGCAGGATGCGTTTGCCCGTAATTCTCGTGCCCGTAGTAATGTTTGCGGTCCTGCTTCTTGGTATCCTTGTTTCCAAGGCCTATGTGGATGCCGTCCTCTATTCGGATCACTCCGAAGAGGGGCACGAGTAAGTTATGGCAGAGGATAAACCAGTTGTGGCATCGCGTATGCCAGCAGTCCTCAGTTTAGAACCGGGGGAATATTGGTGGTGTTCCTGCGGAAAGTCATCCAAGTAACCTTTCTGCGACGGTTCCCATCAGGGGACAGGTTTTACACCTCGGAAAGTTGAGGTGAACGAGGAAAAGAAGGTTGCGTTGTGCAACTGCAAGCATTCTGCAAACGGCCCGTTTTGCGACGGGGCTCATTCCTCGCTTCCTTCCTGATCCCCTTTTTACTCTTGCTTCCATATCCTTAGGATACTGAGAAGCCTTGGCAAATCATTCATTTTTTTATTACTGCGAGAAAATAGGATTGCCATTCTTCCACAATCCTTGACGAACGATGATTCCTCTAGAGTCGAACCAGGTACCGTAACCATTTTCCTTGCCGTTCTTGAACTCACCTAAATAAGAGGATCCGTCCTTGGCCAATCTCTTTCCCTGACCATGGGGAATTCCTTTGACCGTCATGCCTTCGTACTTGTCCCCGTTGGGTAAACGAAACTCCAGGTATTCCTGAACTAGACGCTCGTAAGGTCTTACGGTGTGGACTGCTGGCTTGGGCATTGCCAACCATTCATCCGCCATTTGCCTTGCGGATTCCTTTATTTCCACAGGATAGGAATTCGTCCAATCGGGAAGTTGTGATGAACCGAATTTGTTGAGATGAACAAATGTCCATGCCAAGGCTTCGATGGTATTGTTTTCCTCGTGATAATGATTTGCCAGAAAAAGCATGGATTCCGCGTCGTCCAATCTTGCCGCCCGTTCAAGCCAGCGCTTGCCAATATCAGGATTCCGGCTAGTTCCCTTGCCGGTGAAATGATTCATGCCCACCATCCTGCAAGCGAGTGGGTGATTCTGCTTGGCCGCCCGACGGAACCAGTAGTGCGAGTTTGCACTCTTGCCAGTGAGCGATTCTACAATCGCCAAGTTCACCTGAGATTCAACGTGATTGGCTTCGGCCTTTCTTAAAAGGTCGATATTTGTTTCCGCTCCCAAAGAAAGAACGAATGAAAACAGCAAAACGAATATCGACAAGTAGGTGGAAAGACGGGTTTTCGATGCCTTTCCGTATTGCATCGGCTTATTTTTTGGAAGCTTCGTTTTGGCCGGATTCACCTAATACCCACATTTGCAGGTTTTTGTCCGTGGTAGCGTCCCCGATGAGAGCGTTGTACTTGCCTTTAAGGCGAAGCTGTTGCGAATAAACGGCGAGACCGATCTTTTTCATGGTAGGAGGTGGTTCCTCGAACGCATTGATCAGCAGGCTTGACTTGAGAAGAAGCAAGAGATCGATGTCGTAGGCGTTGCCGAGGGCATCGGTCTCTCCGAGAACAAGTACAAGGCGTCCAGCGGGAATGACCGATTCACCGTCCCCAGTCCTTACAACCGGTTTTCCAGACAGGGATATGAACTTGTATCCACCATTGCTCGTACTTTCAGCGATAAAGGTACAAGGACCCGTGATTTCTGCGGATCCATTCGTTGAAGACAGGGAAAGAGAAGAACGATTCTGCACACAAAAGAGAATCGTACCATTGACCAGTTTGTAGATGGCAGGACTATTGAAATCCAAAATTGAATTTGAACCTATGCGTAAAAGCAAACTCTCATTAATGCTGATTTCACCGTAAGCGTTAGCTCCAGTGGTAAGATAACTTTGGGAAGAGATGAAATCTCCCGTTTTAAGTCGATTGATGATAGGAAGGTTTGATTTCCCGGTAATTGCACGATCAAAACCTCCGACGCCATAGGTGACTTCGTGCCTTAAAACTTCCGAATACCCATAGCATATAAACCTAACTAGTGATACAATAAAAACCAAGAGCAACTTGCTCACAATTCAAAATATCACACTGTGGCTAGGGGATGGGCGAACGTCGCCCTTGTTAACTTTATAGAAAAGGGATTCTCTAGAACCTTACGTTTATACCGATATTGAAACCAAGATCGTAGGTTTTCATGTCATCGGCATTTTCATCACTGGAATTTCTACGTGAATAGGAATAGCTTGATGACAGATTAATATTTTCATGAAGAGCGTAGTCGGCCTTTAATGAAAGATTGTGCATGATGTCCCATCTTCCACTATTAGCGGTATCGTCCTCAGTAAATTTCTTGTAAGAGAATCTGTAACTAGGAGAGATAACAAAATCGTGGAAATTGTGACGGATCGTGTAGGAAACAGCAAAATCCCTGTTGTTGAGTTGTTCATAATTGCCGGTGCCGTGTATACCTCTATAAAGCAAGTCACTTGAACTGGCCTTGGTGAAGTGAAAACCACCTGAAACATCAAGAATACCCAAGGTATCCGGGCCAATCGGATAGGTTTTCATGGCACCAAGATTAGGGTAGAATTCACGATAATCTTCGGAGTCAGTATTGTTGTTTCTAACATTCGTGTAGCTCGTACCCACGCGAAATCCCCATCCTGACTCGTGCTGAATCATGAGTAATGAATAGACCGTGGTTGCATAATCGTTAAGAGGTTTGCTCAATTTGTCGTTCAAATAATCGGACGCAGTCCAACTTAATCCTGCAAGAGGGGTTATTACCAATGTATCCGTATCACTCGGCATCGAACTGGCGCCTGCGGATATCGTATTCTGCCAAATTCCAGACTTGTCTTCTTGTTTGTTACCACTGGTGATCCCATCGAGCAGGTCTGGAGACATTTGCTGTGGGTTGTATCGGTATACTATTTTGGAGTCGTAACCAGCGAAAACAGAGAGGCCACCCAATTGAACTGAAATTGGCCTTTGTGCACCTGCATCAGATGCCTTTCCTCCGGCACCAGTTTGAGAACCTCCGCCAATGGTACCCTCTGGTGGACCGGTTGGACGATCTATTGCAGTTTGATCTACTTGAGCAAGCGCTAAGGCAGGAAGAAAGGTCGTGAGGATAAATAATTTTTTCATGTGATTATCTTTGAGTAGACAAAGAGATTAGTTTGCGTTGCGTGTAAATCTTTGAACCTCGATGTATGGTCTTGTTCTGCTGGGATCTTTGGATGATCTGCTACCAAGAGACGTAGGTACAAAATCCGTGGAACGTATTTCACGAGTAGCATCAATTCCTTGGTGAACGACATTTCTAACGTTCACGGCATTTTTCATCCAAGACTGACTTTCATTGAGAAATCTTAAGTTCCCTGCTTCCGAACGAAATAACACAGAAGAGTTGGCAGGGAAGGTAACGTTGGTCAGGTTGATGGTGGTTGCTTCCATGTATACATCGTCCACCCGGCCAGTTACCACTAAGTCTTTAACGTTTAGTTCAGTACCTGCGTAAAGATAAAGGCTTTCGAAATCGTTGCCCCCTTCTCCAACAGTGAACACGTTAGGGTCGGAAGTATTGGTCGCCCAAATGTTTAATTCGTCAAGAGAAGCAACCGCCAGTCCACCGCCAGTTGTGATATCGACATTGACCAGATTCATCGCATCAACCGCAGCCAATGCCAAGGAAGAATGATCGATCTCTATATTCATCTTGGCTGGATTAGCGTAGCTTCGGTAATGGGCTTCATTTGTGGTCCATGGTTCTCGCAAGTACAATTCGTCACCTGCGGATATCACGTAAGCATCCTCGTCGGCTTGTGGTCTTCCAGGTTCCCAATCGGGGGTGTCGATCTCGAAAGTTTGTTCAACTCCATTCTGCCCTGGCACACCGATTACAGTGTCTCTGGCTGAGGTGATGATCGTAACGTCAACTACCTTGTCCAAGGCACTGCCCGGACTAGGAACGGCATGGGTGGAATCAGTGAACTTGCCGCTCAAGTAGTTGTTGTGGCCGCTCAGCACTTTGAACGCTACCCCGTCTGCGCTACTGCCAGGATCATCAATGTCCAGATTGTAGGTAAGTCCTCTGGAATTGTCAGGATCGCTTACCTCAGCCCTGCTAAAGTCATCTGAACGAGAATCAAAGTTGTTGCTCAACCATCCGCGGCGGCTACCAAGGAATTCATCCAAAAGTACGGAAAAATTTGCGGCAGTCATATCATTATTCCAATAATTTTCATTCTTTCCGTTGATGACGTTTATGTAGTTCTTGACAGAGGTTAAATCACCACTTGGGTCAATTGTTCCAACATTCGCCAAACCTGCAACTAGCTGAAGATAAGTTGAAGGAACATCCTCGGAATCCAATTCACTGAGTGTAAGAAAGTCCTTGAAATGGGCATGATTTACGTCATCCAGATCTCCTCCATTAATGGTACGATTAAGCATGGTTCTTTCAAGAAGACTGATTGCTGGGGCAAGGGCATCAATGCTTGATTGAGTGTTGTCGTGAAGGCCTTTTAGGTACGTATCGAAAGCCGTCCATGAGGAATCGGTTAAAGGACCCCCGCTTTGAGGATAGCCAGCGGTTCTTTTTAGACTGGCAGGGGCGCCGAATCCTTTGATGCTAGACAAAAGATTCTTTTGGTTAAGAGCATCCGTTGGATTGCCATAGAGAAATTCCTTATCCGATGGATCAGCACCCGAACCAAGAAATCCAGTGACGTTTTCGTTCAAATATCTGTTGTCCCAAATCAAACTATCAATGAGGTCGTAATCGATGGAAGTTCCGGGTTGAAACTCCAGTGTGATGATCCGGAAACTTTCACCTTCACGGGCGATTTTGTGAAAACTGACTAGATTACCTTCATCGGTAGTTTCAACAGACCTGATTACACTCCCGAAAATTTCAATGGTAGCTGTTTCTGTTTCACCGTTTTCATCTTTCCATGTGGCAGTATTTCCGCTGATTGTGATAATGCGGTTTTCAACGACTCCATCCCGATTCGATGCGGTTTGGAGTTCCGCGCCATCCAAACTTCTTGCCCATTGATAGGTGTAAGCATGATCCTCGTCGTTGGAAGCAAATCGCACGACTAACGGCTTGCCGTTTTGGTCAGTAAGCACGGTAGAGGAAGTAGCGTCAAAAAGTTGGTTATATCTGTTGTCTGCGTCTGTTCTTTTCCCAAACAGCTGAAGGTCAGGTGATACACCAGTTGGGAGTTCAGTTAAATTTTTTGCAGCTGAGAGTTTGTTAATCAATGCTTTGGAACTTTCAGTGTTTATGTTAATGTAGTTCAATTCGTCGTTGTCTATGGTGTTACCAAGAACGGGATTTTCAAACTCCAATGCAGCTGAGAGCACTTCACCATTTGCTCCCCTTATTACCTTGAAGAAAACTACCTCGTCAACGGTGGTTCCATCGTCAAAATATTCAGTAACTTTGATGACTGAGTCTGAGAACACTTCAATTTTCATCGAGAATCCGTCTGCATCTGAAGCTCCGTCATTGCCTCGCAAAGCTTGGCCGTTGTAGTTCGTGGCAGTGAGGGAAACCTTGTCCATCCCAATGTCTCCATTTGATTCATCAATACCCCAAACTGCGTGTAATTCCCTGCCTTTAAGATCAGGCGCCCAAACATAACGGTCTCCGACCTTAAGCACGACAGGCTTGTTGTTAGCGTCAAGCAAAACTGGGGTTGGTGGAGCGACCCCGCTATCAGCTGCCTCTTTCAAGGAATCCGGTGTGTAGCCTGAATCAACCGCTTCCTTCGCTTTGTCCGGATCACGATAGTCCTTGAAGAAACCTTCGCCATAGTCCTTGCCCGCAAAGTCATCGAAGGATCCTCCTCCTTGGGCAACGAATTGTCCAACTCCTACCAAGGACGCAATGCCATCGCTATTCAAGGTTCCCCCGGAAGCATTGAAAGCACTAGCGACTTGGTCCAAAGAAGCATCCTTGAAGAGTTCGAGCTCATCAGTCTTCATTTTATTTACTTCGGTAAACACGCTGTCGTCAATGACCTTGCCTTGGTCCTTGGCGCTTTTAATTACTTTAGCCTTGGCGGCGACTTCATCAAGTTTATCGATGGAAAAGGTGATTCCCTCAGCGGTGTTGGCGCGCATCTTAACAATATCTTGTCGTGATCCAGACTGAAAAGCTTCCAATTGATCCTTCTTTAAATTGATGGCCTTGGAAATCATGGCTTTGAGATCACCACCATCCTGAAATGCCTTAGCAACCTTTGCTTTAGCCTGAATATTTCTCTTCAATTGATCTAAGGAGAATCCAGTGTCGTCTACAGGATTGGCAGCCATTTGCTGAATGACGGAGATCCCGGTGGTTGCAGCGTCGTCCAAAGAGAACTCACCACCAGTAAGAACAACAACTTGCAAGACTGGGTTGCTGTCCGCTGCAATTTCAGGAGGTGGAGCAGCACCTGCACTGGAGGAAAAAGCAGCCCCCATGTCAAAAGCAGGTGCGGCGGGTGGAGGAGCGGGTGCCGCAACTGCGGGAGCCGGAGCTGGTGCGGCGGGAGCTGGTGCGGCCGGAGCAGGTGCGGCGGCAGCTTCACCACCGGCAGCAGGGGCAGGAGCGGCAGCAGGAGCAGCGGGTGCGGTTCCGGCATCACCACCACTGTCACCACCGGCGGCAGGAGCCGGAGCGGCTGCAGGAGTGGCATCCCCACCTCCAGCAGCAGTGTCACCTCCCCCTTCTGCAGGAGCGGCATCCCCACCTCCAGCAGCAGTGTCACCTCCCCCTTCTGCAGGAGCGGCATCACCTTCCTCATCGCCATCTTGTGCGAGGAGTGAATTAAAAGGTGTAAAAAAAGTTAAGCAAATCAACGGAAGAAAAAAATGAAGATATTTCATTAGTTGTAGTGAGGATAGATTAAAAGAGAGGGACTATATTCTTCTCACTTGAAAGGGATAAGGATGCAAGAGAAAAAAAGAAATTTTTGCAAAGGAATGGTGCCGAGGGCGAGACTTGAACTCGCACGTTCCTTCGAACACTAGAACCTGAATCTAGCGCGTCTACCA
This sequence comes from Opitutales bacterium, assembly GCA_038152055.1. GTDB lineage: Bacteria > Verrucomicrobiota > Verrucomicrobiia > Opitutales > Seribacteraceae > Chordibacter. The sequence continues at coordinate 163 of JAYOWQ010000055.1, read as the reverse complement.
ATTCCGCCACCCCGGCAATGCAAATGATGATCAAGATAAGGCAAATTTAACCAAGGTCGAGCCAAATTCCATTCAATCTTCGCACGTTCTTTTCAATCGAAAGGTATGGGGATGGTTCTCTCCCTATCACCTATCGGTAATCGACATAGGACGCGATCGTTTT
>JAYOWQ010000054.1:0-9557 GCA_038152055.1 Opitutales bacterium | reverse complement strand
CATTCTTAAGATAAAGGCAAGGGGGGCAAGTGGTTCGGGCAGATCGTGACCCCAGCGGAGGCCGTGGTAGCTGCTGTCCGGCTGGTCGTAGAGGGGGAAGTTGCCGTTCTTCCAGTCGAAGGTACCGGAGTCGATCACCACGCCCCCAATGCCATTGCCTTGGCCTCCGAGCCATTTGGTAAGGGAGTGTACCACGATGCTGGCGCCATGCTCGATCGGACGGGTGAGGTAGGGAGTGGAAAAGGTACTGTCCACAATCAGGGGAATGCCATGATCGTTGGCAATTTTGGAAATCGCTTCCAGATCGGCCACATCAAGACCTGGGTTGCTCACGGATTCACAAAACAAAGCTTTGGTTTTTGGAGTGATCGCGGCGGCAAAATTCTGGGGATCATTAGGATCCACAAAGTTTACCTTGATCCCAAGCTTGGGCAGGATGTCATTAAACTGGGTATAGGTACCACCGTAGAGATTGTTGGCGGACACAATCTCATCTCCTGCTTCGGCAATATTGATGATGGAGTAAAACACCGCACTGGTGCCGGATGCGATACCCAGTCCGGCGGCTCCACCTTCGAGGGCAGCCACCCGTTGCTCGAGCACATCGGTGGTTGGGTTCATCAAGCGGGTGTAAATATTGCCCAGTTCGCGCAGACCAAAGAGATTGGCGGCATGCTCGGTGTTGTTAAACACATAGGAGCTGGTCTTGTACAAAGGTACGGCACGGGAATTGGTGGTGGGGTCGGGCTGGTAGCCAGCGTGGAGGCATTTTGTCTCTAACTTCATCGTAAGGAATAAGGGTAATTGGGGTTCGTTCTAAAAAAGGAAAAGAAAGATTGTTGGCAAAGCTTGAGGGTAAAAACAACCCTTTATCGCGTCATAGACAGAAAAGCATCTTATCCCTGCTTGGCAAAGAGGTAGTGGGAGACCCACCATTCCTGCCCCTTGGCGTAGGCAAAGGTCTCCGCGCAGGCGAGAAAAAAGATACGCCAGCGGTGGAAGGATTTATGGGCATCTTCCTTGGACTGGTCCTTGGAAAAAATCGAGATGGCTGCATCTTTATTACGGTCAAGATTGAGCAACCAATCCTCCGACGTCTTGGCATAGTGAGTGCCCGACCAGCGCCACCTTCGCTCCAGATTCAGATTGCCACAAATACGGAGGAAGAGTTCGTCGGCAGGCATGGTGCCCCCGCTGAAAAAATGCTGGGACATCCAGTCATCCTCTCCTTCCACCACAAAGGGATAGGAGGCGCTGCGATGGCAGAATACGTGAGTGAATAATTTGCCTCCCTGTCTTAACCAGCTATGAATACGGTCAAATAATTGCCGGTGATTGCGCAAGTGCTCGAACATTTCCACCGAAATCACCCGGTCATAGGATTGATCCGCCTCAAAGACATTCACGTCCGCGGTCAACACCTCCAGGTTGCCAAGCCCGCGCTCGCTGGCGGTCTTCATAAGGTATTCCCTCTGGGAATGAGAATTGGAGACCGAGCGGATGCGGGAGTTGGGGAAATGCTTTGCCATCCACAGGGAGAGGGATCCCCAACCGCATCCGAGTTCGAGAACGTCCTGTCCGTCCTGCAAATCCGCCCGTTGGCAGGTAATTTCCAGCGCCCGGTCCTCAGCTTGATCAAGCCCATTGGAGCCAGGCTCATAACAACAGCAACTGTACTTTAAGTTTTTCCCGAGTACCAAGTGGTAGAAGTCGGCAGGAACTTCATAGTGTTGCTCATTGGCCTTGTCCGTTTCCACTGCAAGCGGGGAATGATCGACAGACTGCAAAAATTCCTCGGCCAATTCCGCATTTTTTTCACAGTCCTCGGTTTTACACTGTTGAAGCCGTTTTTTGCAGAGGTTGCGAATGCCCGCGCGGATGAGGAAGTCGGGCATCAGGCCGCGTTCGCTTAATTGAATAAAAGTATCAGTCAGGCTCATCAGTCAGAAAGAAAATCATTTGGGAAACCAGGGAAAAAAGGAAGAAGTGGAATCGAGATACTTTCTATAAGTATCCCCACTCGCTTCCAACTTTCGCGCCTCCACGAAGGGAATGCCGGTAATTCGAGTAAGAAAGAGATAAAGTGTAGGAGGGATCAGCAAGAGCCAGCCACCGCCGGTTGAATGAATCCCCATGGGCAGATAGCCCAGCCAAAGGACCCACTCGAAAAAATAATTTGGGTGGCGGGAATATTTCCACAAGCCGTTCCCGCAGACCTCCGCCCGGGTGCGCCCGGGAGAATTCTTGAACAGGCGGAGTTGTTTGTCCGCCAGACTGACCCCGACAAATCCGACGATCCAAACGAGCATTCCCACTTGATCCGTCCACAAAAGATCGGAAGGATTGCTTCCGAGAACAATAAAGGGACTGGCAAAGAGAACCACCCAGAACGCCTGTACCTGAAAAAAGAGGAAGAATCCAAAGTTTGCCCGCTCGCCCAGATGCTCGCGCAGGTAAAGGTAACGCGGATCTTCCGGTTTGCCCCAGCACCGGCGGAGCAGGTGAGTGCCGAGTCGGGCTGACCATGCTCCGAGCAATCCAAGCAGGAGCGCGTGTCGGGCAGGGTGGCAATCTTGCTTCATTAGATAGAGATAAATGATCCCGAGGATACCCACACCATAGGCCCAGAGGACGTCGACGTAGGAGGTGTTCCTGATTTTCAGGGAAATTAACCAGCCCAGAAACATCACCGCCGATGCTCCTGCCTGTCCGTAAAGCAGGAGCTCAGTTGGACTCATCCGTGATCTTGGGGTATTTTACATGCACTTGCCGAAGAACGAATCCAGCCATTCCCCACTCGATGAAAATGGCAAGAGCAGAGAACCAACCGGAGGTGAAGGCAAGGGCATCCATTCGCCAACCCGCATAATAGGCAGCCACCCCACCAAGGGAGAATCCGAGCAGGCACCGGATATTGTTTTCCAAAAACCAGGGAAAAAGGGGACGGAGCATCAGGCCAAAGTTGGCCCAAAGAATTATCATCCACAAAGGAGCGCCACCCACCGTGGGGTTGGCATAAAATGCGAGCAGTTCCAGGCGGACGAGCAGCGAATCTCCCACCATGCCCAGTGCAACGGCGGAGAGAAGAAAAGGAAAAGCGGAACCGAATCGTTTGTTCAAAATGACTAGTCCAAGTACCGCGCAAAAACCAATCGCGGGGTAGAGTATCGGGTGGGATGATTTCGAGCCCAGCACGCAGGCAAACCAGGCAGCCTGAAAGACCAGAAGGTTGAGCCAAAATTTCAGGTGTTCGTTCATTTGGGAAATCCTTTCCCGACAGTGGATTTGGGTTTGGTCAGCAGTAGGTGAACGTCACCGGTGTAGCCTTCCTCAAACCCGGCTTCGCAGTAACACAGATAATAAATCCATGCCCGTCGGAAGGAATCGTCATAGCCAAGCTTTTTTATTTCCCGTTCGTTTTCCATAAATCGCAGGCGCCACTCCCGCAGAGTGCGTGCATAATGATAACCGATATCATGGATGCCGGTTGGGCGAAGATCGGATTGCCTCGCCAAGGCGGTCACCATGGCCGAGATCGAGGGTACGCAACTGCCGGGAAATACCCGGGTGCGGATGTAGTCGACTTCCTTCAGGTATTGATCGAAGCGGTGCTCAGGCATGGTGATTGCCTGCACCAGAGCGGCTCCGTTTTCTTGCAGCAGATCAGAGATTTTCGAAAAATAAGTGGGTAAATATTCGTGACCTACCGCCTCGATCATTTCAATGGAGACAATACGGTCGAAGGATCCTTTCAGGTTTCGGTAATCTTCCTGGAAAAGTGTGGCTCGTTTTTGCCATCCGCCTTTTTCGATGATTTGCTTGGCGTAGTTGTATTGCTGCAGGGAGATGGTGGTGCCAGTCCATCTTGCATGCGTTGTCTCAAGCAAGCGCGCTGCAAACCCGCCCCAACCACATCCGATTTCCAGAACCGTCTGCCCGTCCCGGATTTCCAGTTGCTCGATGATCCGGTCGTACTTGGCAAGGGATGCCTCTTCCAGGGTTGTTCGCTCATCCGCAAAAATGCCACAGGAATAGGTCATGGTGGGATCGAGCATGAGTTCGTAAAAGTCATTACCCAGGTCGTAGTGCAGGGCAATATTTCTGCGGCTTCCCTTTATGGTGTTTTTCTGGCCGATCAGATACGCCCACCGGGCAAATTTGTTCAAGAGGGTGGCCCATCCTCCTTCCAGCCCATCCATGACTTCGAGGTTTTGTAAAAACAGACGGAAGAGGATGACTGGATCGTCCGTATCCCAGTCCCCCGAGGCAAAACTGTCCGCCACTCCAAGGGAGCCTCCAAGGCAGGCCTTGCGAAAAAAGGATGAATCCTTGATTTCAATCCGTGCGGTGAGCCCGGAATTTGCCTCGCCAAAGGAATGAACCAATCCATCGAAGCTCAATTCAATGGTTCCGCGCTCGATCTTGCTCAATTGATCAAGCAGCAAACGGCCAAAGAATCCAAGTCCCTCGCTGGTGGAGCGAAGTGCGGGCGAGATGCTTGCGGAAGCCGTGACTTTCATTTTTTGGGCAACTTAAAGAACTGATTTTTTGGGGTGAGGGTAAAAAGAGCAACCCTTGAGTCTTAAAATCAGTGCATTCCAATAAATCGCCCGGGTTACGTTCAAGGTCATAAATGGAAATCTGGCCAGTGCCCAAGCGAGATTGCGGCCGTCCAATGGACGACGCGAAAGTTTTAAATGCGCGGTAAAAAAACTTTCCCCATCTTCCCGTAAAATCATGTCGGCCTGGAAGCGGTCGGTGGGAGCGCGGAATCTCCAGTCGTAATCGATATTCATTCCGATAAAGGGAGAAACGTGAAATTCCTTGTGGAATTCATAATCGCTACGGCCGGTTTCAGGGCATGTTTCCCATTCAAAGCACCTGGGGTATCGTTCCCCCCAGGGCGTGTTGGTGATTTCCGCCATCAGGGCGGTTGGGCAGGTACGCTCTTCGTTCCACAAAAAGTAAAAACTCACCGGGTTGAAGCAGTATCCCAGGGAGCGCAGGTGGGTAATGATCGAAAGAGGGCCGGACACGTCTCTGCCCAGTTGGTCGGACATGGTTTGCCGGACCGCATCGCCGAGGTCGGGAATTTCGGGCCTGTGATAATCATCGCGCTGAAAGCAGCCGAGGTTGGAGCGGTCGACCGACCAGAGCCAGCGTCCCTTGAATGCATCATCCAATTCATCGAGAAAGAGATGAGCCATGTAGACCGCATAGCGAAGATCGTGCTTCCTTGGGGCTTTGCGGTGATGGCTGACTTCACCGAAGTAGAGACAACTGTTCATCCTAGTTTTTCCCCGAATGATTCACATACCCGCAGGGCGCTGCTCAGCCCATCCTCGTGAAACCCATATCCCCAATAAGCTCCACAAAGGGAAATCCCCCGACGCTGAATAAAGGAAGAGTGCATGGACTGGGCAGACTTTCTGCCGGGGTGATAGGTGGGGTGCTCGAAGGTGAAGTCGGCATGTCTGAGACCCCCCTCAATTTCGGATTCCTGATTGAGGGATACGCAGAAGGGTTCCCGCGTGGGCAGGCTTTGCAGGATATTCATGTCGTAGGTAACCACCGCATGATTCCTGTCCTCTTGCCCGATGTAAGCATTCCAACTTGCCCGCGCGGATGAACGGCGGGGCAACAGGCGGTCATCGGAGTGCAGGGAAACCCGGTTGGTTTCGTAGGGAAAATTTTGCAGAAGTTGGATTTCTTCCGTTTCGGCGCCGTCCAGCATTCTCAACGACTGATCGGCATGGCAGGCAAGAATGGCTTGGTCAAAGGATTGCTGGCGCCCCCCGGGCAAAGTGATGATGACACCCTTTTCCTTCCTGCGGACGGATTGAACAGGAGTGGACAAAAGCAGGCGTTCGCCCAAACTTTGGGTGATTTTATCGACGTAAGTACGGGATCCTCCTCTCAATACCCGCCAGACCGGTCGGTTGTACGCCTGCAGCATCCTGTGATTGGACAGAAAATCGGTGAGGAACTCCATGGGGAAGGAACCAAAGCGTTCAGTGGAGCAGGACCAGAGGGCAGATCCGAGAGGGAGAAGAAAGGAATTCTCAAATCGATCGCCCAATCCGTTACCTTTGACAAAATCCGAGACCGTTTCATCGGAATCGGAATATCGTTCCGCAAGTCTGTGAAATTTCAAAATATCCCTAACCATAATCCAGTGCCTGGGATCGGTCAGGTTTTTCAGGCTGCCAAACAATCCGGCGATCGACTCTCCACTGTATTCGATCCCGGTTCTTTCCGATCGGACTGAAAAACCCATCCTCGTGGGTTGGGAGTCCACCCCGAGTCGTTCGAGCAACCTAACGAAATTAGGATAATTTTGCTCGTTGAAGACGATGAATCCCGTATCGATCCGGAAATCCCCAGTCTGTCCGGCAACGTCCACGGTGTTGACGTGCCCGCCGGCTTTGTCCGCCGCTTCGAATAAAGTGACCTCATGGTTGTCTTTCAGCAGATGAGCGCATCCAAGTCCTGAAATCCCGGATCCAATGATGGCAATCTTCATGTTGCCCGTCGCGGGACGATCGAGAGGAACCTTAGCCCCGAACCTTGCTTTTTACCCATGCGGGCACGGGACGCAGGTCGCTGACGAGACCCAATAGGGCAAGGATTCGAAGGCCGTAGTAGGTAGGGTCGAATTCCCAAATGCTGAACCCTTGCCTGGCGGAACCTGGGAAATAGTGGTGGTTGTTGTGCCAGCCCTCGCCAAAGGTAATGATGGAAACAAACCAGTTGTTGCGGCTTTCGTCCCCGGTATCGTACTTCTTTTTCCCAAACATGTGAGTCAGGGAATTGACGGAAAAAGTCGCATGGTAGAGCAACACGGTGGGGATGAAGAATCCCCAGGAGAGCATGGAAAGTCCATTCATTCCCGTCCATGCCTCGAAAGCCGCCCATTGGCCAAGCAGGTAACAAACCAGGGCAAGCAAGACCACGGCGATCCAATCGTATCGGTTGATGAACCGTAGTTCACGAAACTTAACCCAGTCGGGAATTTCCTTGAGGAAGGTGGGGAGGGCGTAATCCGTCATGAACCAGAGGGTATGACTCCAGATAAAATTCCTGTGGTGGGGGGAATGGGAATCGTCCTCGGTGTCGGAATGCCGGTGATGCCGGCGGTGGTGAGCCGCCCACCATAGCGGGCCGCGCTGACCGGAGGCGCAGGCGACGAAGGCGCCGAGAAATTGAATCACCCTGCCGGTGGTGAAGGTGCGGTGCGAGAAATAGCGGTGGTAAAAGGCTGTAATGGCGAACATGCGAGTGGCGTAGGACAGGGCCAGAACCACCAGGCAAGGCCAGCCGAAGGGGGTAAGGAATGCCAGAAACACTCCCAAGTGAATGAGTATGTAGGGAACGCAACGAAACCACTGAACCCTGTCTTGGGAAGGATCGGGTTCTTCAAAGGTTTCGGGAGGTGGGCATACCCACTTGGAAAGAGAGGAAATCATTGATTACGCGGCATTGTCCAGGATGAGGGAGAGTTGTAAAGGACTCATCTTGGTTTTGCCACGTAAATCGATACCGACCATTTTATCCAGGTTGCGAAAATCCAGTTTGCCATTGTTCATCACCACTGCCCGGAGCTTTCGCAGACCGAGGGATTCCAGTTGGCGCACGCGCTCGCCCGAGACGTTAAGAAGCCCGGCGATGTCATCCAATTTCATCGCCTCCTTGTCCTTGGTGAGTCCAAACCGCATGGAGAGAACCTTGCGTTCACGGGGCTCGAGGAAACCGAGGGCCACACGAACGTCATCCGCAAGCGAACCGTCCTCGCGGTAAGATTTCCGGGTGTCGGTCTCGTCAGACATGAGATCAATCAACGAATGCTCGGAGTCATCGGAAAACGGTTCGTCCAGAGACATGGTGCTTGCAGGAGCATGTTTGACCCTGCCGGAAAGATTGCGGTTGTCGTCCAACGCATCCTTGACCTCGTTTTCGGTGGGCTCGCGTCCAAGGGAAACCTGCAACGCGGTGCGTAAATTGTTTTCCTTTCTCTTGCCCTGAGAAACGTCATGGGGAATGGAGACCGCTTCCGCCATCTTGCTGACAAATCTCTGTATGCGCTGGCGGATCCACCAGGCAGCGTAGGTGCTGAGTTTGATTCCTCTGGAATGATCGAACTTTTCAATCGCAATGATGAGCCCGTGAATGCCCTCGGCCATAACGTCCTCCATGGGAACGTTGACGTGGCGGAACTTCAGAGCGATGGAAGCGACAAGACGGACGTGCCTCTCGATCAGTTCCTGCTTGGCGGATTGCGAACCCTTCTCAAGTTCCCTGAAAAGGAGATCATATTCGTCCCGGGTAGGAGGAGCCATGCGTGAACGGTCGGTCATGAAACGACCCACCGGGTCGTTAGAATCATTCGTTTGCGTGAAGCTGTAAGGTGCCATAACAATAATAATACGATGGTTTGCCGTTTTAGGATCATGCGAAATGAAAGGTTTGTTTTTTGTAAGCGTCCCTTTAAAAAATTCATTCTAGGTTCGAAAGGTTCGAAGGGGTTATGGATGAACCGTTGATCGTTCGTCCGCAAGGACTGTACTGCCCGGCAGGAGATTTTTACCTTGATCCGCGGGGTCGGGTGGACCGCGCTCTGGTCACTCATGCCCACAGTGATCATGCCCGCCCTGGTCATGCAAATTATTTGGTTTCCGATACCTGTCTGCCTTTGCTCAAGTTGCGCTTGGGAGAGGAGGTGGTGGCGGAGGGGATTCCTTTTGGAGAGAGCCGGAAGATTGGGGGCGCCCGGGTATCCTTTCATCCGGCGGGTCATATCCTTGGATCCGCTCAGATAAGGGTGGAGGTAGGGGGGCGGGTATGGGTGGTGAGTGGGGACTACAAACCCCAGCCGGATCGTAGTTGTGAACCGTTTGAACCCGTCAAGTGTGACGTTTTTGTGAGCGAATGCACCTTCGGACTTCCCATTTATCATTGGGAGCGAGAGGAGGCAATCCATGAGCAGATCAATCAGTGGTGGAGCGAAAACGCCGAAGCGGGACGACCCTCCCTTCTTTTTGCCTACTCTCTGGGCAAGGCCCAGCGAGTATTGCGTGGACTGGATACATCGATCGGGCCCGTGTTCGCCCATGGGGCGGTGCATCCCTTTCTTCCGGTTTACGAATCCTCCGGGGTGAAGTTTCCCGTAGTGAAAAAGGCAAAGGAAGGAGACGGGGACTGGTCCGGGGCGATGATCGTGGCTCCGCCGGCGGTTGAGGATGCCGGATGGACCCGACGGTTCAAGGGCGCCAGGCGTGGGTTTGCCTCTGGATGGATGACGGTGCGGGGTGCCCGAAGACGAAGAAACCTCGACCGCGGTTTTGTCCTCTCCGATCATGCGGACTGGGCGGGACTGCTCGAGGTGATCGATGGCACGGAAGCGGAGATGATTAAACTGACCCATGGGGATGGCGACCCGCTGGCACGCTATTTGCATGAGCGGGGAGTGCAGGCGTCCATGCTAGAGGGTGCGGCTATGCGAACCGCTGAGGAGTAAGGAGAGATGCAGGGATTTTCAGAACTTTTTCATGATCTCGATG